>JACPII010000089.1 GCA_016188175.1 Candidatus Woesearchaeota archaeon | reverse complement strand
GTGTCTGCGAGGGAAAGCCTTTTCATGCATTCCTCAACCCTTGGCAGCTTTAAAAACCTTGAGGAAATAGGTTAAGTCAACTATTATGGGTTTGAAAAATTTGAGGTATCTGGCAACAACAAAAATGGTGCCTACGGTCATTTTGCCTACGGCAAAATGCCCTACTCAGCACCCCGAAGGGGGCGACCCCCGCTTCGTCGGCACCATTGTTGTTGCCGAGCACAACAAAGTTGACTTTGCCCGGAAATAAGTTTGTGAGAGTTTAGTAGGTTTTCTTGATAAAGTCAGCCAATGGCTTCACTGATTCTTCACTCATGGGGGCATGGATAAGGTCATCCAATTGGATGGTAACATTTCTTCCGCCTCGTTTCTTGAACTCCATTGCTGAGCGCGGATCGACAATAGGATCATTCCGGCTCTGAAGGATAAAGTGAGGTATGTTGGGATTGAGGTCGTTGATGGGATTAAAGCTCCCAGAGCCTAAGCCGATTGCCCTGTCGGCAAGGGCAATTGCAGGTTTTCTCACAACCCAGGGGACGAAATGGCTCTTGAGGCTGTGGTTGAACGCATCCTGGGTTAGATTAGCAAACGCTCCTCTGGTTGCGATTGCCTTAATAGTGAATGCCTGATGGCCGCGAACTGGTTTGTATTGGGAGCCTGCGCTGATAGCAATGCTCCCCCCCATTGATATTCCGACGATAACTCCTTCGGGAAACCCAAGTTTGTCCACTATATAGTCCATTGCCCCATAAAGGTCCTCACGCTCCAAAACTCCAGTCGTGGTGATATCTCCTTCGCTGCTCCCATGGCCATAAAAATCAAAGATAAAAACATTATAATCGTTTTGCAATAATGCGATGAGCTCCTTCATCGCATAGAGATCAGAAGCCCTCCCGTGGCAGATAATGACCAGTTTTCTCGTGGTTTCATTGGGGAAGAAAAAACCCCTCAAGCGGTGCCCAAGCCTGCTGGGAAATACAATAACCCTGAATTTTTGTTGTTTGGACTGCTCCTCGAACCAATCTTTATAGGCAACTGCATGGTGCCGCTCCCATTTTCCCGGCTCGACAGGGTAGGAAAGAAAATAGGTTGTCCCTGCAATGGGAAGTTGGAGAGCCAATGCAGCAATGCAGAGATAACGGCCGATGGCCATCAGCCGTTGCCGCTTTATTATGGATAGGTTTTTCCAGGTTGTCTGCTTTGCAAGCTTTAACAGGGCATCTTCAATCGCTTCGATGTTTTCAGTGTCTTTTTCCAGCTTGAGCTCGATGGAGAGGCCTTCAAGCTGTTTTTTGAGGATTTCAACCAGCTGTCCGCGTTGAGCCTGTAATGCTTCCAGGCTGGAACGGACGGAATCGTAATTGAAGCCTTTCACATCGTCCATTGCACGTTCAGCCTGCTCTATGGCGTCTTGGATTGGCTCGGTGAGGGCAGTTAATACTGCCTGAAGATCATTTCGAAGGCTCTTCCGTTCCTGGAAGAGGGCCTGGAGAGTGCGTATTCTTCCGGGAAGGGAGCTGTCTGGATTGGCTGTCCGGTATTCCTTAATGGAGTCGAGAATCCTTTGGTTGTTGTCAATGTTAGCATCATTGAATTTTTTTATCTTAAAGAGAATAAAGCGGATTTTCCTCAGTGCAATTTTGATACTGTAGAAATAGCTGAGGAGCGGCCTGGTATATTCCGAGTTTTTTAGCTCAAGCATTCCCCTCACTGATTTTCCCTCCTTGTCAGACAGCGTCTTTGCAATATTCTGCATACATGCTGCAACCGTTTCTTCGTATTTCAGCTCCTCGAGTGCAAGCTTGTCTGCTTCCTCAAGAAGTGCTGCGGTTCCAGAAATGCCGCGCTTTTGGAAAATTTTTTCCAGGGAGCTTCTTAGGGATTTTCCAAGGAGAGATGCCATAAGGATGGTATTGAAACACCTTTATAAGAATATGCCGGTTTCATGGCGCATGAGAATTACGAGTAGAAGGGTGTGGGACAGTAAAGGCTGACGAAAAAAAACATTTATAAACAGAGCCTTTCTAGACAGCCTCTATGGTTCGATTTCAGCAGAAAGGCCAGGGGATGTCCCTGAATACGATCATCATAGCCGCCATTGTTCTCATCGTCCTTGTCGTCTTATGGTCGATATTTACAGGAAGGATGGGGAGTTTTGCGGGTGAACTCCAAAAATGCAAGAGCAATGATTGTACCTCTAAAGCTGCCTGTGAGGCTGCGGGGGGTGTCGAGGACCCTGATGGAACCCCTGCATGCCAGAAGGCACAACCCACCCCGGGTGGCGGGGTTGTTGTCCCTTTAGGTCAACAGGTTTGCTGTATCAAGTTTCCTGGGCTTGCCCCCTAAATTATTGGCGTAGTGTTAATGATCATTAAGAGTAATGCGAGTTTAACTATGGAAAGAAAAATAAAATGTCTGGCCATGTTTCTAATCATTGCTCTTCTCCTCTTCGGAAACAGCATTGTGGTTTTGTCAGATAATGAAGAAACGCCTCCCGCAAAAGACAATACTGGCATCATAAAGAGAATCGCGGTTATTACCAGTTATCTGACGGGAGTTAATGCCAAAAAAGAATCTCCCCATGTTTATTTTCGTGCTGATGTAAAACGTCCGACAAGAGACGAAATTGATAGTGTCTTATCTGCCGGAAAAACCGAAGAAGGGCAATGCAATTACCTTGTCCATTACACCCCTGGCGACCAAATTCAGCTTGAGGCCACTCCTGAATGCCGGGATGGGCTTGCGAAAGTGGATGTTGAGGCAATTCAAAGATTCGGAATCCAGGCTGAAGAGCAAAAAGCCTTTGATACTGTGGCTGAATTTACCGTGAGGCAAGTTGCTCAGGCAGTTTCCGCCTCCGTCGATGTAAGCGTTGACCAGTTAAAGGTTGTTTTCGAAAAGGGGCTTGATGGAAAAGAGTACGGTAGCATTTTTGCCAATCCTGGAAATTCCCTCTTTATTGAAATCCTCTATCCGAAGGAAAAAGCAGGAAAGTCGCTAACGTATGATAGCCACACAGGAGGCGGTGTTGTTGAACTTGGGAAAGACAACTGCCTTCTCAAGTATTGGATTTCTAACAGCCAAACCCCTGAGGCGGAAGTCCCTACGTCAGTTCTTCCGGTTCTTGAGAGACCTTATGTTTGGTCATGGGATCCTGAAAAAAACAGTGCCCCAAATGAGCAAACTCGGATAGAAAATGAGCGGCTGGGGAAAACCCCGCTCGGAAAATTGTACCTTGAAACAACCTCAATGGCTGAGCCCGGACGCTTATCCTTGCTCTACTTTCCTGAATCTGGTACCCTCAATACAGCGGACAATGACCGGGATTACCTCCATGTTGGCTTGTATTGCAATTCACAAAAGCCAACTTATGAAAATACCATTACCAGAACGATTATCAGAAAGAATCCTTTGGTTTTTTATGTTGCTGGGCTTTGGCATCCCCCGCTTCAATCTGACGAAAAATTTTTGGCAAAGCTCCGGAGTTATGGATTCCATATCGTTCCGCACTGGTATGATGATACAGCCCAGGACATTCGGGTAAGCGCATCCCAGCTGAAGGATCTGGTGGACCAAGAAACCAGGCAGTGGGAGAATCTCCAGACTAAAGTTGGAAAATTCGACTTAATCGGCTACAGCATGGGTGGCCTTGTGGGAAGGTATTTCCTTGCCAATCTTGGGCAATATTCTTTGGTGAGGACATTTATTACCCTTGGATCCCCCCATCTTGGAACACCGCTTGTCGTTCCCATCATCAAATTATGCCCAAAGCCGTCTTATGATATGAGCATCGAGGGCTGTAGGTTGCTCAAGCAGTTTTTTGACAACCTAAACGTTAAAAATGCCCTGGGAAATGAGCTCGGCGATTTGGGAGAGGGAATCCTGCAAATGCATCCCCAAAGCGACTTTATCAACAGGGAGCTGCAATGGCCCCAGAAGGGAGCGGTGAAAATGATTTTATTTGGAAGCCCAAGAGCTGAATTGCCCAATGCCTGGACAAAGGAGTTTATTAAAGGCATCCCCCTTGGGGTTTGGACAGCTGAGCTTATTGGTGAGGATTTAAGCTGGTTGTTGGGCTTGCCCACCGAGACCAGACAACTTTTCCATGATTTTGTGTTAACATTTACCCAAAAGGATGGGGATGGAAAAGTTCCCATTACGAGCTCATGGGCAAATGAGCCATCAAGGAGCGTGGGAAATCTGGTTGATGAGCGAATACTTTTGGAAATTCCCCACAGGGCCTTTTTTGAGAGCGATGTGAGCCATAAAGCTATTGCGCACAAGCTGCTCGGCCTGCCTTTTAGTGTGTTTAGTGCCGGCAGCCCCATTAATCTCTATGCCTACGATTCGTTTGGAAATGTTGTTGGGAGGAAAGCTGGCACAATCCAAGAGGAAATTCCTGAAGCATCCTATGAGGTAACGGGCGGTGATGTTCAACTGATTTTCGTGTCCGGGGAGAAGCCCATCCAGGCTGTTATCGATGGCACAGGGGATGGAACGGTAAGCATAAAAACCTACCGGGAAACCTCATCCTCAATTTCCTATAGCTCATTCCCAGAAGTTCCCGTGAATCATGGGGCGAAAATGGCCATGTCGGGGGGCCAGGAAGGAAATCCGCCCGTCCTCCAAATTGACACTAATGGAGATGGAGTTATTGATGAGCAAAAGGCTCCTGCTATTTTCGAATTTCAGAATAAGCCATCCCTAAGCCCCCCTCAAGAAAAAACGGGAACGGTTGACCTTATCTTTCCTGGCGAAGAAGATAGTTTTTCCCCTGGAATAATTTTTGGTATCGCAGGTTTGTTCGTGATTCTTGGCCTCTGGTGGTATAGAAAAAGGAAGCAATAACGCTGCTCCCTTCCTTTCCTTAACCCTTCAACCCCATGCAGTTTCCAACAACCTTTAAATAATCCCCGTTCCTGCCAGCCTTTGATAGTGCATGGCCCTCTTTGAAAAGATGCTTTCTTCCGAAGAATCATTGTTCAAGAACGAATTAGTTTTGGATTTCTCCTTCATGCCGAAAGTGATACCGTTCCGGGAAACCCAGCAGCGTTTTGTCGCATCCTGCATCCAGCCGCTGTTCCAGAAAAGGAACGGAAAAAACGTCTTTGTGTTCGGCCCTCCCGGAGTCGGAAAGACCGTCGCCTTGAAGCACGTTGTAGGTGAACTGGAGGAGCAGACGGAAGAGATTATCCCCCTCTATCTGAACTGCTGGCAAAAGAATTCAACGTTTAAGATCTATGTCGAGCTGTGCGAGCAGTTAGGCTATCCCTACACCCAGAACAAAGGGACCGAGGACCTGTTCAAAGTCGTAAAGAACCAGCTCAATAAGCGCTCTGCCGTCCTCGTGTTCGATGAGATTGACAAGGTTGAGGATATGGATTTCTTGTACGCGATCCTGGAAGAGGTTTTCAGGAAGTCAATCATCGTCGTTACTAACTATCCTGACTGGCTGCAGGGTGTTGAAGAGCGGGTAAGGTCAAGGCTCATGCTCCAGCAGCTCGAATTCAAGCCCTATAACGCCCAGGAGACAAGGGGGATCCTGCAGCAGCGGGTCGAGCATGCATTTTTCCCAGATGTTGTCCAGCCCGATGCGTTCGAAGCCGTCCTCATGCAGGCCGTTGAAAAAGGAGACATCCGCATCGGATTGACCCTTTTGAGAGAAGCAGGCATGATTGCTGAGGACAAAGCATCACGGAAAATTTCGGGAGAGCATGTTAAAGAAGCGATGGGAAAATTTGCCCAGGTCGCGTTTGGCTCTTCAAAAGATTTAGATGGCGACATGCAGATGGCAATTTCCCTTATACAGAAGAATGGCTCCGTGAAGATGGGAGACTTATTTGAGCATTACCAGAAAGCCGGCGGAAAATCTGCCTACCGGACATTGGCTAGGAAAATAAACAAGCTGGGTGAGCTCCACTTTCTCGATCTCGAAAAGAAAGAAGGCGGTTCAGAAGGCACCACAACGATAGTTTCCTGCCCGAAAGAGAAAAAGCTGAGTGAGTTTTGAGGTAAACTTACGGACAAAAATTTTGAACAATAGTTGTCCGTTCGTAATAGCAAAAGACATGTTTATTGTCTAAGTATTTGTGTCTTTTGCTATAAGCATAATCTATCTGTTATTAACCAAGTAATCTTTCTCAGGTGAAGCTGAGAGTTTATCATCTTCCAAAGCTGATGGCTGCCTTATCTGCCAAATAGGATTTTCTGCCTTACCTTTCCAGTGAATTCCAGAACTTCATCAGCACTTCAGGGCTTAGCCGGAAACCATGCCTGCTCATTTCAGCGACAAGAGCCTTCACCTGCTCAACCGAAAGCAGTTTCCTCCTTTTGGCCAATGCGAGAACGCCTAATGATCCCAGCGGCTCAAGCCCATGGGCCTTTGCAGCTTCCCGGGCAAGCATCTCATCAATAACCAGCTTTTTCTCTCTCCGCTGCAATGCAAGTGCAATTGTCTCTGATTCTCCATAGTCAATTCCAAACACCTCATTGATGCTTTTTGATTTCTGGGCATATTCGGTTGAGGGGGATATAACTACAATTTCTTTTTTGGAAATATGGCTTTCGATGATGGGGGCATCCGGTGCATTTCCTTTTTTTCCGCTGATAACAACCTCCCGATAAACCTCCGGAGCAACAATAAGCTCGCCAAACAGCCTTTTGAGCAGGAGAATATTATTAAGCCTTCCAAAAATAATCAGCGGGGAGGCATTCAGAATCACCTTAATCCCCCAAATCTTCCTTAAGCTCCCTTAATCCATAATGAAAATCAACACCCTTTGCAGCGAGGAGTTCCATGAAATTGCTCAGCGGCAACTTTGCAAGCCTGGCTGCCTTCCATGCAGTAACTTTTCTTAGGCGGTATTGCTCGACTGCATGGGCTGTTCGTAATTCCTGCAGCCCACTGTCCAATACTCTCCTGAGGACATCAGACCTCGATATTCCTTCCAACAATGAAAGGTTCTCAATTTCCTGAAGCTCAGGCTTTTCAATCCTTACAGAAACTGTTTCTGCCATACTGTATACAGATGTGGTAAGTCGTATATAAATATTGCTATTTTAGGGGATTCCATATCTGGAAGAGTGGAGAGGCAGCCTTGGTAAGCCTGCCGAAAGAGAAAAAGCTGAGTGAGTTTTGAGGAATATTTTTAATCTCCCATCAGGATGCTTCAACAGAGATCATACTTTTTGTGGAATTTTTAAGCATCTTGTCCGTTTCTGCCTTGATAATTTCCCAGTGTAGCTTTACAAGCTTTTGCACTGTTGGATCTTGGGTGTTCAGCTTAAAAAGTTTTGCCCTTCCGATTGTCCTTGTCGGGATAACAGCCTTCTTTTTTTGCAGTGCTTCCCATGCTCGGGTAAATGAGGCCCAGCCCACGCCTGCACCATCAGCTATTTCAGTCATCGAGTAGTCAAAATCTTTCCCATGGATAAGGAAGTTTAGAATCCTTACCATTGGAGTGTCTCCAAAATAATCTGCAAAAACGCTTTCTTCCGGCATAAGCCAAGAGGATGTAGGGAAGTATTTAAAGGTTTCTATGATACGAACTCAAGTTAATGTTTGGAAAACTATAAATAGTAGCACTCCATGTAAGGTTTTATGGCTGATGGTGGGATGTATAAAAAGATTAAAGTCCATATCGTGAAGAAACTGTTTGACATGCGGTGCTGGATGGGAGATCATACCAGCATCCATCATATGCAGATAGGCTTGCCTGGACATGCGAGAGATTCAAGAATTATCAGCAAAGCTGTCGATGAGCTTATTCATGAAGGATGGGTGATTGCAAAACCAACGCATTACGGGTTGGAGCTAGCGCTCAATATTCAGAAAAAAATAGAGATTGTGGAATTTATTGAGGAACACGGTTTGTAAGAAGATTAAAATCTCATTTTTCTTATACCTTTCTTTTCTTTTTTTGACACCTGAATATCCTGGTAATAATAACTTCGGGAATCCATCAATACCTCACTCCAAAACTCACAAAATCCCCA
Organism: Candidatus Woesearchaeota archaeon; assembly: GCA_016188175.1. Classification (GTDB taxonomy): domain Archaea; phylum Nanobdellota; class Nanobdellia; order Woesearchaeales; family JACPBV01; genus JACPII01. The sequence goes on along the minus strand of JACPII010000089.1, from coordinate 7,181 downwards.
TACGGCTCTTCTTCGCGCCTTTCAAACGATTCAACCACTGCGCCGGTAGGCCCGTGGCTGCAGAATTCTGCAAGCTCATTCAGCTTTCCTTCCTCCCCTTCAGCGACAACCTCAACGGAGCCGTCCATATTATTTCTTATGTACCCCGTAATGCCGAGCTTATGGGCAAGGACTGCCGTATGGTGCCGGAAATAAACTCCCTGGACCTTCCCTTTGATGATAAGCCTTATACGTTTCACAGTTTTGGAAAAGTGTTTTATATTTTTAAGCTTTTGGAACATTTTAGTGCTTTTTTTTATTTTTTGTCCTGTGCTTAAAGCCCCCATAATGCCAAAATTCTTGCTTATCAGCCGTCGCTTACCTTCACTTGCCACTTGCCATGTGCAGCCGCGGCCTATTTAAATGAAGCACGCCATAATCAAAGTATAAACAAAGAGGAAAGCAAGGCAGGCAACCGTAACACACCCCCGTGTGGCGTCTGCCGCGCCTTTTTGTTTTATTCCAGGAGGTGAAAACATGTATACTGTTGACAAAGAACGGATTGAGAAGCTTTTTTTCGAGCAGATAAAGCGATTGAGCATCAATGCTGCAGAAAGTTTTGATTTTCAATGCAGCGACCAGTGGCTTAAACTGGATAGTTGATGAGTTCCAAAAAACTTTGGACGGGCATGGCATCTGGGACGCAAACTATAAAAACCTTCAAACTTTCCCCCATGCATGAAAATTCTCACGAAGGAGGATTTGGATTACAACAAGGAAGTTTTGTTTGAGGTAATCACCAACGGAACGCCGTTTATCCACCCCACCGACACAATCTATGGGTTGGGGTGCAGCGCCCAAGACCCTGGTGCCGTCAGTCACCTTAGGGAAATCAAGGGGAGGCAGCAGAATCCCTTCTCCATCATTGCGCCGAGCAAATCATGGATCAAGAACCATTGCCACGTCACACCCGAGGTCGAGAAATGGCTTGAAAAGCTGCCCGGCCCGTATACTCTCATTTTAAGGTGCAATGGCGGTGTTGCCCCTAATGTTGCCCCGGGGATCGGAACCTTGGGAATTCGGATTCCCGACCATTGGTTCTCCAGCTTCGTTGAGGAGTTAGGGATACCCATCGTTACCACTTCTGCAAATAAAGCCGGGGAGGATTTTATGACCTCGTTGGACAACCTTGACGAACACGTGAGCAATCATGTTGAATTTATTGTTTTCGAAGGCGAAAAGCACGGCAGGCCCTCAACCCTCGTTGACCTCACCGGAAAAAGTGCAAAAGTTATTGAGCGTTAGGATACCTTTCCTTGCTGGCTCAATCGTTCGTGGCTTCTAACCCATTCGTTTAACTAATCCTGTTGGTGTAGACTATGCCCAAGCGAAGCGCAGTCCGTTTTATAATGGTTCAATTTTTTGAACCTCTTTTTCCCTGCTCTCCCCAACCTTTTTAAAGGAAGGTTTCTTCTATCTGTTAAAAATGGCAAAAGGGACCCAAGGGAAGAAGCCGGGAGATAGCAAAAAGAAACCGCAGGAATCAGCCCCCCCCAAGGATTCCGGGGAGAAAAAGCTCAACGACCCTGCCTCCAAGCTGAGGATTTTGGCAGCCGGCGATCTTCACGGGGACATGGATTTAGCCGAAAAGCTCGCTGCAAGGGCAGAAAAAGAGCACTGCGATTTGGTAGTCCTTTGCGGCGACTTGACGATGATGGAGCAGAGCACCGAAAACATTGTCGGGCCTTTCAAGAAGCGCGGGGAAAAAGTATTGCTCATCCCGGGAAACCATGAAACGGTCGCCACGGCCGATTTTCTTGCTGAGCTGTACGGGGTGAAAAACCTCCACGGCTACAGCGTCACCTACAAGGATGTGGGCATTTTCGGAGCCGGAGGCGCAAATATCGGCTTGTTTCAGCTCGGTGAGGATGAGCTGTACGACCTTCTGAAAAAAGGGTTTGATAAAATAAAATACCTGAAAAAAAAGATCATGGTGACCCATGTGCATCCTTCCGGGACGAACATCGAGAAATTTACGAATGTCTTCCCCGGCTCGACCGGGATTAAAAAGGCCATCGACTCCTTCAAGCCCGATGTATTGCTGTGCTCCCATGTCCACGAAGCGGAAGGGATTGAAGAGAAAGTTGGAAAGACGCTCGTTATCAACGTCGGGAAAAGGGGAAAGATTATTGAGATTTGAGAAAATGGTCTATGTATAAGGTCGAATGGCTTCCAATTCGGTATCTCTGGTTCTATGGGGAAGTGCATCCTTCATTGAGCGTATGCTCTCAATGAGACCAATCCTTCTCTATGCTATTGAAGCTTAATACTGAAGAACAGGCAAATATTTAAATAGTTCAGGCTCATTACGAAAAATTATGACAGCGCTTCCAGAATCCGTAGAGAGAGAATTGCTCCAACTTAGAAAAGATTTGTACAAAGAGAAAGGATTCCCATCATTTTTTTCTGATAAGAAACAGGTTAATACATGCAGTGTTCATGTTGGTTTTGATGGAAATGGATTGAGTGTCACTTTAACAATAAGAGTTATCTTTAATGATAAATCAGAATGGGCTGAATATTCTGGTACTTTCAAGGTGGTTTGGAATCAGGAGCGGGGGTATGATTATAAGTTTGAACCGACGCATCGGAGGGGGGAAATAGGTGCCTATACTGGAGATCTCCCCAACGGTCGCAATTGGGGCTCCGCCCCTTCCATTGGTGAAATTTATGAAGATATCAAGGCTTATTTGGCATCAATTGAGAAAGATTATTATGCCTTTAAAAAGAAACATTATTCCTAATGCTAAGTCATAAATATTTGTTCAGGCAAAGTTTAAATCTCTTTGTCCAATAATATCTAGATATCTTGAATCCTGAGAATCTCTTGGGGAATGTTGTTCAGAGAATAGATTCTTTTCCTTCAGCCTGAGCATTCTTCGCGTAAACCCCCTATTACCCTGCCTTAGGGTATACGGTCACTTCCACGAAGCTGAAGGCATCGAGGAAAAGATCGGGAAGACAGTTGTCCTGAATGTGGGGAAAAGGGGGAAGATCATTGAGATTTAATGGGCGTTCTTCAAAATAAATCCGACCACCCCCAGTCCAAGACTGTGGGATTGCTCGCTCGCTAACGCTCGCTGGGGTCGGATTTCTGAGAATGCAGCTATTCTGGAAGTGGAAATCACTCCAACCACCAGCCAGAGGCTGGATGGAATAGCTGCATTTAATAGGAAACGCACTCAATTTCTTTAATTCTCTCAAAATGGGATTTGTCTTTCGTGATGATTCTTTTGCAGTTTTGTGCCAGCATTATTCCAGCAATAAGGCAGTCCGTTGTTTCAAGGTCACCACCCGTTTTAACAAGGGCGCTCTTGATTTCAGCTGCTCTGATAGATGATAACTCATCGAGCTCGAGAATCATCAGATTTGAGAGTATTTTTGCCGCAGCCTCACTGAATTTCTGCTTTTCGAATCCGCCCCTGAGAAAAATTCCAAAGAGTATCTCAAAGACAGTGATCCTTGTGGCCACTAAGAATTCCTCTTCAAGTTCGATTAGCTTTTTTAAGGCCGCATCCCTGTTTCTCAGAAGTTCGACAATGAATGATGTATCAAGGCATATCATAGTGCAGAGATTTTCTCAAGGAGTCTTTTAGTGCTGGATTTTCTGCAAGCCGTAATGGCGCCCTCGATTTGATTGGCCGTTTTTTCGTCAATATCCTTCCAAAGGCCGGCGCACGAAAGGACAGCTTCCACATTTCCTTTTCTTTCCCCGGCGAGTTTTCTTATTACCTCGGAAAAGCTTTCATCTTTTCCCTTAACTCGCGCCAATGCCTTATAAGCATCCTCCATGATGGTGATTGTTTTTGTTGCCATACAAGTATGTGTATGTGTATGTGTATGTTTATTTAAAAGTTTTGCTCCCGTTGGAGGGATAAACCATGACGGCGAAACTGAAGGATAAGGGGGTAAGAAAAGCCGCAGGAGAATTATCCCTTGAGGGGTTCACCGCTGCACGTAAAAGATGCAGGTCTTATTGTCCTTTCCTGCCCCGTATGGTCAAATTCCTTCGGCGGGATGAAAAAGATGGTGTTGAACCACATGATGGATGTGCAAGTGGGTTGTTGTTTTTAAATCTGTGCTATGGCCATCCTTTCCTGCACCCCTATGGCTCCTCTCTCGTTATTGCAGAAACATGGTCGAAATCCTTGTCGTAAGAAATAATGGCCCTAACATCATTTCTCTTCATCGCCTCAATGTGCAATCTATCATTGATGGATAAGGGAAGGTCATTTTTTATTGCATTAAAAAAGTCTTCAAGGGTAATGTCGAAAACTTCCATGCCAGCGAGAACCTCCCGGAAAAATCCAAAAAGATTCCGGATGCCCTTTTTTTCCAACTTGTAATAGGCTTCGGCCAATGCAAGGACAGAGGTTGCATGCTCTTCCTTGTTAAGGCGGTCAATGAGCTTTTCAGAAGCCTCGTCCGACCAGCTTTTGATGATGATGTTGGCATCAACAAATTTAGTCATAGAGGTCATCCCTGATTGCTTCTTCCATAGTAAATTGGATCTTCTTTCTCTTTATTTCCTGGTCAATGGCTTTCCATGCATCCTTAAGCGGCTTTGAGCTCATAGGCTCTTCATCCCTCCATTTCTTGGGGATGGATATGTTGCCTGTTTCGGTGACGTGGGCGAGTGGCATTTTAATATATAGTATATCAGATATCATATCTGGTATATAAACATATTGTTTTTCCTTCTATCTGGCTCAACTATCGCAACAATCGTATTTGTTTAGCATCTTCGAAACGCCCGACAATGGGCATGATGGTCCTGCGTCCCCGTAAGGGACGTCCCCCCGCAACGGACAGCGACGGGAAAACAAAGGCGTTTCGACCTGAGGATGCTAAACAAATACCAACAATCTAGAAATCATGTCCTGGAGAATGAACACCTCCCTAAATATCCACAATCACCCTGGCCCTCCATATCCCTTTCTCCTTTTTGACGGAGAACTGGTGCAGGGTAATCGCTTTCGCATCAACCTTTGTTTTCTGCCTCGACAAATCCAGTGTATCCCCCGTGCAGGCAGCAGTCAGGGAAAATCCCTTTCCGGCTCCAATCTCCTTTATGTTTACCTTGCAGCCATTGGCGGCAAACCGCTCAGCATCTTTGAGAAATATCAATTCCTGGAGAAAATGAAACAAGAGCATCTCGGCATTTTTATCTCCCATCTTGATGGTTTTTTTCTTTTTACTGCTTATGGTCTTAAGCTCAAATTGGGATTCCTGCAGGGCTAAAGCTGCATTCTGGAACATTTCGTCCAAAGTCTTCCCGTTGGCCTCAAACAAGACGTCTGCGGTATGGTCGAGGAACGTGTAGGGTTTCATCAGGGAAAAATAATCGGGCAGGTATTTAAATTATGTGAATAATGGGTCGCTCCGATAGGAGCTTAATGCATACAACAAAGCGAAAAGTTTATGTATATCCCCCGAGCGATTCATTGTATGCAACTGAAAGAACCGTCTTCTATGGACGAGTGCATCTACTTCTCAAACCGAACTCTGGAGGGCGGGAAAGGGAAGGTTAAAGCATGGGTCTACCGCAAGCTCTGCCCAAAGTGCGGCAACGCAAGCATGGGGAAGCCGGTAGAGTCCGGCCAGGTTAAGATCCGGGCGAAAGAATACACCTGCCCATCCTGCAATTTTACCGAAGAAAAAATTGCCCACGAAGAGAGCCTGGCTCTCGAAGCATCCTTTACCTGCCCCCATTGCGGAAAGCAGGGGGAAGGGTCTGCCTTATACAAGAGAAAAACCTTTTTAGGCGTGCCGTCCTATGTTGTCGAATGCCCGCACTGCAGGGGAAAGATTCCCGTCACCAAGAAGATGAAGGCGCCGAAGAAAAAGGGAATCAAGGAAGAAGCGGATGACGTCGAGTAGCAAGGATTCAAAAAAACCTTCTTTAAATGTGTTTAAAATCAATCATCGCCTTCCACTGTTCGAGGTTTTGCCTGATAAATTCTTCATCAGTTAAGCCAAGTTCCATTCCAATCTGGTATTGGTTATCAATTTCGAGTTCCAATCCTGCCCGTCCTGACTCGACCCTTGTTGTCTTCCCATCAGGGCCAACCCAGCGAATAGCCATCATTTTGGCGTCAAGCCCAAGAAGTTTTGCAAGCCGGTAATGGACCCCGAAAACTGAGTTTTGATATGGTGGCTTTCTCGGTAAATCATCAGCGTCAAAGAGGGCAAAATTCATATTTGAAACAACACTTCCGATTCCCCCCATTGAGTGGCTTATGAAAGGCTCTTTCGTTAGGGAACCTCCGTCTCTAACCCATTTTACATCTTCTGCCAATCTAATGTTTGAATATGTATCCGTTGCATAATGCCCGAGAAGGCCAGCTTGGATCTTTTTATAGGTTGCAACGTTTTCCGGATGATGCCAGATTGATGATAAATCCCGAACGATGCCATCATCATTCCCTGTTGACATCACCAGCTCATCACGCCTGCCATGCCTCACCGCCGCATTCATCACCTTGTCAGTTTCCGCAACTTTGAATGGGGCAATTTTAGCACCGTAGCTGAAATCAAACAATTCACTCCAGAAACCTGAGGAAAGCTCCCTCCCCCCAACAGCTTTTTGCAGATAGAACCCATACACCGGAATAATCCCGGCAATTTCCTGCATAAGTTTAATTGCCCCTTCTTCGGGAAGTTGTTCTCCATCGGGTTTCTCAAACGCAGTCGGAGCAACCATAAGAAGATGATACCCATTTGCTTTTGCAGCCTCAGCCATTTTCATGGCATGCTCATTATTTCCTCCCGCAGCTGCCATCAAAAACATCCTTCCATCATTATCAAACCTTCCAGTCATCTCCTTGACCAACTGGAGCCAGTCTTTGTAAAGGCTAAGGTCATTTCTTGCGAATTGGCCCGTATGCGCCCCAGGAATAACAGCACTTGCACCGCTTTTGATGTAGTAAAGAGTGATCAGCCTTTGGTAACGTTCAATCATCCTGCCATCTACACCCATCATCAATGGGCTGGGAATTAACCCGGTGGCAGAATGAAGCCTTTTGTTTGCAGTTGGATCCATTGGTGCGTATTGCATTTCCATGCCTCACTTATTTTTTCATTTCCATGCTTTGGCCAATATGCTGGTCGCCTTCGCGCCTATAGCCCCCGCCTAAAACCCA
>JACPII010000086.1 GCA_016188175.1 Candidatus Woesearchaeota archaeon | reverse complement strand
CTCACTCCCGAAGAGCCGTTCATAGAAAATGGTAAGCAGCCCTTTATTCTGCCGGGAGGAAACAACATATCCTGTAAGGTCATTCTTTTCGTTCTTGAGGCTGAGAAGCTCTGTGTTGAGCGAAGATATGTTTTCAGCCGCTGCCGGGCTTTTTTCAACGAGCAAAACTTTTTCGGCAAGAAGCATACCCTCTAATTCTTCAATCTGCCCCAATCGCTTTTCAGTGTTGAAAACGGAGAGGTTTTTTATGGTTCCCGACTCATTGATGATTATTTTTGAAGCAGAAATGCTCTTGTTCTTTTCCACATCCCTGAGAGAGAGGTTAAAAGCAGATGAAGGGATTGCAATAGTCAGGTTGATGACTGAGCCGGAGGAGTTAATCTGCCTGACCCATTTCACCGGCTGGTTTATCCTGATTAACGGCTTTTTTATGGCCTCGTGGATGGTCACTTCATCGAGAGGAAATGGCTTTTCGATGACCTCAACGGCAAACACATTTGAAGTTGTGCTGTAGAAGCCGTCTGAGGCAGCAATATGGGCGAACACCCTCCCCTTAAATCCGGGCTGCGGGGAGAGGACTGCAAGATTCTTTTTGAATGCTGCCGAGATGTTATCTGATGCAGTAAACGTGAATGTCAAACCAACCCTATCGGGGCTATCATTGTCTCTGTCAGAGAAATATCTTGAGAGGTTTAATGTTTGAGACCCGTTTTCGTAGATGGTGATGTTGGAGATGTTAGCATCAAGCTGAGGCGGAGCGCTTGAGATGGAAACTTCCTGTGCGATCCGGTAGTCAAATTGTTCAAGGAACAGCTTTCCCTTTGTGATGGAGATGTTTAACGTGTACCCTGTATCGTTCAGGTTCGGGAGGATGCAGGTTTCGAGGCATGATTTGGAAAATGGGACTGTTGCTTCCTCAAAGTTCGCTGGGACAGAAACTTCCCTGCTGTATCGGATATCAGCTGCCGGGATTGAAAGGTTAACGTCATAATAGACGAGTCTTGACTGAAGGGTGTTTTCCCAGGAGGCTCCAAACCTGCCGAAGGTAAGGTAGAATGGGGCATTCCATGGATTTGTTTCTGGATCCAGCAGGGGGATGCCAACAAAAGAGCAGCACCCTGAGTTTCCGCTGCATGCTGCCGGAATGTTGTTAACCTTCCAGACAGCGCAGAGGCGATCCGCCTGGAGTTGCGGAGCGGGTTCCGGAGCGGCGGAAAAGGCAAATACCTCGTCAGTTTGCTTTATTGTTTTTTCCGGCCCCCGAAGGATGATGCCCAAAGCTGACTCGTTGCCAGACGGAACAGTTTCAAGAATAACTGCCGGCTCCGGAGGCTCTTCATCGATGGGGGCTGCGGTGAAGGAGATTATCTCTTCGTTTGATGGTTTTTCATCTGTAAAAATAAGGAAACTTTTGTTTCCAGAGGTTAAGGAGAGAGAGAACCCTGAACCTTTTGTATACTTTCCGGAAACGGACAGCCCGGTGAGGGGGCCAGCCTGAAGCGGAGACCATGGGGAGCCGGTCGTGTTAGAAAAAGAAAGGGCAACGGTTTCGGTGTAGGAATTTTCCTGTGTCATTGAGGCAAAGCCCGTTGGACTGGCCTGTTTTTCTATCAATGAAAAGAGCCCAAATGCGGCAAAAAGAAGCAAAGCGGCAGCGCCTATTTTTCCAGCCTGGATGAGCTTTTTTTGGGAGAACGCGCCAGGGACAGATTTCCTGGTAAAATGCCTTATGGCATTTTTTGAATGTTCAGCTGTTTGTTTGATTGTATGCTTAACAAACCGTTTAATCCCCGATTTTGCCCTTTCAAGCTCCTGGGCGATGGTTTCCCTGCCTTGTTTTAGGCTGTTTTCCAGGGAATCTTTTTTTGATGTTATTGTGTTTCTAAGGTATTCTCCGGCAGCTATCCTTTTTTTGCGGAGCGTTCTCTTTAGCGAATCAACCCTGAGCTTGAACAGGGTTGGGGGTTCTTTTTCCCTCAAGTGGAGTTCTGCAGCAGCTTTTTTTGCCTCTTGCAGGAGAAATTTGCTGTGAGCCAGCCACTCTGCCCTCGTCTTTCCTTCTATCTTCTCGATGAGCAGCGCGTGATAGGTTTCATCAGTGATGTTTTTTTGCGTATGCCTGGTTTTTAATCCGTTGAGATGAGATTCCCACTTTTTTACCAGCACTTTATATTTCTCAATAGCCTGAAGGGGGCCATCCGAGTTTTCAGCTTTTGTCCGGAAAAAATTATCCTGCTTCTCCATGTTTCTTTGGATTGTCCCTTTGTTCTTTCTGTGCAGGGATCTCTTTGAGAAGGATGGTGCCGTCAGGGGTCTCTATAAAGCGCAAGCGCGTCGAAGAAGTCCAGCTTTTGGATTCCGCCAATTCTTTGGGAATAGTAATCTTGTACTGGCCGTTATTGACAACTACTTTAACCATTCAGGAAGCCTTTTCGGGATTATCCTTGTCGATTCATCAATTAGTACTAAAAAAGGATAAAATAATAATAAAATAATAAGAAAATAGGGTTAATTGCTTTTAAATGTTTCGGGGG
>JACPII010000010.1 GCA_016188175.1 Candidatus Woesearchaeota archaeon | reverse complement strand
GTTCCTCGTATCATGCGTCGAGCGAACGAAACCTTTAAAGCTCTCGCTAGTCGCGTATGCCATGTTTTTAGCTCCATAACCTTAAATGCGCCGCCGTAGGCGGCGGCGCAACGGTTATGAACATCCTTCTCAGAACAAGAACATTTAACACTATTGAAAATTACGCAATGGTCAGCTCGCAAACTGCGGGTCTTTCGCTTCGCTCCAGACCGCGCAGTATTCCCTCATAAAATTGTGACAACCACCCGAAAAGAGGTTAAACTTCAAAAGAAAAAATGCACCCTAAAGTTGTAAATTATTTTTCTTCAACCTCGTTGAGAACTCTCCCCCTAAGATCAATCGGAGAGCCCTTATATATCCTTACAAAAACATTTCTCCCCATCAGGTTTTCCTTGCTGTCAAAGACGGCAGGGGGCCGCCGGTCACGGGCCGGCGGCATGTTCGCCTCGCTCACCCCTGCCGTCTTTGAGCACTCAGCATTCCACCCCATTGTGGTTTGCCCATGCAAACCACCATTCATAGGATGGTGGAATGCTTCTGTTTCAACAACCACCTGCTTATAGGCAAAGTTCCTCCCTTTCCATGTCCCATGCTTCCCCCTTTCATCAATTAATACATCCCCTTCCCACCCCGCCCACCGGTTATTGTTTTCAAGGGCAATTTTTTTATGCAGTTCAGTCATTTCTTTTGCCCGTTCCTTCATTTCTGCCCCATGAGCCTGTTTCATCCGTGCAGCAGGAGTTCCCTGCATCGGCCAGAATTTTGAGATGTTGATGACGTCCGGCCTTGTTTCTTTCATTATCTCCATAGTTTTTTTAAAATCCCCTTTTGTTTCAGTAGGAAATCCGCAGATGATATCGGTAGAAATAGTAATGTCCGGGATTTCTTTCTTAAATCGCCTGATTATCTTAACAAAATCTGCAGCCGTGTAGCCTCTTTTCATATCCCCGAGCACTTTGTCGCTCCCGGACTGGAGGGGAACATGGAGAAACTTGTAAACTTTTGGATTTTTAAAAGCAGAGATGAGCCCATCGAGCATCGAAAGGATATATTTTGGGTTTGCCATCCCCACCCTGACCATAAAATCCCGCGGGATTGCGCAGATGTGCATAAGCAGTTTTGCAAGATTCATATATTCTTTTCCATTCCTGCTGAAGTCAAGCCCGTAAACGCCGTTATCCTGTGACGTAAGCCAGATTTCTTTTGCCCCTTCACGGACAGCCCAGCTGATGTCCCTTACAATCTCCTCCGGGGAATGGCTGAATGCATTTCCCCGGGCATGTTTTGTCTTGCAGAACGTGCACGAGGACAAACAGCCCTGGAGGATAGGCACGATCTCGATGAGTGGATTGATCCGTGCTTTGGGAAGATTGAGCCGTGTCTTGTTTTCCTTTCCCAGCAATACTATTTTATTGCCCCCCAATGTCTGCTCAACAGCATCTCCAATCCTGTCAATCTGGTATGTTCCGATGAGCGAATGCCCCCGGAGATATTCAAAATCCGGGTTTGATTGGGGGATGCAGCCCGCAATGACCGCTTTTTTTCCCTGAGAATCCAATTCCTTCATTTTTTTCTTAAAATAGCTTATGCTGGGGCCTTTGACGGTGCATGAATTAAAGACGATAACATCGGCATCTTTTTCGTCATCAGCAAGAGTATGCCCCTTTTCCCTGAGGATTCCCTGCATGATTTCAGAATCAGCCTGATTGGCGGAGCAGCCCTGGGTGATGAAGTGGATGGATGCCATGAATATGGAAACAAGAGATTATATTATAAATCTTTGGGGCTGCCGTAATCATTCAGTTGTTGGAGACTCGCCGACGATGCACGAATGGAGAGTATTTTTCTCCCCCCTCTTGATTGGCATTTTCAGAATGCTGAACTATTACAGGAAGTTATTTGAAAATAATCTCTTTGGTAATGTCGACAGCTTCCTTGCAGGCATCTTTGAGCTCTTTAACTCTTGCCTCGTCTTTAACCGAAATTTGCACCCCATAGGTGTAATTCTCTCTGAGACTGATAACACTGTCAACTTTAGAATCCTCAAGCTCCTCATATTCCAAAAGCCTGATAAATTTTTCATCAAGCGGGATGCCATTGCTCTCTCTGAGAAATCTCATTAAGGCGATGGTGCATGTCTGATTTGACGATTCATACCCAAATTTGGCAGCGATTGCAAGGAAACAATGATAAATGCAGTAGAATGCAGCAGACATCGACCAATCGGAAAATCCAATCTCCTTGAATTTTGTTATTCCTTCAAAATTATGCTCTGCCTTTGCAAGATGCTTCTTTGCGTCTTCAATACTCGGGCTTCCTTTCTGCAACCCCCTGTGTTTTGGCCTTTTTCCTGATTTTTTGCATTCCGCAATTTCTTTCTTGGCTTTGTTCAGGCACCAATCAACATGGTTAGAGGCTTGTGACATTTTTGACTATCCCTACATAAGTATCCTGCCCAAAAAGGATAATTGCATTTTTGACGATATCAACAATTGCTTTATCTTTCTTTTTAAGGTTTTCCAGTAAATCAGAATGGGTTAAGTGGATGGTATGCACTTTTTTGGGAAGTATCGCTTCTTTTTTCTTCAAGACGGCATTTACTTCTTTGAGCTCTTTATTTTCTGATACGACCAGTATATCAATATCGCGGGCATGTGCATAATCCTTAATTGCTGAACCAAAGAGCATAACGATTCTGTTATTTTTAAAGAGTTCCCTAAACTCTTCTTTCCACCGGTTAAATTTTGTTGCCTCATCAGCAAGGAGAAAAGCGACCAGATGAGCAGCGTAATCGTTGGCAAAATTAAGTTTGTAGGTTATGGACTTTCCGATAGTTTTGCTTATCAGCAAATCCTCATGGATAAGCCTCTTGAATATCTTCTGGGCGCCGACGTGGCTTATGGAGAGGACTTTGCTGATGGAATTGGCATTAAAGAAGGTGGTGTATTCCTTGAACAAAATCAATACCGCCTCCCGTTCTTTTTGGGTCAGGATTACCATAGTAACATCGAGTTACTATATAGAAACTTAGAGTTACTATATAAATGTTGCGGTGATCTGTCAAAAACACCCCGCCCTAAAGTCCCAAAGGGATACCAGAAACGCAAAAGCGTTTCTCCGTAGGCAGGGCGTGTTTTTGAGCTGCTCAGAAATACAGAAGCATTTCTGGCACAAAGAAACGCTTTGTGTTTCTTATGACTCAGAAATTGCCATCTTACTCTGGGCTAAAGCCCAGAGATTGCGATTGGCAATTTCTGTTGTTTCAAGGATTGGTATGTTTGTTGGTGGCAACTTAAATCTGCGGGGGCTCATTTAGTCCTGGCATCCGATGGGAGAGGTATATAACCCATTTCTTCCATAATTTTCTGGCCTGCGTCGGACAGGATCCAGCCTATATACTTTTTCAGCGGGCCAGAAGGTTCTCCGATGGTGTAAACCTGGAGTGAGCGGGCAATCGGTTAATCCTTTTCCAGTGTGTTTTCGACGCTTGGCAAATAGGCCATGCCGCCGGCCTTTGCCGCATAAGCGTACTTGCTGCCCTATATTGACTCAAATTTGCCAAGAGCTTCAAGCCCTGCCTCCTCATTGGGGGCAGTGTAGATAAGTGTTTCTATTAGCAATAGAAACTAGCCCGTTCCACAACATTTTTAACTGCTTTCTCGGCCCCCCCTATCGGGTGGTAAATCTACTTATGAGCGAGCAAAGCCATAGCAATAGTCAAGCTGCCCG
>JACPII010000087.1 GCA_016188175.1 Candidatus Woesearchaeota archaeon | reverse complement strand
CGCCGGCCAGGTCGGGGTGTCCCAGAGCCTTGTTGCGAAGATAGAGGCAGGAAGGATAGATCCCAGCTATTCCAAGGCAAAGCATATCTTTGAGGCGATGGAGCGCCTTGAAAAGAAGAACGAGGCCAAAGCCGGGGAAATCATGACGAAGCACATCCTCAGCGTAAGCCCCCAGGAGCCTATAAAGCAGGCAATCGCCAAGATGAAAAAAGCCAATGTGTCCCAATTGCCGGTCATCGAGCACCACAAGAGCATCGGGGTCGTATCGGAGTCCATCATCCTTGAGGCGCTGCTGAGCAAGTCCGGGAGTTTAGTAAAAGATATCATGGAAGATTCACCCCCGGTTGTTTCCAAGAATACGTCCATCCAGGCAGTCTCTAATCTCCTGAGGTACCATCCGATGGTGCTGGTATCTGATGTCGGGGAGCTTAAAGGGGTTATCACCAAGAGCGACCTGCTGGGGAAGATGTTCGGGTAGTAGCCAAAAGGCTCTCATAAACCCTATTTTTATAAATAACCATCCGTTATAGCCCCCTTATGGAGCCAGCCACTGAAAGGATAGCCTTTTTCCCGATGGATGTCACCTACAAGGTCGTTGGGGAAAAAGCTGTTGTGTACCTTTTTGGCAGAACGAAGGATGGAAATCAAATCGGCGTTGTCGATAAAAATTTTGAGCCTTATTTCTATGTCATCCCTAAAAAGGGAATAGACATTGAAGACAAGCTGATGAAGATTGCCGTGGATGCTCCCGGGGGAAAGGCGAGGGTTGTCCGGGTTGAAAAGGTAAAAAAGCACTTCTTAGGGAAGGATGTTGAAGGATACAAGATAATCACCCAGCTGCCCAGGGATGTCCCCCTCATCCGGGAGGTGGTGAAAGATTGGGATGCGGTTGAGCTGTGCGCCGAATATGATATCCCTTTCTGGAAACGCTACATCATCGATAAAGGCATTATCCCCTTTTCCTTGGTAACTGCAGAGGCATCATTGAGCGATGAAAAAGCTAAAGTGCCCATCTTTCACCTATCCCGCGTTTCAAGCTCTGAAGAAACGATCCTTGAAAAGCCAAAGATACTTGCATTTGATATCGAAACCTACAGCCCGCCTGGAAGGGACATCAATCATGCGGACAATGCCATATTGCTTGTCAGCTGCTACGGAGAGCGGCTGAGGAAAGTCATTTCATGGAAAAAATTCCCAACCAAAACTGAGGGGATGGAGTTTGTCCGATCGGAAGCAGAATTGCTGGAAAAATTTATCTCGGTCATCAACTCCTACAAACCCGATATCTTATGCGGCTATTTCTCTGACGGGTTTGACCTGCCATTCATCAAGGGGCGGGCGGAAAAGCTCAAAGTCCGGTTAAACCTTGGATTGGACGATTCTGAAGTGACCGTCGAGCGCAGAAGGCTGACCACGGCGGATATTGTCGGCATCAACCACGTCGATATCTACCGTTTCATCAAAAAAGCCCTCAGCGGGACAATGGAAACAGGAGAACTTTCTCTCGATGAGGTTTCCAAAGAGCTTCTGGGCGAGAAAAAAATCGAGGTTGATGTGGAAGAGCTCTATAAAATCTGGGACAGCCATCCGGAAAAACTCGGCCCGTATGCGGAATACAACCTTCACGATTCTTATCTTACGTACAAACTGACTGAAAAGCTGCTGCCCAATATCCTTGAGCTTACCCGGATTGTAGGGCTTCCTCTGCCTGAGATGGTGAGGGTCGGATTTTCCCAGCTGGTTGAATCGTATATATTGCGAAGGGCATTTGAGATGGGTGAATTAGCCCCCGGCCTGCCCCATGACAACGAGCTTGGAAAAAGGAATGCTGAAACCTATGTCGGCGGATTTGTGCATGAGCCGAAGCCAGGGCTTTTCAAAGACATCGTCGTGTTCGACTTTAGGAGTTTGTATCCCAGCGTCATCTCTTCCCACAACATCGATCCGGGAACGCTTTGCTGCCCGTGCTGTTCAGATAAGGCGCCTGCGCCGATTGAAGGCGGAAAAAAGAAGATATGGTTCTGCAGCAAACACCGGGGCTTTCTTCCCAAGCTCATCGACGAGATCATCTCGGCAAGGGTCAACGTCCTTGCGATGCTGAAAAAAGAAAAAAATCCGTTCCTCGAGGCGAGGTCGTATTCTCTGAAAATCCTCGCGAATGCATTCTACGGGTATTTGGGCTTCCCTATGGCGCGCTGGTACAGCCATGAAAGCGCAATGGCAACAAGCGGGTACGGGAGATTCTATATCAAAAGGGCAATCAGCCTTGCAGAATCCAAAAATTTTCCCGTCATCTATTCGGACACCGACAGCGTCTTTTTAACTCTTAGCGGAAAGACAAAAAAGGACGCCCTTGCGTTTAGGGAGGACATCAATAAGGATCTTCCGGGAATTATGGAGCTTGAGTTCCAGGGATTTTATCCCCGCGGCATTTTTGTCAGCGCGAAGGTCGGAAAATTTGGAGCAAAGAAGAAATATGCCCTTATCGATGAAAATGGCATCCTGAAAATCCGCGGTTTTGAGACGGTCAGGAGAAACTGGAGCCCTATCGCGAAACGGGTGCAGGAGGAGGTGTTAGGGATCATCCTTAAGGAGGAAAACCCGAAGAAGGCCATTGCCCACGTCCGGGATGTTGTAGAAATGCTCAGAAAACACCAGCTTGCTATCCCGGAAGTGACGATATCTACCCAATTGACGAAAGAACTCAAAAGCTATGAGAACCTTGGGCCGCATGTCGCAATCGCGGAAAGGATGAAAAAGATGGGGATTATCGTGAGCCCGGGAGCGATCATCAAATATGTCGTTACGAAAGGAGCCGACCGGATCAGGGACCGGGCTAAAATGCCCGAGGAGATAACCCCGAAGGACTACGACCCTGATTATTATATCAACAACCAGATTTTGCCTGCCGTCGAACGCATCTTTGAGGCACTGGGATATGCACCGGAAGCAGTCCTCGAAGGAAAAAGCCAGGAAAAATTGGGGAAGTTTTTTTCTTGACGAGTTCATGATTCCAGGTGCCCAAACAACCTCAATCCTAAACTCTGGTTAAATGCCCAATATGCTGATTCAAATGTAATGATTTCAATGGAAAAGTATTTCGTTCACAAGCTCTGGAAACCCTATTTTGGGGAATCTGTATAAAAAGAAGGGATTATATCTATTAAAGAGATGGTTTTTCCAGGGAATACTTCATTCCATCGATGAACAACTTCATTGAATTTGTGCTCTCCCCCATAAACAACAAGCGAAAAGGGAGCATTATTGGATGTCACTAAATCCAGCAAAGAAAGTTCTCTATTTAGAAGAATATCCCTATCTGACCCGGGCAATTCTCCTTTGAATACCTTTTCTGCAATTTGTTGAATGTTTTCGTGGGTGGCCGGGAGAACATTTATCTTGCCAAGCATTCCCAAAAATAAAGCTGCCCCTGGCGCATATACAATATCGGGCATAGCTGTATCAATGCCTGCCACTCCTTGGATGTTCAAGTCCCTCAGGACTATACTCATACGATTCATGTAGTGATTCCTGCATTCTTCCCTGCTTAAGTCTTTAAAAACCCCTTCAGCCCTGATATTAACGACCCCATATGTTTTTGTAAAATACGTTATGATAGTTCCAATGTCCATCTGAACAGCGTTTAACTCTTTATAGAAAGGACTTAAGGCTTCTGCCAATAACGCCATTTTTTCAGGGGTTTTGAGGTCAAGAATATCGCCGGGGCTTTCGAAGGTAAGATGGCTTTGTTTAATCCTAACCAGAAGATATTTTGCATCGGGGCAGGGATACCGAATCACTTCCTTTGCCCCAGGTATTGCATCGGGAATATCATCGGAAGAGGGGTGAACGCTAAAAGATTCCGTCGACGATGGAGTAAAAATTTTATTAAATGTATCGTTTCTGTACCCGAGGTAAAAGAGGGACAACGCAGTTAATGAGGCCAAGCATGCAACAATCCTCCAAGTTCGCCTTTTTCGGGTTTGCATTGCTTCCGAGGGGGTCAGAAGGTTGGCGCTCAGCCGATAATCTCTGACAAACTTCGGGTCAAGTCCAAGGGGCTTTGCTAATATGTCATCGATAGTCTTTTCCAAGTCGGGGTTTTTACTCTTCAATTGCTTCCTAAATTCTGTCTTTATCGCCCGCCGGCATCTTCTGTCCAGTTTCATTGCGGGTTGGAATGGGGGATGCCGTGTTGAATAAATAAAACAGAATTTTTTTCTTACGATTCGTTCTTGTTACACTTTAATTTTCCATAGCTATCGCTATACCTCTGCATATTGGCGCATCCTGTCATATGCCCAGAACTTCCTTTTGACTTCATGGACCATATTGTCAATATTCTTTGACCTTGTTTCCTCCCCAAATATCCCTTTTACTGCCGAGAAAATTCCTTCTGTTCCTGGCCATCTCATGCCATATTTCGCATCCTTTGCCCACTTCTTAT
>JACPII010000093.1 GCA_016188175.1 Candidatus Woesearchaeota archaeon | reverse complement strand
CCCATTTGGAGCAGACCTGCAGTTCCCAGTCCTGGACGGCATACCAGCCGGGGATGCGGAAGTCGGCGGAGACCAGGGGAAGGAGGATCGCAAGTGCTATTGCAAGAGTTGTTTTATTCATTTTAATCGGTTTCCTCCGATGATGTTTTTACCTTCTTCGGGTTTGTTCGTTTTCCTTGATTTTACCCAAGTCATTCCAAGCTACCCCCGCCCGAGCAGAAGTCCCCGCTGCCCAATAATTCCTTGTTGTATGTTTCATACCTGTTGAAGCCGTAGTTGGTGTTGACGGCTGACTCAACCTCGCGCCATGTCATAGCTGCGCCTAAAACTCCGCAGGCCCAATTGTAAGCCCCGGCTACCGGAGGTTTGCTGCATTCCGGATGGGCGTTGATGTACACTGAACAGGTATTTGAATAAACAAATGAAAGGACCAGATCAGGCAGGTTTCCCCATAAAAAATCTATCAGATTATCGAAAAAGTCATCCATCTTCCCATGGATTGTTGCCTGGGCGCTTTTCACGTACAGGCAGTACCTTTCATGGAACGCATCATCACAAACTATCGGCGAGGTGCCTGCACTGAGGTGAGCGCTCCAGCAGTTTTGCTGGAGGCATTTCAGCTGCATTTCTTTCTGGTAATTAAAGACGAGCGGCGGGATGCAAAAACAATCTTTTGCATACTCGATGCTCCTGTACGGGTCATAAATCCAGTTTCCGCTGTTGATGTTGGGGATTTCGGTTGGGATGGTCTGGTCTGCAAAACGCTTCCATGGCCTTGATGTAATTGGATAGGAAAGGTCGCCAACCTCCCATTTATCGAGATGTTTTTGGATATAACCGACCTGAGGGGGACGGACGTTGGTTACTTCTCTAGTTTTTATGTCATAAGTGTAACCCATTGTTGTTTTAATGTTTGATTGGTCCGGGACATAGGTGTCCAAGGTCTGCCCCGAGATTGGTTCCCCTGTTGCCTGATTTATCCACGGCGGAGAGGTGTATCCAATTTCAAGAGCAAATTTTTCTTTAGAAATAAATGGCATCTTTGATTTTTGTTTTTCCTTAACATATTGTTCCCACGCTTTATCCAAGTCACTTTGAACATCCTGCGGATTCTTTCCTGCCGATACCTTCTGAGCTACAGCACCGGCAACATTTATTGCAAGGTCAACCCATGCGCTGAAGTCGCAGAGGGCGCAGTTAAACCTGACCATGCAGCCATACTTGGACAGCATCCCAATGACGGTCGCCATCGGCGGCTTTACAGGGGTGATAAAGGGCGGATACCCTGAAGGCCAGATATAGGTTTCGACCTTTTTGTGGAGATATGAATTAATTTTACAGGTTATTTTCCAAAGCGCGGTTGCAGCAGCCATACAGGCAGTTCCGACAGGAGATGCACTTGCACACCCAGTCCACTTCGCAGCAAGTATCGCACCCATCGTCGCCTTTACCGTCTGAGCAAGCCCGTTTATCTGTCCAACGATTTGAGCAATCGTGCACCAGCTCCCGAAGATGCTCATGTAGGTTTCATAGTCTTCAATCTTGTCGGCAGTGTCCTCGATATCTTTCTTGAGCTGGTCGAGGGTTTTCTGGACATTCACTTCGGTAGGCCCAAAGGCATTGTTGTACAGCCTGATGATGGGCTTGACCTCTTCTTTTTCCGGCAGCTCAAACACCTTGGTATCTGTCTTTACATTGAGGAACAGATTGCATTTTATCTCAACGTCTGCTGGCGATGAGCTGACCGCGGGGCTGAGCTTGAGCGCGATAAAGGGGTTAAGGGAAAACTCGTTGTCCACATAGGGCTTTGCCGACAGCAGATTTCCTTCTGCCTCGGGGCATTCGACGGTCATGTCCAATATTTCTGCATCTTCGCAGCCATCCCTCCTCTGGAGGCTGAGGTAAACATAGGCATCCACATTCAACGGATCCGGCTGGGTGATGTCTCCAACGCGCCGGTCAATCTTATTGGGTATCATCTCCTTAACCGCTGCGCCAAAGCATTCGGAGGGGCCTATTCCCTCGGAAGCGAACAGCCTGATGCTTTTCTGAGCCTGCGCCTTATTTCCGGCAGGGTCAATGACGGTGACATTAAAGGAAGAGTCTGCGGGGACCGTGACGAGAGATTCAACATTCACGATGCAGCTTTGGAGGGTTGTTCCCGGAACCCGTTCACAGGTTCCGCCCTTTGGGAAAGTGTCTCCGCTGAAAGAAGATGCGCTAATCCTCAGGAGCCCTTCGTTTTCGTCGGTGATATTCACATTTATCTTCAATGGTTTTGGGCTTCTCGGAAACAACGGGGTATAATTCATAACTTGGATGACGGGTGGTGTTGTGTCGATAATGACCTCAAAGGGCTGGGACGGCTCGAAGGGATTCCCCAGGTCGTCTTTTGAGGAAGAAGTGATCGAAATTTGCTTCAACCCGTCAGGCTTTGTAGGGACATAGTCGAGCCATGAGCACTCCCAACCACCTGTGACTGCTGGAGATTTAATGCACTGGTCAGCCTTGATGTCGGTGCTCCCGTTGATCTCTCCAACATCGAGGAATACGTCTGCAAGGGACAAGCCTGCCCCATCCTCCCGGATGGCAAGGGTGATGTTGTTTTGGCCTGCGCCAATGAAATTAACTCCCGAGGCAGTATGATAAGTAGTCATAAGGCCGGTTCCCACGGGAGCGGCATTGTCAAAAGCGATCGGGTAATTTACCGTCTGAGAGACGGTGTTTCCCAGGGCGTCTGTGGCTGTCACGAGGACAGGATAACTGTTTGTCAGAGATATTTCAAGAACAACATCGGAAAATAAGCAGCCGACTGCATCTCCGACTGCAGTGCAAACGCCCTGTTTTGGAGCATTGTCAACGCTTAATGAGCTGAAATCGGCAGTTATCTTTGCCAAGTCCGGATGCTTTTCAGTTAGATTGATGACCGCTGATACGGCTGCCTTTTGGCCTGCTGCAAAGGTTATTTTTTTATTTGCTGCGTCAAGCAATTGAAGGGTATCCTGAAGGACTATCGGCGGTGTCCGGTCAATCTCGAATTGGGCGGTCTTTTCCTGAGAAGCCTGGTTGAGCCTGTCAAACGCAACGGCAGCAAGGGCTATCATCCCGTCAGCGGCGGAGGTCAGCTGGCTGACATCGACAGGGATTGAGGCAGCTATCGTGCAGTCGGGAACAAAAAAATCAAAGTCTTTATCCCCTAATTCATGGGCTACCTTGATCCGCTTTAGCCCTGAGCAGCTTGAGGAACCGCTGTTTGCCCTCTCTTCGACGGTGAAGGAAAGGGAGACCTGGCCCTGCCCGATCACGGAAGGGCTGACGGAAAAGGATGTTATCTCAGGGGGGATCTCATCTACCACCCCATCAAAGGATATTGTTTCGACAGGCCCCGATGGGGGAATGAGGAATGCAGGAAGAGAGAATACTTTATTTCCATTAAGCTCGCTTTTCGATGCAAGATACCGGCATTCGTTAAAGGCGCCAACTTCGCTGCAAAAGAAGGGGTTTCCATTCGGGCCAGCCTCGTACATGAGCAGCCGGCCGTTAAGGCCTATGTTTCCGGGAAGCTGCCCCATCACGGAAAGCTGGATGGGCTCATCGGGCTTGACGAACCCTTCGACGTTATCCGCGCCGGAAACCTTCGGGTTAAAGAGAAGGGCCAATGAGGCGGTGCTCTCGATGGGGATAAACGAGAGTATGCCGATTAAGAAAATTCCCATAACCTTTTGGCTCATTGAGGATCTCATAGTTTGGCCTGGACCTCGCGGAATTCATACGCAACCTTGTTTTGCCCGAAAAAAGAGATAAAGCGGGCTGCTTTAAGGGATGGAACCAGAAGGACATTTTGGGCTATCTTCTCGGCATGATGGGCTTCGATAAGCCCTTCGTGATGGTATACCTTCTCTTTCCTGTTGGAATAGCCCAACAGCTCACGCAAGATCCTGACTTTTTCTTTTTGAGAGAGCTTCGCCAAGCTGTACGTGAGCAGAATACAATCCTTCATGCCTGGTTCTTTGGGCATTATGCCTATACGGGGATGGCAGGTTTATAAATGTTATGTGATTAATAACGTTTTTGGGGTTATTTATAACTTAATTATGGGGTTTTATACTTGGAATCTATGTTATTCATAATTAAATAGGAGTTATTTGTAATGTAAATGAGGTGAGCCAAAATATTACTCGGCATTTTCTTGCCTTGTTTTTGACAATAAATAAAAAGATTTTGATGTTATTGGCGGCAACAACATTGGCGGGAGACGGTCAAAATCTGCGGATTTTGCCCTACGTGCCACCCCGTAGGGGGCGACCCCCGTCACGCCTCCGCCATTGTTGCCGCCCCGCAAGAAAATGCTAGTGGTCATACACTGCGGAAACAATCGGTTTCCTTGCCCACCTCATTCAAAAGAAATCCGACCACCCCCAGTCCAAGACTGGGGGATTGCTCGCTCCCTTCGGTCGCTCGGGTCGGATTCGAAGAAATGCAACGCATTTCTGGAACACGAAATTCTTAAGGAATTTCTTTGTTTCTGAGAATAAAGATATTCCCGCTGCATTTCCAGCAGGGCTACACTATCAGTTAAAAACTGAGGGAATATCTTTATTTAACCTCCGTTAAAAGATCGCTCGGTCGGCTCACAGCAATCGCATATGTTATCTAGAATATGTTAACCTATACACTCATATTTTTACTGAGGGAACCAGCTTCTTTCTTTTATGGAGGTCCCTGAGGTGGCGATGCTTATGGGCTTTCAGGGCTTTCCTGTCGAACCTTGATTTCTGGATGAGGGCGCCAACCGCCTCTCCCCCGAGGATGTGGGGCAGGATGACATAATCTGCGCCGGCGCTGTAGAGCCTGATGGCTTCGCCGATATGGTGGGCCGTGGCAAGGAGCAGCGGCTTTTTGGCCGATGTGAATGCCTGGATTAAACCAAGGTTATCTTCAAACGAGGGGGCAGTGGAAATTACTGCTTTTGGTTTCATGCCCTTCAGAATGCTAAGGGTTTCAGGATTACCGATGTCAGCATACATCGCCGGGATGCCCTTTTGGGATGCATAACAAGTTACCGTCGGATTGATATCAACGATAAGTGTTGAAAAGGACTGGCTGGAGAGGCTGCTGTAAATGGAATGGCCCATCCGGTGGAACCCGACGAGGATCACGTCATAGGGTGTTCCGGACGGCTGCGGGTTTTCTTGAAGCGCTTTTTTCCGCTCAAAAACGGTGAGGAGCGGCCCAAAAAAGGAATACATCCTTTCGCCAGCAGTTATCCCATACGTGGAGAGGAGGATCGTTGTGACGCTCAAAAGGGTGATTGCAGCAACAAAGGGCTGGGTGAGGTGGCCGATCTGCTGCCCGAGGAATGCGATGATAAGGCTGAATTCGCTGACCTGGGCAAGCGCAATCCCAGTCAGGAAACTGGTTTTTTTCTTGTACCCATACCATCCAAGGAGCGCCATCGTGAGGAGCGGTTTTCCGACAATGACGAGCAGGACGAAGAGAGCGACGGAAAAAAGGATCTTTCCTGAAACCCCGAGGAGCATCTGGGCGCCTAATACGACAAAAAAGAGCAGGAGGAAGAAATCCCGAAGAGGCTTCACCCTCCCGATAAGCTCCTGGCTGAAGGGCAGGTGAGAGAGGGTAATCCCCGCCAAAAATGCCCCAATCTCGATAGAAAAGCCAAGGGAGGCTGAAACTGCTGCAAGAAGAAAACACCAGGAAATTCCCGAAATAAAGAGGAGCTCTGTTGAGCGGGCGGCAAACCTAAAAATTTTTGGGATGATAGTAAATCCCAGAAAAAATGCGATGAAAGCAAGAGCCATGCCATTGGCCATCGCTGCGGCAATCCCCGAAGAGGAGCTGCCGGCAGGAGCAATCCCATCCATAACGACCAATACGATGATGGCGGCAAGATCCTGGACGAGAAGGATGCCCAGCGACAGCTTCCCGTGGAGGGTTTGGAGCTGCTCTTTGTCTGAGAGAAGCTTAACCACGATGATGGTGCTGCTAAACGCAACCACAATCCCAAGATAGACGGATTCAACCGGAGAAAATCCAAGGAGTTTCGAGAGCCAAAAGCCAGAGAGCCAGGTGAACGCCATCTGGCCAAACCCAATGAAGAAAGCGACGGGGCCTATGTCCCTGAATAGGCCAAGCCGGAGGTTAAGCCCGACAATAAACAGGAGGAACGCCGTGCCAAACGCCGAGAGGGTATGGAACAGATCGGTTGAAGAAAAGGCATTGAGGACTGCCGGGCCAAGGATGATCCCTGCAAGGATATACCCCACGAGCGGCGGCTGCCTGAGAAGCCGTGCAAGATAAGCAAGGACAGTTGCGGCGATGACAGCTATTGCAATCTCAAGGAATGGGGCGGGCATGAAAGTTTTCCGCGCCCAGAAGTATTTAAACCTTGTTGAGACCTGCCATTCGGTTACGCCATCCCCATTGGACAAGGCATTGCACATGCATTGGTGAAAGAGGGGGAAAGCCCTCCGAAAAAAGTAGGTGCATATCACCACTAAGAAATTTCTCATATAAATTTCTTGTGCCTCGCTCACTTCGTTCAGAGGCTCTGGGAAATTCATCGGAATTTCTGGAACCTCCTCGCTCGCTACCGCTTCGGAGGTTCCCGTAAGGGAGAATCTTGCGTTCCTTCTGAGGAAGGAGGGCGGCCCCCGCAACGCTCGTCAATAACAGTCAATAAATTGAATTTTGACCTTAGGGTGCTATGCACATACGAAAAAAGAT
>JACPII010000085.1 GCA_016188175.1 Candidatus Woesearchaeota archaeon | reverse complement strand
ATAACTGTTAGCGATATCCCCCTGGACTAGCCCATCTTCAAGCGGCCTAATCAATGCGAGTTCCTTTTCGGGAATAGTTGTTGTATCAGGCTTAATGATTATTTGGCCAAACTCATCAATTTTACCAAGCTCGGTAATTGCCCCTCCGAAAGCCTCAATGTAAAGTATCTGACCAACTTTTCCAGAAATAATATCATTTACCAGGTCGGCTTGTTTCTTAACGGGATGCCCTTGGATAAGAACCATCTCCTCTTCACCTGCTATCTTCTGGTAGAGGATATCGTTCTTAAAATAAAATTGGCCGGTTTCTCCCGCCTTCCCCGTCACTTCAAACACTCCCGGCCTGGAGGCGGTGTAGAAGCCGAAGCCGATGACAAGGACTACCACAAAGATCGTACCGATAATCTCCTCGAGCGAAGGAGTTTCTTTGAGGTGTTTGAAGGGTTTCATGGTTTCAGGGTTTTGCCGAAATGCTTAAATGGGCTGGGAATCTTCTCTCCCGCATGAAGCAAAAAAAGGCTCTTGATTGGAAGGAACTTGCCAGGGAACTCAAGGAAGCCCAAAAGGATCCTAATTTCGTGAAGGCGGTCAATGAATTCATAGGGAGAACCTCCGCTTAAACTCGACATAATCGATGAATTCGGGCATCCGTAAATTTCCTGCCAAAAGGCTTATATACCTTTGAAATATCCTTCCTTTTATGAAGCCGAAAAAAGAAGCTGAGTTTAAGCGCGTCTGGGCCGAAGTAGAAAAAATCCGGAATGATCCCGAGTCAATAAAAGCCCTGGATGCCCTAATCAAGCTTACCACCTCGCAGTAAGTTTTTGAATTCTTGGAATCTGATAAATGATGGGGTCGAGAATCCAAAGAGCTTGTTGACTGAACGGTAGGATTTCAGGGCAATGTCTGAAGTCATCGTTTTGGCATCCTCAGTTACCAGCAAATTGAGATTATGAAGAGAGGCGCACGCTACGATAGTTAAATCAGCGGCGAGCTCTTTCCAGGGGGCATTCCCCCCAAGTTCCTTAAACACCGTAAAATACTTTCCTGCCAATTCCTCCATCTGGGAGGTAATCTCATAGTGGTGCTTGCCGACCATGGAGTCATACAGGGAAAGCAAGGCATTCCGCAAGCTCTTCATTTTACCCTCAACTATTTGCTGCTCAACCTTAGGAATTTCCCGGAGTTCTTTCCTAATGATGGCATTTCCATAAAAAACAATGCTTCCCCCCAAGAGTGCCTGCTCGAAGACCTTTTTTTCCACAAATCTCAGTATGAATTCGTAAATATTGGTGTCAGGCATGACTCGCTTCATTTTCTTTCCTCCGACGAAGGAGTTTCTTTGAGGGTTTGTTTTCTCATGTTCCGTTAGTTGTTTTTTTCCTTAGGAGATTTCCTTCCCCTTAGCAGATCCCTCAGGAGGCGGATAATTCCTTCGAAACTTTCTTTGTTCGCTTCATAAAAACTCAGGGGAGTATCCTCCCCATAATATTCCAGCCTGTTCCTGTAAAATGACATCCTGGCGATGAGGCGCGCTTCCGTTTCGAAATCCGGGTTTTCCCTGTAAAAAAAGCTTATCAGGCACTGGTGGTTTTTTGACCGTATCCCAAAACTTAACGCATAGGCAATGAGCAGCTCTTTCATCACCTCGTAATAATCTTCCACGATGAAGGAAACCTGTGATGGGCTTCCGCCAGCTGTTTTTGCCCTTTCCAGCCGCTGCATAGCTTTCTTTTCCATTGACGATATTCGCTCCCAATCAATTTCCACCCTGCGAATGAACTGCCTTTCACATGCAATCCAGCCCATCAGCTCAATGCCCGCCCTTTCTGCCGCTTTCATTTTACCTTAAAGCTCCCATACAGCTTGATCCCATTGACCACGTTGTTCAAAAGGTTGGCGTGAAGATTTCTTATATCTTTTTCAACGAATAGCTGCACCTTATGGCCAAGCTTTTTTTCAAATGGGGCGGCATCTATGATGCCGATGCTATGGCTCTCCACAAAAAGGTCAATATCGCTCGCTTTTACCGATTCCCCCTTCCTGACGCTTCCAAACAGGATGATGCAGGAGGGCTGCACCTTCCGTATTATCTCATCGACCAGGCCCGATGCAACTATTTTTTCTATGAAGTGATGAATCTTTTTTGTTTTAAATGCCAAGGTATCCGGCGCGGCGTTATCTTTTCCAACCATCCCTTCATCCTTCAATGCATGCAGGTATTCATGGGCGGTTGCCCGCGGAATTTTCGTTCTTTTCTCAATCTCCCTAACCGTGAATCTTTCCGCTGGATGCTCAAAGAACAGTTCCAAAATGCTGTCCATTATCTCGGACTTAAGTCCAGATTTCTGGACTGCATTCTCCCGTTTCTCTTTCCGGGCCTGCCTCCTGATTTTGCCCCTTGGAGTTTCTTTGAGGTTCTGCGCTTTCATACTTTTTCCCTACGTCTCCGCAAACCGCTTCCGTCAAAAGTTCGCCGACCACCGCCCGCCAAAGACGGGCGGCATGCTCGCTCCCTTCGGTCGCTCGGGTCGGCTACCTTTTTTCCGCCTCACACACCACCTCGCTCCACCATTCGCAGAATGGTGGTGTGCGAGACATCCAAATCCTGAATATAATGCTTTTCGCCCAGCAGTGCAGAGTTGTTCCTGCATTTTGAGCTGCTGAGCCACCCCTCCACGGCTTCTTTTGCTGTCGGGAAACCAGCAATTATTGCTGAAATGGCTTTTCGGACATTTCCGCCTGCACCCCCGGACATTTTTTTGCCTGCCGCCATTTTACCTTAGCTTTATGTACCCCCCAAGCTTTATTCCATTGATGATGTTATTGAATAACTCATCGCTTATGTTTTCAAAACTTTCTTCGAAAAATAGGCTGACTTTGTGATTTAATCTTTTCTCAAACCTGCTCAAGTCGATTCCTTTTTCTTTTGCCTGAACAAACAGGTCTATATCGCTGCTTTTTACGTATTCCCCCTTGGCAAAGGAGCCAAACACAACAATGCACCGGGGGTAAAGTTTCTCCTGCAGGAATTCAATGATCCCTGACTTAGCTGACTCCTCCAGGAAATATATCTTTTTGCAAACTTTGAAAAACGGATTTGCGCCATTTCCTGAATATCCCTCTTTCCCCCTGGTTATCAATCCTTCCTTAAGCAGTTCTTTGAGATGGCGCGAAACGCTTGTTTTGGGGACTTTTGCAAGCTTAGCAATCTCCCTGATGCCAAAATTCCTGCTCGGCTCCTCAAAAAACAATCGCACTATGCGTTTTTGTCCCATTTTTAGTCCATCTGTCCCAATTCAGGGACATTCTCTCCAATCAATTTTTTTAACATCCCCGTGATGTGCTCAAACTCCAGCTTTTTCCCGGACAGGTAATCCTTTTCGATAAAAAATCCATCATAGCTTATCCTGTTCCTTATTCCTCTCAGCTCATGAATAATCCCTATTTCGTACTCACATTGAGGATATTGGTGCTTAACAAATGATATCAAACACTCATGGTTTTCTGATTTCAGCCCATGGGATAAAAGCAGTGCAATCATCAGCTCTTTGATGATTTCATAATAATCCTTGACTAATTTTGAGGCGCTTTCATCGGTAACAGGAATTTTGGCTATGATTTCCAATTCTATCTTTGCCATTTTTACCATCGACCTGATTTTATCCATATCTGCCTCCACCTTCCTGATGGATTCTTTGGCGCATTTATCCCAATCCATGATTTCTTTTTTCATACTTTTTCCCTACGTCTCCGCAAACAGCTTTTCATCCAAATCTTCCACTCTTTCACAGTAATCCACCTTGTCATCATCAAAGCTTTCAATTATTCCTGTGACATCCCGGACAAGCTCGCCGATGTAGGCGGCTGTGGTAACCAGGGCGCAAGGATACCTTTTTGCTTTCCACTGGAGCGAATGCCCCGGAGTGGTTCCGCATCCAACAACGCACGGCCTTGCAAGCACATTGGAAACCGAGAATATTGCGGTAATTGGATTCTGGAGGGTATCTAAAATCGTTCCCCAGTATTTGAATAAAAATGCTGTCGGCGGCCAAAGAGAGAAGAGTTCCCCTATCGCATACTTGCAGACGCCGTTCCAGAACAAATCGTCACAAGCGGCCGGGGGGACATTGTTCAATGCGTTATTTGCAAGGCAGTCCGCCTTCATGCAGTATAATTGCCTGATATTTTCGAGGCCGTTGATGATGCCAGGGATGCATCCAAACAATAACGCAACTCCAAGATTATCGCGGGCATTCATGTATTGATATGGCTGCTGGCCGGAGAAATCTGCGATAGTGCCCCATGTTTTCCCTTTGTATAAATCTTCGTTCCAGCGCCCTTCGGGTGATTTCTTCGGCTGAATCCTACCAGTCCATAAGGTAGAAATGTCCATGATTTCTCCTGGAACTTCACCGCCAAGGCCGGGCGTTTCAGACCAGACCTTATTTCCATTATACCTCCAGCTTCCAAAGAAATCTTTTGTATCGCTCCACCAAGTACCTTCCTTTGTTGGCCCAGGCTGTTCAGTTGCGTGGCTGTCCGGGGATTTCGGGCTTTCCTGGCAGTTGAGTATTTTGCACCACTTGTTGAATGCAACGTAAGATTTTTCAGCAAATTCGTCATACAGTGCGTCTCCTTCACAACCCTTTCCAGCTGCTATTCCCAGCTTCGGCTCAAGACCCGGAGTTCCTAAGGATGCAAGATGGGCGGTCGTTAATTTGTCTCCAAGCACATTCCAAAAAATCCTCAGCTTCTGTATCGTCTGGAGGACATTGCACACAATGCCCGCATACCGCACAATCTCCTTTAAGATTCCGATGACGTCGAAGAACACGTTGTTTGCAGCATCAAGGGAATCCTGGACTTTTTCTTTGATAGTGGTGTCAAAGGCACCCAGGGGATTGTTGTAGAGGCCGATGGCGATGGGGACCTGCATCTTCTGGGATTCATTTGTTATTTTGTCTCCGAACCTTGAAAGGATGTGGATGGGGCAGGAAAAATCAAGCCGGTCAAGCCTCATCGCATCCTTAACGAGTTTTACCTCGATAAAAGGCTCCCTGCTGCCTGCCTGGGCATTGCTCAGGGTTGGCTTGCCATCGATAAAATCAAGGGAATTTTCAACGGTTTCGGTGCAATCATCCCCAAGGGCCATGAAAAGAGTTTCCTGGTCGGCCCGTGATGTCGGGTTCAATCTGACACGGCAATACACCTTGATGTTGATAAGCGGAGCTAACTGGCGGTCAACCAAGTCAGGCGAGCAGGTAACTTCAGGAGCCCAAAGCGCGACGGGAGATGCATTGTATTCGAGGATGTTTATGGGCTGCTGGCCCTGAAGGGTATTTCCTGCCTTATCCTGTATCACGAGAGGAAGAGCTGCAACAATATGGCCGGGAACGTCAATTGGCCTTGTGTTCCATGTGCATGCAAAAGCTTCAGCATCCACTCTCGCGCAGTTTGCAATATCTGGATCCGGCATTGAAGTGACGATGCTGCTGAAATCAATTGCTGCTGTTGGATCATTTCTTTCCCTGACCGCAACCGTCAATGCAATGGAATCTCCGGTCTTGAGGAACCCGGGGAATATGGGGTCGGTGCCCGATGCCGTCGGAATGAACTGCGAGGAGATAACTGCCGGAGGAGCCTTATCGACGGTAACATTAGCGGCAAAAACACCGGTGACCTGGTTTCCGAGCTTGTCTTTTGTTGATGAAAGAACTTTTACCTGCTTCAGGCCATCGGCTCCGTCAATCGTCTTATTTGCCCATGTGCAGGTAAATGCAGTACCATCGTTCCTGCAGCGGTCAGGGGCAACACTGCTCAATCCGGAGCTTACCTGGCTCAAATCCAGAGCAACGTCCTGCGGATTTACACCGACACCGACCTCAACAAATTCAAGGAAGAATGAGGTTATCCTGCCCGCATAGCTTGTATCGTTCGCTTCGTCAAAAAAAGAAGATTTCAATGATGCAATAACCGGGCCCCTGTTGTCGAACGTGATGGGCTTTGCCAATGTCGTTGAGCCTTTATTTCCCAGCGCATCTGACGCATTGACGATGATCTGGACAGTTTTTGACTCGTTGATGTCCATCTGGACATTGGCAATGGCGCAGAGGAATGAATCCGAGCCGGAAGGGGAGCAAACTGCCTGCTGTTTCCCGAAGCTGGACGGCGGGTTTTTTGAGATCGAAGAGATGTCTGCAAAGACGCCGTTGGGGTTTACATCATCAGAGGCAACTGCAAATGACAGGGAAACTGTCCTTGGAATTGCACCGATGAAATTGACATCATTCTGGGAAACATCCTTGATCTGGAACGAGCTTTGGATGATTGTCGGGGGGGTTGAATCTATCTCAAGAGCTGCATCACCTGACGACTGCTGGCTGAACGAATCAAAAGCGGTGAGGGTAACTGATTTGACTCCGTCTGATGAGGACAATAAATCTACAGGGACGGACACGGAGCCTGCTGCCTGGCAGAGGTTGGGCTGGCCGTTAAGTCCAACCGTCTTGAATAATCCACGCTCGGGGGAGGAAAATTCAATTTTCTTAATCCCGGAGCAGCGGTTGGCAACGAGGGGGCTGAACGAAACGTCCTGGACAGAGAATTGCAGGCTGACATTCCCTGCCTTTGTCTTGTTCGGCACAATGCGGAATGAGGATATTTGCGGGGGCAGGATATCTTTCGTCCCTTCAACCGTCGTTTCGGATTCTTTTGTCTTGTCCTCATTAAAAAGGCGGATGGTCAGCGTAAATGGATTGTTCGCCAGCTGCTGGGCATTCAAGCTCGTGGAACAGGCAAAATAGCTGTTTCCCAATGATTCACATTTATCGAAGAATGGCCCGGTGTTGGGATTATCGCGGGAAACCTGAGTTGGCTCAATTACCGGATCTCCGGGGATGGTCGCGGTAACATTGATGATGAAATTCTCATTCTCCCGGACAAAACCGATGACATTATCGGCGCCATAAACTCTCTCCTGGGTAAGCGATGCAGATGAGGAGGATGCTGAGAGGGGAAATGTCAGGATGAGCGCGAGCAGGAATATTGCTTTTCCGCACAGCCAGGAACTGTTTTGGGGGCTCATTGTTCAGGCACCTCCCGCAATTGCTCAGTCAGCCTAAACCAATATCTGCCCGACTGGTTGTCAATCTCCTGGATGAAGGAAAGGTCATCAACTGTCCGTTCATTGACGGGGATAGGATGCAGGTCTGGATTCAAAGCCAAAAAGGTGAAGTTCTCTTTTTTGATGTTGTAGGGGGTGAAATTAAATTTGAATAATGCTCCCCCTGTCCTGAAGCCGGAGCCGACAGAGAATGTGAATGGCCCTTCAGGAAGGATGGTATTCCTGTCTATGATAGTGATGTTTCTGTCGTCGAAGAGGCTGATGCTCACCTCATACTCGCCGGGAGCTATCTGGATGCCGCTCAACTGGGTCTGGTTTCCGAGGAAATCGCTTCCTGAGCTGAACTGCTGCTCAAAGGGATTTCCAAGCCTTGTCAGGAGGACAAATCCATTTTCTTCTTTGTCGAGAGCTTCGGTGAGGCCGCTTGTCCAGTAGTTTGCATTCGGGCTGCGCTGGAGGACCTGCTTCCTGAGCTCAAATTTTTTATTAAGGAGCGGGGCTAACTCGGCACGGACCTTTTCTTTTTGATCCAACCTCGGCAAAACCCTTTGAGTGGATGAGAGGTAGCCCTGCTTTGCAAAGGTAAGCAGGGCATCCAAGGCTATGGGTAATTTCGTGGTGAGTGTGCCGTCTGTTATCGTCCCGATGAGGCAGGTTTCTGCGCCGTCGGTAAAGGTGACCTGGACATCCTGGATCGGGTTCTGGGTCAAAGAATCTTTCGCTTCGAGCGTATATTCGCCGCTGTTCCTGTTGTTGAGGTTGCAGAGCTGGCTGGCTCCAAGGGGGTTATTGAGGGCGCTTCCTACATAATCGGTAAGCATCGGCCGGTTATTCCTGATGTTTGCCTCAAGGAAATAGGTAAAGGTAAACCCTTCCCGGTTGAATGCATCGGGGTCAAAGATAGTCACTTTTGCGGGAAAGCTGACTTTGTAAACAAAGCGGTAGATGTTGAGGATGAGCCTCGTTATTGCCATATCCGCAATGGTTTCCGGGCCGCAGACATCCCCGCAGTCGAGGTCAAAGTAGATCGGCCAGAAAGGATTGTATTCGATAGTGATATCGATATTGCTCCAGTTGAATGTTCCGGGAACAAGCATCCCTGAGTTGTACAATGAATCGGCAAGAGAGCCGCTGGGGAAGGGATAGGGCTCGTAATTTCTTGTGCCGTAGACCTTGAGCAATGCAATGTTCGGCGTCAAGACATAATCGGTGATAATCTCTTTGACCTTGCTTTTGGTCCAGAGGACGGGAGAGGACGTTCCCGGCCTCATCTCGAAGAACGCCGGGGGAAAATCATTGTTAAGGCGCCCATAGCCCGACAGGAGATTGAGGGTGTGGCGCTCAAGAAAGTGAAGCTGGGCTTCTATTTTTGCGACGGATTCTGCCGCGTTGTAGATAACGGGAAGGTCTATGGGAAGATCAGTGATGAATTGCTTCAGCTCTTTTTCCCCGCTCCTGGATGCAAGAATGGGGTAGGTGAGAAACAGCTGAACCTGGCCGCGGGCTACGGTTACACGCGCATTGGGGCTTCCCTGCTCCCGGATATCAAAACCCTGATTCCTGAGCTCTTTAAAAGAATCAAGGCAAATGCCTATCTTTTCACCGATATACTTTTCAAGCTGCCCTTCGATGGAAACTTTTCCAGGCGATTTTTTAAGGGAAAGCTTTGAATCGGGAACCATGGTAAACTGGCAGCTGTCCTCGCAGCTGTTGCCAGAAGCCAGATACCACCAATAGGGGATGCTGTAGGATGAGCCGGGGGCCATCGCCACTGCATCGCTTTCCGTCGGCTCAGGCTTTGTCCGGATATTGTTTTCGAGCAGGCTGACAAAGCCGCCGTGCTCTCCGATAAGCTTCAAGCCCTCCTTTCCCGCCTGCCCAAGGCATCCCTCGACAAATGACTGGACAGGCAAAAATTCTGAGGGCACCTGCTCGATCTGGACCTCGGTTCCCGGCCCTATTGCAGCTGAAACACGTTCCTCCCGGGTGTAGAGGTACACACTCCCGACGATGAGGATGATGATGCCGAGGACCATGAAGATAGTTACCTGGCCTTTTTTTCCCATGTGTTTTCTTCCGATGGAGTTCCTGACAGCAGCACTGCCAGCGGCATTTCCTCCGAAAATTTTTTCGTGAATGTCTCCTGCCATTTTACTTAAGCTCCTCAAACCCTTTTTGGATAAGATTCAAGTCGTAGAGCTTCTGCTCCATGAGCTCGCGGGCAAGCATCGCTTTCTTCTTGCCGAGCTTTTTTGACACTTTATTGAGAAGGTCATCTATCTGATTGGTCACTGTAATCCGGATCTGTTTACTCATTTTACTGGAAAAGACCTTAATTTAGCCTTTTTGGTGGATATATTTATAAAGTTTTTTGTTCTATTTATGCTCAGTTAGACTTTTATTTAGCCATTATTATGGTTTCTTTAGGGATAAACTTGAACTTTTCTAATATTTTCACCGGTAGATAAGTAACTTATTTAGCCATCATTAGGGCTAAATAGAGTATGTTTACCGTTAAAATTTAGGATGAGAAACCCGGGGAAAACCCGGAATGGGATGCCCTCATCAAACAATTTAAAAAGAGGTATTTGTTTAGCATCTTCGAAACGCCCGAGGCAATAGCAAATCTCGTAAATTATTGAACTTTTGCGAGATTTGCTAGTATAGTAAATCGCATATCCAAATGTTCCAATATTTGTGCGATTTACTATAACATTGGCAAGTCCTGCGTCCCCGGACGGGTAAGCGTAGTGTTCCTGTCCCTTCGGGAAGGAGAGAATCCAGCGTTCCGGTTCGTTCCGAACGGAGGGCGGCCCCCCGCGATGGATTCAAGATAGACTCAAAAGCGTTTCGACTTGAGGATGCTAAACAAATACAAAAAGAGCAAAGGCGTTCCTTTGAGCATGCTTTCGGTGCTGGAGAAGGTGAAAGAAAAGGCAAAGGGCGACAGGGACGTCCTTGCAGTTCTTGTTTTTGGGAGCTCTGCTTTTGGAAATTCCGGAAGGGATATTGACCTTTGCCTCGTTCCGGTGAAAAAACTCAGCAACCTTGCAGCATCAAAGAAAAGATTGGCTTACCAGAAAATTTCTGACAAGCTTGATGTCCACATCCTTGACCAGCTTCCCCTGTATGTGAGGAAGGAAGTCATCAGCCATAACAAGCCCCTTATCATCAAAAATGAAGATTCACTAACTGAAAAAGCAAGGCTGGTCATCAAGGACTATAGCTTTTTTGAAAAGCATTATGAGGGGTACCTGAGGAGCATGAAAGATGGAGCAGGAAAAAAGGCTATTGTCTAAGATTGACGAGATGGACCAATATCTGAAAGAGCTCCAGGGAATTGAGCTGCCCCCGCTAAAAGAATATTCTGCATCGGTCACCACCAAAAGAGCCTGCGAGAGGCTCCTGCAGATGCTTATTGAAACGCTCATCGATATGGCTTACATCCTTCATCGAATGAAAAGATTGGGCATCCCCAAGGATGATGACTCTATCATCCATGAGCTCACAGGGAAAGGAATCCTTGACGGCAAAACTGCAGGCCTCATCCTCGCCTTGAAGGGATTCCGGAATATCCTGGTGCATAAATATGGCGAGGTGGATGATGAGTTGGTGTATGAAAATCTCAAAGAGCACCTCGATGATTTTGAATCCCTGAAGAATTTCTTTCTCAAGCAGGCCTCCTGATGGGTTTTTTTCTCCATTCTTGCCGCAAGAAAGCAGAAAAGAAAAAAGTCTTGCATAAGCTTGTTTGTCCTTTACAAATTATAGCCGCGGACTTTAATATTCCGATGATAATTGTTAAAGTCCGCCAATATGGGCAAGGATATCCACATACGAAAATCATTGTCCTTGCTCATAGAAGGCGAAATCTATTTTGCGTTACTCCATCCGCCTTCTAAAGTTTGGAAAGCCTTAAATAGTGGTATACACACTAATAGAGATATGTACGCATTAATGTGTATATTACGCTGAAGAACCGCGATAATGCCCCTATGAAAAACCGCTACAACTTTACGATCGAAAAATCTATTTTTGAAGATTTTAGGAAGCACTGCAAGGAGCACTGCATCAATATGTCGGCGAAGGTTGAGCAGTTCATCAAGAAGGAGCTGGAGGGGAAGCATGGCATCAAGCCTCGTTAATTATGTGAAAACGCAGTTTGCCGCCGGCTACAGCAATGAGCAGTTAAAGGCTTACCTGCTGCAATACCACTATACCCCGGCCCAGATTGAGGATGCGTTCCATGAGGCTTCATTGCAGGCAAGGGAACAAAAAACAATTGCAAGGCCCTCAAAAGAGAAGATTGCAATTGCGGTTGCGGTCGGACTGAGTGTCCTCTTGATTGCAGGGTTTGGAATCTATCATTTCTCGGGAAAGAAAATTATCGCAGAGCCAGTCTCTCTTTCCGTGAGCCTTGAAAAAACGAGCTATAAGCCGGGAGAACAAGTATCATTTTCCCTGGCATTTGATGGGGGCGCTCCGGAGGATCCTGCATCCCTTATGTACGAAATAAAGAACATTCAAGACGAAGTTGTTGGATCCCAAGCTGACGAAGCATCCCTTAAGGGTGGGCTGGCTGGCAGGAAATCGATCCCCTTAAAAAATGATCTAGCCGGCGGAAGATATTACCTCAAGGTAAGCCTATCTGCAGGGGGGCAAAGCATCAGCAAGACAGCAAGCTTCCAGGTGGAGGAAAAGCCAACCCTGCCGACAGCAACTTCCCTAACTCCGCGAACGGCCCAGCAATGCCCGCCAACCTGCGATGATAACAATGCATGCACAAAAGACACATGCGGAGCAGAAACCAACTTTGCCTGCGCACATGAAACTCTCAGCCCGTGCTGCGGCGATGGAACGTGCCAAAGCTCTGAGGATTACCGAACCTGCCTTGCAGACTGCACTCCTCCTGATGCAGCCGGGGGAGATGATCTCTTCAGGGGAAAATCAATTTTTGAGACGATAGACACTATCAGGGAGGTTGCAAAAAGCGATTATAGCCGGGCAGTGTCCTACTGCCAGGGTATCGAGGTTCTCAGCTACCAGCACCGCTGCCTTGAGGGAGTGGCAGCCGGATCGGGAAATAAGGAGGCATGCGAGCAGATTCTCGACCAGGGCGCAAAGGATGACTGCTATTTCTCCTTTGCCACCCAATTGGTGAAAAGTGAAGAATGCGCCCCCATTACACGGGAATCGAGGCGCGACCAATGCTACATGGAGTTTGTCATGAAAGGGGATTATACCGTCTGCAACAACATCATCAACAAATACCTGAAGCAGTCATGCGACTCGATGAAACAGCTCAGTCATGCGACTCGATGAAACAGCTCGCTGAGTTCAACCCCGCAGGGATTGACACGTCGGGATTTAATGTGACCCTGCTGACCCAGATAGCGGAGCATGGATCTGAGCCCGGAGTAGGGCCGTTCGGGTAGGGTTATGGGCTCTTGCGGGGAGGGGGAAATATTATTCCCCGCGATTTCCCGCCGGACTTGACGGTCAGGAAACAAACTCCGGCTCAATGAACTTCCTGAACCGTTTTGAATAGTAAGCCATGTCACCAACCTCCCCCAGGACTTCATCATAGCCCCCGGTAGCTTCGGTGCGGAAAAAGTAAAGCTGGACCTTGGTGTTGGCATCAAGGGGGCCTTTAGCAACAGACCACTGCCTGCTGTCCGGGTTGATCTCTATGCCTCCAAAAAGGCCTCCGCCATAATCGATGGAAGGAAGATATCCTGATGGAGGGATGGTAAAGGGCGCATTGTCCCTGAACTGGATGAAAAGGTCAAATGTTCCCGGCACCAACTCGATAAAAGGCTGAGAGCCCTGATTCATGATCGCCTGGGTCAAGAGGGTTTCCTGCTCGTACGGGCTGTCTTTCTTTTTTTGGACAGTTATAAAAAGCTCCTGCTCCGGCTGCAATGGGGTTGATGCCTGCTGGAATCTTTCGATAACTGCAGGGTCTTTTCTTTCGCCCTCCTGGAGGAAAACAATATTTTTCATCTCGTTCTGGAGGAATTGGAAATAAGCAGTGATCTGGGCAGTGTAAGGGGCGGGAAGGCCTATGTTCCAATATTTTGTGCGGGGGAATGTGTAGGGTATAGGGGAGCCTGATGAGGCTGCCCTGTTTGCCCAGTACTCTTTGATCGTCTTTTCGACAAAAGCATCGTCGTGGAGGAGATTGTACATCAAGGTTAGAACACCACGAGCAAGATAGGAA
Source organism: Candidatus Woesearchaeota archaeon (assembly GCA_016188175.1). Taxonomy (GTDB): domain Archaea; phylum Nanobdellota; class Nanobdellia; order Woesearchaeales; family JACPBV01; genus JACPII01. The sequence goes on along the minus strand of JACPII010000085.1, from coordinate 3,655 downwards.
GCCTCAATGACATTTTCACGGCCCATATCGTGCCAGAACTTGTAGGTTTCGACAAGGGATTTTGCCCTTGAGATGTTCGCTTTTGCCTCGTATAGCTTGTCCATAAGGGCCTGGCCTTCTTTGGTGAGGGTCGAACCACCTGACGTGGTCGGTGAATGGAATTCCTGCTCAACTTCATCCATGAGATCCTTGAGATAACCGGACACCTGAACGGAGGCTCCCGCGCCCGGGAATGGCGCAGGAAAGGATGAGGATGTCTCGTGATAGAGGTCATCAATGATTGAATTGCCCATATCGCGGAAGAGCGCCCTTTTGATGCGGAAAAGGTTTGTGACGGTAATGGAGCTTGCCTGGACGGGCACCCTCCTTATAGGCTCTAAAGTAATAGGGATGGATTTCTTTCCCAAAAGGTTTGTCGTCGATAAATGGGGCTTAAACCCTGCCAGGTATCCTTGTTTTGCGAGGAGCAGGTAGCCGTCGCCGGAGCAGAAGGGAAACTTTGAGGAAAATGCGCCATCTTCGCCCGTTTTTTCCATCGGGCATTCCCATGCATTTCCGCAGCCCCAGGTGATCGAAACATCGCTTATGGGCTGGGTTGTTTTGGCGTCTATGGCGGAGATGGTAAGGTTGTCATAGAGCCGCTGCTCCGGATCGCAAAGGACGGTCTGGACGGTGTTGATATTGAAAGGCGGATTTGTTATCGTAGTGCAGTCGATCGCGCAATCCGGCTCGGTGTTGTATTTCGTTCCGGTCAGAGAGCAGGTGAAAAATTCATTTTTCACAAACTCGCAGCTGGCATCATCATTGCAGCAGGCATTTCCGCAAACTGACTTTCCGAAATAAAAGTTTCCTGCATTGTTGTAGGCGGGCAGGCAGTCTTTCGTGCATACAAAAATCTCACGCCCGGGAGCACAGGCACCCGGAGTTGCTGCTGTCCCCGAATAAGTCCCGGTAACCTGGCCATAATTGAATGGAGCAAGGCCGCAATCGCCGGTGTTGCATTGCAGGAGATTCCTATTTCCGCGGATATTGGCCTCGAGAGCAAACCGGAATGTGTAGCCTTTCTCACCCTCGGACAGAAGGGAGCGGTTGTCCCTAATGATAACGACGACGGGATAGGAGATGTCATAAAAGAATTCGTAATTGTTTGTCTGCTCCGGCGGCCCAAGGTTATACGGCGGAGTTGTCCTGTCAGAATCCGGAGTCAGGAGGATTCCCTGCTTGGGATTTATATCAAAATAGATATCGCCCCAGGAAGGGGAATACATAAAGTCCACTTCAAGGTCTTTCGACTCATTGAGGAGAAGGTCAAGGAACAGGAGATTGTAGATGCCCTGGGTGATGGGATCAGCTGATGTCCTCCGGACTGCGTTTCTCGTCCTGTTTATCTGAATCTCCTTAATTCTCGGCGCAAGGAGCATGGTTTTTAAGTTTTCCTTGACCAGGGGAACGCCCCACATCGCCGTTGCGAAGCTGTGGTCGGTGTATGACCTTGGAGGCATCTTCCCCGGGTCAGGCGGAATGGAGTTTGCATCGACGAGGAACAAAGTAATGTTCTCCAGAAACTGAAAGTTAATCTGATACAGGGTGGTGAGGGCGGCAAGCTGGTAAATTTCCTTGAGCCTGAGGTCAAGGGTGCTGATAAAAGATGGGATGGCCGTGGTCTTGCCTCCGCTTCCGATGGTGACCGGGAAATCGACAGCCAGGGTTACATCCCGGTCCCCGATGGAAACCTGGGGAGTTATATTTCCATAGGTGATATTGTAGCCCGCTGATTTGAACGAGCTGAAGTCATTGATGCAGCCGGGCAGCTCACTTTGGATAAACTTTTCTGCCTGAAATTCCATATCTTTTAGGCCATAATCGAAAAAATTGTAGAAGTTCGCGAGGTAAAGCTGGATGCCATAATTGTTTGAGGCAACTCCGCAGCTAGAGCAATCGTTTTTATCTTTGAGGTAAAACCAATAAGGGATCGGGTGGAATCCGGTAAGGGAGAACAGAACACCGTCGGATTCGGTCGGCGTGCGTGAAAAAACGAAATGTTTCCCCGACAAGGTTGCATTGAGCATATCAATATAGCCGCCCTGCAGGCCGATTTTCTTAAATCCGATAACCCCTATCTTTTGGATGCAGGAGAGCACATACGAGTTGATTTCCGCAGCCCAGGAAGGGATTGCTGCCGCCTGGGAGGTTGATGGGGACAACGCTGAGTCACGGCGCAGGCTGGAGACAACGATCAGGGCTGCAAAGGAAAGGACGAGAACTACCCCTATGATGATGAAGATGCTTATCTGGGCTTTTTTTGAACGGCTGAAACGTTTGACAGCTGTATTATTCATTCCGATACACCTTTTTGATGACCAACGCAAGATACCAGTCAGTCCAGGAGAGGTAACTGAAAAGTGCAGTGATCAAGATGATGAGGATGAGCGCTGGGTGAAGGGGCGCAACGAGAGGGAGGAGGATAAGATACAGGGCAACCCCTAATAAAAGCATGATGATGAGTGGAGGAAGAAAGAGATGAATCTTTTTTATTCCCAGGGAAGCGGCAACCCAAATTGACCTTAGCGGCTTTTGTGTCTCCATAAATAAAGGGATGAAAAGCAGGGTGAGGTAGCTGAAAACAGCAACAAGAAAAACTCCAAGATATTTTTGAAGATTTTGCTTGACTCCAAGGGCGATAAGGACAAATAAGCCTGCCCACAGGATAACCCACAAGGTGAGCGATAAAGAAAAGAAAATGGCTTTCTTTATCTGGAGTTTTTTCCCTAAAAGTTTTCCCCAGGAATATCCCTTTCCAACAGCAACGATAAGCATCATAAGGAAAAGGAATATAATCGTAGCTCCGATGCCCCTGAAAACAAGCCTGTCAAACTGGTATTGGATGATGCCCAGGGGCTGCCTGACAAATTCCGGAAGCTCGGTCTGGCCCTGATAGGGCAAAATATTTTCGTACTTTGCAACTTCACCCTGAAAGTTTGCTGAGATAAAGGCCATCGCTGCGTTCCAAAAGCTCCAGACAAGCAAGATTCCTATAACAACGGCGACATTCATCCCGAGAACAAGGAAGAACCGCTTATCTACCTTAAAGGAGCTTACAAAACATGTTTCCCTGAGGTCTTCGAGTATTTCGCCCATGGTGGATTTTTTTGTTATTGGATGTTTTACACCGAGGTTATATTGACAACCGGAATTTCAACAACCTGCGCGCCAAATTCGATCGTTGCCGTGGTAAAGTTTTCCAACAGCTCGACGGAGCGGAAGTTATAGCCCGGGCTGTCAAGGTCCGCGGGGGCATCGGCCTGGATGACATATTTTGCCCCATCCGGATTGTGAAGCTCGATGCGGTAGGTTGCCGGAAGCAATGGCTCAAAATACCAGCTCACCTTGTAGATGCTCTCCGGCTTCAGGTCCGGGGGGTAGGGAAAACGCTCTGCTGCAAGGGTCAGGGTTGTCTGTGAAAGGAAAACCGGGTCTGACTTTGATGTTGCTTTCTGGCCAGTTTCCGAGCCGCCCCATTTGGAGCAGACCTGCAGTTCCCAGTCCTGGACGGCATACCAGCCGGGGATGCGGAAGTCGGCGGAGACCAGGGGAAGGAGGATCGCAAGTGCTATTGCAAGAGTTGTTTTATTCATTTTAATCGGTTTCCTCCGAT
>JACPII010000084.1 GCA_016188175.1 Candidatus Woesearchaeota archaeon | reverse complement strand
TGTATCTAAATATTACCCCTTGAGAGTAATTAAATCAACTTTTAAAAAAACCTCAACTCCCCAAATAACTCTAAACCTCTAACTCGTAACAGCCCCCTTACTCGCAGAACTAACCAATTTTGCATACTTAAACAGCGCTCCAGTCTTATATTTTATCTCCTTCGGCTTCCATTTTGCCAGCCTGGATTTTATCTCAGCGTCAGCAACATGCAGTGTCAGTGTTTTTTTCTCAGAATCAATCTCGATGATGTCTCCTTCTTTTACAGCAGCGATCGGCCCTCCATCCTGCGCTTCAGGGGCAACATGGCCGACTACCATCCCATGGCTGCCGCCGGAAAATCTTCCGTCTGTAATCAAGGCGACGTCCTTGTGCAGCCCCATTCCCGCAAGAGCAGAAGTTGGTGCAAGCATCTCCCTCATCCCCGGGCCACCTTTCGGCCCTTCATAACGGATGACGATGACATCTCCTTTGATGACTTTCTTGTCCAGGATCGCCTTCAATGCGCTTTCTTCGTCCTCAAACACTTTTGCAGGGCCTTTGTGGTGGACAACGCTCAGGCCGCACGTCTTTAACACACATCCATCAGGCGCTAGGTTACCTCTCAGCACGACGATGGGGCCTTTATTCCTCAGTGGCTTGTCAAGTGGATAGACAACATCCTGCCCATCAAGCTTTATCTTGACATCTTTAAGATTCTCAGCGACAGTCTTTCCCGTGACGGTCAAGCAATCCCCATGCAGCAGTCCAGCATCAAGAAGCATCTTCATGGCCATTTTCGTCCCGCCAACTTTGTCCAAATCCAATATCACATATTTTCCAGCGGGCTTTAGGTTGCCGAGAGTTGGAGTGGTATCATAAAATTTATTGAAGTCATCGATACTGAGATTTACCCCAGCCTCCCTGGCAAGAGCAAGGAGATGCAAAACGGCATTCGTAGACCCCCCTAACGCCATGACAACCCTTATCGAGTTCTCAAACGCTTTCCTCGTCATGATATCTCTCGGCCTGATGTTTTTCTTAATGAGATTGATAAGGGCTTTTCCTGCGCCGTAGGCTTCCTGCTCTTTTTTCTTATCGACGGCAGGAAGAGATGCCCCGCCCGGAAGGCTCATTCCAAGGGCCTCAATCGCAGAAGACATCGTGTTTGCAGTATACATCCCGCCGCATGCGCCTGGCCCGGGACATGCCGCGCACTCGACTGCATGCCGTTCCTTTTCGGAGATTTTTCCGGCTGCAAACTCCCCGACCGCTTGGAAAGCACTTACTATGTCTACATCCTTGCCATCAACTTTTCCCGGCAGGATGGTTCCGCCATACACAAATATGCTCGGTATGTTGAGCCTTGCCATCGGCATGACCGACCCGGGGATAGTCTTGTCACAACCCCCAACCGCAAGGATGGCGTCAAATTGATGCCCGCGAGTGACCAATTCTATCTCATCAGCAATTACCTCTCGTGATATCAAGGAACATTTCATCCCCTCATGGCCCATCGCTTCTCCATCGGTGACAACAAAAGTATTGTACTTTATGGGAAATCCGCCGGCATCATAAACACCTTTCTTTGCATGGATGGCAAGCCCGTCAAGGTGCATATTGCAAGGCGTGACTTCGCTTCCTGCCGAAGCCACCCCGACGATTGGCTTTGAGAAATCCGAGTCCTTCATCCCGATGGCCCGAAGCATAGCCCTGTTCGGGGTCCTCTCTATCCCCCCAGTCATAAGGGCGCTTTGCCTGTTTAACATGGATGCCATAGGAACTGAATAAAGGGCAGGTTTATAAAATTAATGGAAGAAACATTTATAAATAGCCGACAAACCCATCAGGACAAGCATGGCGCGAAGATATTCAAGAAAAAAAGGAAAATCAGGCTCACATAAGCCAAATTCCCATTCTCTCCCTTCATGGGTCAGATACCAGGAAAAAGAGATAGAGATCCTGATTTCGAAGCTTGCCAAGGAAGGCAGGACACCTGCTGAGATAGGCATTATCCTCAGGGACCGTTATGGAGTCCCCAATGCAAAGCTGATTACCAAAAAAAGGATACGGGAAGTCCTGGAAGAGAAAAAGCTGAGCAAGGATATTCCTGAAGACCTCATTTCGCTCATCAGAAGCAGCGTCAAGCTGCTCAAGCACATGGAGTCAAACAAAAAGGATATGACCGCAACCCGGGGGATGCTCCTCACCGAATCAAAGATACGAAGGCTTGCGAAATATTACAAGCGCGAAGGCGTCCTGGCGCCAGAGTGGAAATATTCCAGAGATACTGCATCTATGCTGGCTGAGTATTAGCTATTTTTATAATAGACTTTTTTTGTTTATAATAGGGAAACAATAATTTTAATGGATTCTTTTTCTCCATTTATGTTTGTTGGACGTTAAAAATATATTAATGGCTTCCATCCGGTATTATGTTTCATATTCTAACCCTCAATCTCTGCAACCGAAACAAAAGTAACCGGTCCTTCCCACTCAGGAGTGTTGTCTTGTCATGGTTTGATAGGTCTTTGGGTAGTCGCCTTTAAGGGCATCAAACGCTATTTTTGCAGATTCTTGATTGGCAAATACGCCAAACACCCCGGAGCCGGAGCCGGTAAGCAGCGCATTTCCCGCCCCGGCTTTCAGGAGCTTTTCTTTTATTGCCGCGACTTTGGGATGCTGGCGGGCAATAACGCCTTCAAAATCATTATGGAATTTCTTTGGCTCAAAGCCAACCAGAAGCTCCTCGGTCGATCTGCTCACACGCTCTCGGGGTGCACGGTCAAAAAGAGCATACGCTTCAGGAGTTCTGATAGGAAAATCAGGAACCACCAGGACATAGAAAAACGAAGGAGCCTCTATCGGCAAAACAAATTCCCCCCTCCCCCTGACGAGGCAGGTATTTCCTTCGATGAAGAAGGGAACATCAGAACCCAGTTCACTCGCAAGCTTTAACAAATCTTTTGTGCCGAGATGAAGCCCCCAAATATCGCTCAACCCCTTTAAGGCTGATGCCGCATCGCTGGAACCACCTCCAAGTCCGGCGCCGACAGGGATATTCTTTGTCAAAGTTATTTTCGCACCCCTGGAAAGCTGGAACACCTCCTGGAGAAGAAGGGCTGCCCGCACCACCAGATTATCCTGGTTTTGGAGGCCTGGAATGTTGCATTCGAAAAGGACATCCTGAGTATCTAAAATCTCGAAATGGAGCTCATCGGCAATCTCAATTTCCTGCATTACCGAAGAAAGTTCATGGTATCCATCATCCCGTTTACCCAGAATATCAAGGGTGAGGTTGAGTTTTGCATACGCTTTAAGGTTCATAGATTACACCAGCACGAATCAAATTATCTTTTTGAGAAGCACGATGCAAAAGCATTGGATCCCCTCCCCTTTCCCCCAAGCGGTAAGTCCTTCTCCCGAGGTTACCGCCAGGCCCACCTGACCATGGGCGATTTTGCATAACCGGGAGATATTTCCTTTTATCAATTCTTCGAATTTTTCAAGGCGGGGCTTTTTGCACTCAAGCATGACGCCGATATTGTTGAGAGCAAAACCTTTTTCCCGGGCCATATCAAGTGCAATCGTCAGATAAACGCTGCTGTCCCTTATTCCTTGGGCGCAGAGGGGATCCGCATAGAATCCAAGGCTTTTTCCCCCTACGGACAGGCTAAGCGCATTAAAAAGGGAATGAAGGATAACGTCGCCATCTGAGTTCGCCTCAAGCCCAGACTCGTTGGGGATGAGCGTGCCTCCCAAAACCAGCTTTTTGTTTGTGTCAAACCGGTGTGAATCCTGGCCAAGCCCGACCCGGTCAGCGCCAAGGATGAGTTTTGCATTTTCAAGGTCGTGAGGATAAGTGATCTTAAAGTTTTCCCTTCCGCATTCGACCAGTTTAACCTTCCAACCAAGTCGCTCGACGAGCTCCATATCATCAGTGCCATAATAATTATCGTTATACGCCTTCACATACGCTTCGGTCAACAGGTAGGATTTTGCCGCCTGGGGGGTCTGCATATGCCAGAGATTATCCCGGGGGATGGTCCTGTGCACAAAACCATTCTCTCCAGCTATTTTGATGGAATCGTTTGCCGGAAAACCCGCAGCCGCCGCCCCATGCTGTTCTGCGGCAAGGACCACTTTGCCGATGATGTTCTGGTCGGCGAATGGATTTGCGCCATTATGCACGACAATGATCTCATCCCGGCCCCCTTTTAGTGCCTTAATGCCATTGTAGACGCTGTCCTGGCGCCTGTCCCCGCCCGGAATGACCGAAGAAACCTTGGGGAACTTGTTATCTTTCAAAAGGGACTCGACCTCGGTGATATCGTCGGGATGGGCAACAATGTGGATATGGTCGATAAAATCAGATGCATTGAACTGCTCAAGCGAGAAGGCAAGGACGGGCTTTCGGTCGAGCAGCATGAGAAGCTTGTTTACCATGCTCTGCATCCGCCTTCCTTTCCCACCGGCAACAATGATGGCTTGAGTCATACAGATAGGCATCCGCTGGATTATTTAAGAATTGCTTTACTGGAGAACATAGGTTGAGGAACATATATGTTCCCTGTCTTTCACCAGATCACTCGCAATAAACCAATACCCTTTCTTTTTCTTCAGCAGCAAATCCCCCAATGCCCCGTTGATGTATGCGGCATTGACAGCAGACTGGAATAAGCTCAATCCCTGCCCTAAGAACCCGGCGCATAGGCCAGCCAAAACATCCCCCGTTCCTGCCTTAGCCATTCCAGGATTGCCGGTCTTGTTGTAAGCAATATCATTTTTTGAGATGATGGCATCTATCGGGCCTTTCAGGAGGATGACAATCTTACTTGATGGAAACTTTTTCTTCAATATGCCCCCTATTTTCTCCGCCCTTTTTTGAATGCCTATCCTCTTGTCGGATACCGATGAGATGGTTTCTTTGGAAATTCCGGAATTTTCCAACAATACCCTCAGCTCCCCATGATGCGGCGTCAAGATTGAATTATTGCAGTCCTGAAGCCCGACTGCCTTTATTCCGTCAGCATCGATGACTAATGGCTTTATCGAATTTTTGATATAGTTGTTCGCAAACCCCTTTGCCTTTAGCCCGAGGCCGTTCCCGATCAGCACAGCATCAAAATTTTTTTCAAATTGCAACAAGGGAGCAGAAAACTTTTCAGTGAAGTCCCTGCATCCAAATTTCTTTACAACCAGGTCCGGGCTCAATGCATTGATTGCCCATCCGACTTTTTCCGGCGCTGCAACCGTCACCCAATCAACCCCCGCCCTAAGGGCAGCAATCCCCGCCAATGCAAGTGCGCCAACATAGTCTCCAGAGCCGCCAATAACGAGGACTTTGCCGGAGTCGCCTTTGATCGCATCTTTGGCTCTTTTTGGGATTACGAGCTCTTTTCTTGAGATGTATCGCATTAACAGTTATTAAGAATAATCTCCTTATTAACTTTTTGGAATCCCAATATCCTTCACGACCACAAACTCCTTGAACTTCTCCAAACCGGGCTTCATGTCGTGAAAAGTGACAATCACATCGGCATCAAATGCTTTGCTGGAAACTTCCCCCGTATCGGGATTCAATCCCGTGGGGATGTCAACAGCGACCTTCAAAGCTTTGGATTCATTCATCTGCTCAATGAGCGATTTGATCGAC
>JACPII010000083.1 GCA_016188175.1 Candidatus Woesearchaeota archaeon | reverse complement strand
ATGTTGAGATTGAGACTACAAAAAATGGTGAAACTACAAGATGCCGTGTTTTTCCGACAGGAAAAGTCCAATATCTGGAGCCAAAGGGGATTGACCGGGGGACAAAGGTAACGGTAAAAAGGGAAGTCTCTGATATTAACCTGGAGGTCAAAACCATCGAAGAATACTGCAGCTATCTTGATCTGCCGCTCTTTGTTTCTTCCGGCAAAAAAACCCGTTATTTGCAGATAAATAAACCCGTCACTCTTGACGGCGCTAAGGTAACGGCTGACCTGTATGACTCTGAAAATGGCATTACCGGGAACATTGGTTTGGATTTAAAAAACGACCATCCTAGGGTGACCGTTGTATCAAACGGGTTTAAGGTTGATACCCTAGATCTTGGCGGTATAGTGGGTGTTGTGTATGACGGTGCGTTAAATCCCGTCATATCCCGATTGGGGGTTCGAAGGGACAGTGCGGGAAATTGTTGGCACGAAAAGAAAAGAGTTGTTTGAATCATTGGGAACGATGTATCTATCTTTAAGGGGGAAGGAAAAAGCAGCTGCACTCGATGCAATACTGGATCAGCTCTCGAAAAATAATGGCGATTATCCGGATGGTTCGTCCCTCTTGGAGGTTCCCCTGGTAGCCGATACTGCCGGAGAAAACCTGAGTTACAGGCAGATTAGGGAGATGACAGGTTCTGGAACAGTGTTCCTTATCCGGGAATCAGACGTAGATGGGTACAAGAAAGACCCGTCTGGGTACACACAACCGACCCACGCCCCCCTGATCACTGACGACCGGAGAATTAAAAATATCTTTGGTAAAAGGAATGGTGTTAAATATTTGACTCAACTCCAAAATCCAAAAGGGGAAGGGAAAACGGATGAACAAGGCACGGATAGATACAAGCCAGACTATGTGGTTAAAACTGATGAAGCAAGAAGATTGGTTCTTGAGTTGGAAGCATTGTTAGAGCATATGCCTTCTGTTAAGGGGTATTTAACCGCTTGGGGTAGAAAGAAACCGGTTTTTGAGGTTGTTAAACCTCCACACTATGTTGAAAGCCTCCTGACTTTTGATCCCGATGTTGGAAAACTAAGCATAGATAACCGAAAGCTAAAGCCTTGGCTCGGGAAGGGTTGTGCGGGGCGGATAGCTATCGAGCTTGCAGAATGGCTCACTCGGAGGGAAGGGCGCGATTATTTCCCCGAGGCGAGGAAAGGGATTATAACATTTTATACGGAGAGGGAAGATGGGAATAGATAACGTACTCGAGGAAATTGAATTTGGAATAAGAGTTAACAATGGAAGGGTTCTTGAGAATGTCCTGCATGGACAATTTCCTGACCCGACTGATTTTCTTCGGGAGCTGTTTCAAAACTCCGCAGATGCCATTGTCAGACGACTTCTGATTAATGCCCTTTACGATGGAAAAGGTTCCGAAGAGGAATGGTATAGCAGGCTGCCTGATGATGTAAAGATAAACTGGCAGGACCATGTTTCAAAAGAGGAACTAGAGAAGAACAGGATTGATTTCAGCTCACAATATGACGATTCAAAAGGAACATTGGTTATGGCCGTTGAAGATTCCGGAGTTGGCATGACCAAACATGACCGGGACACCTATCTGACAAGGGCTTTCAGCTCCAGCAAAACCGGGGATCCTGCCAGTATAGGAACCCATGGGATCGGTGCATTGTCGGTGTTTGCTCTCGAGCCTGATTTTGCAGTATGGGAATCCAGCCGGGAAGGGGATAACTGGAGGATGGTTGTTACCTCCGAGATGGAAAAATATGAATCAGACCTCGAAACGCCCAGGAAAGGGACTAAGGTCACAATTGTCAAAAAGGGGTTGACACAAGAAGAATCAGATACATTGGTTGAAAAGCTTGAGAATGCTGGCCGGTTCTCATGCGAATATTTGCCCGTCCCCATTTATCTCAACGGAGCCAGGATAAATAAAAAGATGGAACTACCCGGCTCGACAGTTTCATTTGAAACCGGCTCGGAAAGTGGAATTGTCGGTCTAACCGGCCACCATGAAGACCCCCTTCAAGTATTTCTTCTAAAAGGAATCCGATTGAAAAAAAACCCCATTGACCTTAGTGTCCCCGTTAGCTTTTTTTACAATTCGGTGGCGGGTGAGCCGAACCTATCAAGAACTGACTATGTCGGTTTTGACCCGGACCGGTTTCGGGGCTTGATGTTGAATCAGGTGCAGGCATTGGCGAATCAGATGGCTATGAGATTGCCAGGTGAAAACATCGGGGTTGACTTTGAGACTGAACTGAAAAGAAGCGGCCTTGCAGACGAATTTAACCGGAAGCTTGAGGAGATCCAACAACCTACCAGGCCCTCCCGCTTAAAACAGGCAGTAATTGCCGCCGGCCTTGCCTGTCTCGGTTATTTCGGATTTATCGATGGTGGATTTACTGGAGACTCCCATCAGAAAGATGAAACGCCAGGAGGGAGCGGCTATTCGGCTGGCCAATATCCGCCTGGAATGGGGGGTAATTCAACTCTAGAAAGTCCATCCGGAAACGAATATGAGCCGAACGAGCAGCCGGGCCAAGTAGACGTATCCAGGAGATTAAAAAATTTCTTGTTAGCATCCGAGATTCAAGAAAAGCGATTGAAGAGAGCGCAACAAGAGAAAAAATCTGGAAACAAAACCCGGAGCGGGTGGATTCCGCATAGGTCTTATGTAGATGGAGTGCACATCCCAACTGCAGGCGAGTCTTTTGAAGGCAATGGAAATGAAAACGGAAATATTGAGCCGCCTCACTTTATGGAGTATGACCCGCCTCATTGGCAGATAAACTTCAGGTATCATGCGCTCGATAAGTTTACTCCAAATGGCATTTTGCTGAGATCGACCCCCTCACCAAATCAAGTAGCAATTGAGGATATTGTTTATGACAGTAATCCAAGAAAAAGGACAAAGACCAATATTAAATGGAATTTTGGCTATGCAGAAAAGAGGCTATTGTTGATACAGCCCGAACAGGAAATAGTGAACCCCTCGACGGTTAGAGTTGACGGGGAGCCCGACGACATCGTCGAAAGCGTCAAAGTCAATGGATTTGGGGAGACTGAACTTTTTTTCAGGCGCCCGGTCTCAGGGATGATTTCTTATGAAACCCGCCTTGTTGATTACTCCAAGACGCCAAAATTACACCCGAGATCCAGCCAAACGCTCCCCTTCACGATAAAGCTCCCGGACGACCTGAAGGAAAAGATTGACGGGCTTGCCGGATTATCACAAAAGGAAAGAGTTGATGGCTTGGTTGAAGTTGTGAAAAGTTATATCCGTTATGATGACACCAGGGAAACCTATCAATTGTATCAGGGTTTTTACAATCTCATCTCAGGATTAGACACCCTTCCAAAAGGAAAAGATAGAGAACGCTCATTTCGAAATTTATTGCAGAAGTTTGTTGCTGATTGTGTCACCTTGAAGCCTGGCGAAACCCTCGAAGGGGCCGTGGAGGATTATTTCAACCTCTTCGACGGTGGAAAAAATGTCAATGTGGTTAATTTTGAGCTGCACATCCGGAAGGGTGACTGCGACTCCAAGAATACCGCGCTGTTAGCCTTGCTGCGCAACGAGGGGATAACTTCGGCCCGATTGGCGATAGGATATATGGGTGATTCAAGAAAAGGCATCGTATATTCCAGTTGGGGCCACGGTTGGGTCGAAATGTTCGAGAATGGTGAATGGGTGACGAAGGACGCAGTAGGCTCCAGGGAAAACCCTTCCCCTTCTGAAGCCCCCCTTACATTACAAGATTTATTGGACTATGTTCGTTCAAGAGAACATGGGTCTTCCTCAGAAAATGATAACGGAGAAGGAAGCAGGGTTAATTTTAGCCTTGAAACCTTCAATGCCCTGGCAGATTATGCGGCCAATCACCCTTCCGAGGGTGCCTTACCTTCTTTGGAAACTGGCAACGAGGAGGAGAGAAGATTAGATATTAGCGTCGAAGCTCTCCTTATGTTACGAGAATATTTGAACAAACATACTCCGGAAGGTGGCGGACTATCTTTGGAAACTGGCCGCGGGGAAGAAGAGGAAGATGGAGTTGATAATGGAATTAGTCCTGGAACAGATTCGACCCGCACAGAATCCGCCCCAAGGTATATCAACCTGGAATCGTTCAGGGCACAAGAACCCTCAATCTTCGAACACTATCAGGGTTACTCTTTCGGAGAGGCTGCTCACGCAATCGTAAGCCTCCTCGGATTGGGATTCCTTGCCGGCGTTGACAGAAAACGGCGCGAGAACCTCGCACGGGAACAGGCGGAAAATAGGCTCAGGAGGGATTACGAATCTAAGATAGATGACATGAAATCAAGGTCAAAGGTTGAATGCTCTTCCGACGAGGACGAGGCTTGGAAGGAGGTCGCCAATTATATGTCCGCGGTACTTTCCACAAGGATAGGCATTGATGGATTGCCTGACGAGCTTCGTCTCCGGAAAATGTTTAATACGCCTTATGGAGAAAATTTGTCGATACAAGAGATTGTCCGCCAATCGATGGAACAAGGGATAGTTTATGCCTCATGTGAAAAAACAGGAAATGCCAAAAGGCTATTATCGCTTGGGATTTCCACTGTGGATATCAGCAACCCGCACGTCAAAAAAATAGTTTCGAGCTTAGGAAGATATGTTGATCCCCAGGAAGCTTTTTTCGATGCCCCGCTCCCCGGCCGATTAACGGAAGAAGAAGAGAGGTTTCAAACTTCCCTGACCGATTGGATAAGGAAAAGGGACGAAGGGTTGCATCGCGTCCAGCTGGCACAATTAAGCGCCGATGGCGATACCTTTTTTGCAAGGTCGCTTTCGGATGGTGGAGTAGAAAACGTCGTTTACTTTTCCCAAAATCTAGCAGAAGAGCTGATTCAATTGCAGCCTAAGCAACCGGGCCTAGCGATGGAACTAGCTTATCGGACAATAAACAGGAATCGCTATTTCAGAAAGTAGATACGTTGGAAAAAAATGCCCTGATAGAAAGGATTATACCGTTATTTTCGTTCGCCTTTACTTCTGTAAGGTTGGGATAATTGAGCGGTATAGCCCCCAAGGTATTTGTTTAGCACCTTCGAAATCCTAGACGATACACTGCAGGCACTGCGTCCCCGGATGGGGCGACCCCCCGCAACGCGCCAGCCGTCGGTAGTTGAAAGGATTTCGACTTTAGGGTGCTAAACAAATACCCCTCAAGCAAAATGGTGAAAACTCCTGGTTGATGATTTTTCCGCCCATTATTCCAAACCTTTTTATAGAATTTCCCGAACTCTTCTGGATTATGTATGAATTGATCGTCACCGAAAAGCCGCAGGCAGCGTCGAAGATTGCTGATGCTCTTGCAGACTACAAGCCGATAAAGGAAAATTTTCAGGGAGTCCCCTTCTATAAGATAACCCGCAACAAGAAGGATATCGTTGTAGGATGCGCTGTCGGCCATCTTTTTGGGCTTGAGCAAAAGACAGGAAAGAAAGGAGAATTTCCTGTCTTTGATATCGACTGGGCGCCATCCCACGAGTCAAAAAGGGAGTCTGCGTTCACAAGGAAATACCTCAATGCATTGAAGCACCTTTCCAAAGACGCGAAAGAATTTACCGTTGCGACAGATTATGACGTTGAAGGGGAGGTCATCGGCCTCAATGTGGTAAAATATATCTGCAGGCGTAAGGATGCCAACAGGATGAAGTTCTCGACGCTGACAAAGCCGGATCTTGTCGAGGCATACGAAACTAAATCCCCCCATCTCGACTGGGGGCAGGCCAAGGCCGGGGAAACAAGGCATAAGATGGACTGGTTTCACGGCATCAATTATTCGAGGGCATTGACCTCAGCAGTCAAGACGACCGGCTCATTCAAGCTGATGTCCACCGGGAGGGTGCAAGGCCCTGCGCTGAAGATTATCGTCGACAGGGAAAAAGAAATCCGGGCTTTCAAGCCGGTCCCTTTCTGGCAGCTCCAGCTCTTAGGGAACGTCAATAAAGGGGATATCGAGGCATGGCACCAGAAGGACAAGTTCTGGGACCAGAAAGAAGCCGATGCGATATTCCAGAAAGTCAGGAGTGAAAAACAGGGCGCCGTTTCCGATATTGAAAAAAGCCAGTTCAGGCAAAGCCCTCCGGTTCCTTTCGACCTTACAACGCTCCAGACGGAAGCCTACCGCTGTTTTGGGATCCAGCCAAAGGATACATTGGCGATTGCACAGGACCTCTACACCTCAGGATTCATCTCCTATCCAAGGACATCGTCCCAGATATTAGACCCAAAAATAGGATTCTCAAAGATCCTTTCTTTGCTGGCAAGGAATCAGGCTTACGCATCCCTGTGCGGCGAATTGCTGAAAGGCCCCCTGAACCCGAACAACGGAAAAAAGACTGACCCCGCCCATCCTGCCATCTATCCGACGGGATTGCAGCCCGACCTTGATTCACGCAACGGGAAAATCTATGATATCATCGTCAGGAGGTTCATGGCGGTTTTCGGGGAGCCAGCGGTAAGGGAAACAATCACCATGTCGGTTGATGTCCGGAAAGAGATCTTCATCGCAAAAGGGACAAGGACGATCGAGAAAGGCTGGCATCGGTTCTATGCGCCTTATGTCTCGCTGGAGGAGGTTGAGCTGCCCAAGGTTGAAAGGGGAAACGCCGTCTTGATAAAAAAGATCAATCTCCTTGCGAAGGAGACTCAGCCTCCGAAAAGATATACCCCTGCTTCGATCATACGGGAATTGGAAAAAAGAAATTTGGGGACAAAGGCAACAAGGGCCTCGATAGTTGATACGCTTTTTCAGCGAGGGTATGTCCATGGCCAGACGATCCAGGCGACCGAGCTCGGCATCCGCACCATCGACACCCTTTCCGAATATGTTCCCGAGATTGTCGATGAGCAGCTCACAAGGCATTTTGAGGATGAGATGGATGAGATCCGTGAAAATAAGAAAAGCCCCGATGATGTTTTGGAGGAGGTTAAAGCCGAAATCACTAAAATCTCAAAAAATTTCAAATCGAAGGCAAAGGACATCGGGAAAAAGCTCCTCAGCGCCCAGATTGAGACAAGGGATGCTATGACCACGCTCGGCCCGTGCCCTACGTGTAAGGAAGGAAATCTTCAGCTCAGGAGAGGGAAGTTCGGTGCTTTTGCGGCCTGCAACAAATACCCTGGATGCAAGACAACATTCTCATTGCCGCCAAATACGATGATAGTCCCTTCAGGAAAGATTTGCGAAACCTGCAAACATCCGATGGTTAAAAAGATCATGAGAAAAAAACAGCCACAGGATTTCTGCCTGAATCCTGAATGCAAATCAAAATACCTTGAAGGGGAAGCTGGGAAGACCGCAAAGGCGATCGCAAAGGGACATATTGAGAAAAAGTGTTCAAAGTGTGATACCGGAAACATGGTTCTGAGGAAGTCAATCTATGGGACATTTTTAGGCTGCAGCAGTTATCCGAAGTGCAAAAATATTGAGAAATTGGAGAACAAGAACTCCCAAGCGAAAGATTAGATGTGAGATGTATGAGTTTAGGACTAGCTTTTGCATCTGAGAGAAACACTACTGGGGGATTTGATTTACAAGTAACTCATGTTCTCCAATTTCTTCGTTTCAATCTTGAGCCGGGTAACGAGTTTGCAAAAACAATTGTAGATATCATAGTAGAAAATCATGGTACAAAACCAAGACCGCTTATCATTCTACATGTGGGGGATATTGATCTTGTGGATATAACCCACAAGGTTGGACAAGGGCATAATGATTTTATGGCTCCATTATATGAAGTTCTAGTGAGTAATTACCCGCTCCACCCCATGTCCCCAAATATAGCTGAGTGTGTTAGATGCGGTGGGAATGATTCCCTTGCTGCCTGGTATAAAGACACAGATCCAGACGTAGTGCCATTTTCTTTATATGAAACTCCTTTATTTTCTCTTGGACCAGCACATATAATTCGGTTGGCAGGAACGATTTCTGAAACTTTGCCTTATCATTATAATAGGTTTCATTACAAAGATGGTTTTAAATCTTATTTTTACATACAAAGCGGGGGACTAATTCTATTTTATATTGACGATTATTTGGCTAGTTTACAAAGGCCAAAAAATGATGTACCTACTGTAGGAGATGTAGTAAACGACCTCTTAACCACCCTAGAAAATGGAGGAAAAAGTTATATTGATGATCCTCCAAGCGATTGTTATGGAAACCAGCTTCGTCTATTTCAAGAAAGACATATGAATGTTCCAGATTGGTACCATGTTTTTATAGATTTAGATACAATAGATGGTCAGAGGTTAATGGTATCTCCATTAACGCCATGCATCTGCAATCGAAGGCAACTTAATATTCCCCTATCTAGTAGGTTAGCATGGTTTACTTCTAATGGAATACTTTCCAAAGCGGGAGATTTAAATCCATTGTTGATGGGAATGCAACTAAAAGTCGAACCTGTAGAGGAAGTTCAATAAGCACAAAATAATGCTAAATACTAACAACTGTAACTACTGCTTTTTTGGACCAGAGGCTTGAATTGGGCCCTCTTACTGTAGTGGAAAATCACTTTCCAGTCCGGAAAGACATCATACCCCAAATAACTTCACCCAATCCCTAAGTAAATTAGATTATGCACCATGTAATCGCTTTCAATTTTTCATAACAAAGTTTTACAAATCAGAAACATTTAAATACTCTAATCTATTAAATGTAGCCTATGGGAACAATCACCATCAATATCAAGGATGAGATTGAAGACGAATTTCGGGAATCCGTGAAGGAAGGGAAAGGCCTGGGCAAAGGAAAGCTCGGCGAGGCTGTTGGAGAAGCCCTGCGGTCATGGGCTGAACAGCAGAAGCAGAAGCATCTGGCTCAGGAACTAACTCAAATGATGAAAGAAGGCTTTCCGATGGGGAAGCTGAAGGTTAAGAGCAGGGATGAGCTCTATGAGTGACAGCCCTGCCCTGATAGACTCTAATATCCTTGTTTATGCGTTCGATAAGGACGAGGGAGAGAAATACAAGAGGGCAGGTAAACTGCTTGAAAAATGCTTTCTTGGCGAAGTTAATTTTTCCCTTTCCCTCCAGAACCTTTCTGAATTCTTTGTTACGATAACAAAAAAAATCAGCCATCCGATTCCTATGGATGTTGCTTCTTTGTTGGTTAAGAAGATTATTAGCTTTAACGGATTTGTCATCCTTGAGCCAACGAAAAAGTCAATTATCCGGGCGGCAGACCTTTGCACGAACAAGGGGATATCATACTGGGATGCCCTTATTGCTGCGGTGATGATAGAAAACCATATTTTTGAGATTATCACCGAGAACGAAAAGGATTTTAAGAATGTGGAAGGGTTGAGAGTCACCAATCCATTCCGTTAGGTAATTCTTTTGAAGAAGGATCCAATTCAAAGCTATAGGAAATAACCTTAATTTTCGTATGTTTTGAAATGAGTGTAAGGTTATTTCCTAATACGAAAAAATTGCAATGCAATTTTTGGTACAAGAAATGCAAGGCATTTCTTTGTAAGCAAATCACTTTTCGCTGTAAACAAAGTTGCGATTATTAAAGTGATTTGCTATAATTGTAAATAATTTGATTGAAATGAACGGGGATGCCAGGATTGCG
>JACPII010000081.1 GCA_016188175.1 Candidatus Woesearchaeota archaeon | reverse complement strand
TGACTGCATGCAATAGGCTATCTGCCAGTTATTGCTGCCATCTGAAGGCTCCTCCAGCCGAAAAAGCATCTGGTATTCGGTGTTGCGGTCAATTCTTCTGGATGCCCCCCACTTGGTTAACTCATCCCCGATAGTGGAGTCAATTTTTCCTTTTTTTCCAATAAGCCCGAGCAGCCATTCGTCCGTTTTTGTTTCATTGCGAATGGAGAGATTAAGGCTGTTCAGCGACTCTTCAATTATCACATTAATAAAATATCCCAGGCATTGGCTCAAAATATCTGAAATGCCATGCTCCATTGCGGGCTTAATTGAAAGCGGGGCAATATTGCAGAAATCCTGGAAAGCTTCATAATCATCAGGGTTGTCAAGATTTGGCAAAAAACAGCTTTGGTTGCCAATAAAATAAGGCACAAATCTTTGCCTTGAAACAAGGCTGAAGGCAAATCTCAGGAAGTTTTCAAAAAACATGAAAGAATCCCCAAAAAGAAAGCCATGCCTCCTTTCAGGATGGACAAAATTTTGGATAAGCGCCTTGGAGGAAATTTCTATTCCCCCTACAGAAAATATTTTTAGGGCAGCTTTTTTAACATCAAATTGATTAAAGGACAGCTTCATTGAAGGCGGAACCACAAGAGCATCTCCTGCCGCAGGCATTTCAATGCGGTATGTTTTTTTGCTGGCCACTTTCGAAAGAAACAGTTCATCATATATCTTTTCCAGCTTGTCGAGAGGGGTAAATACTTCGTCAGGGTTGGAAGATATCCCCCACAAGAACAGCTTATTCTCAATAAAGGTTGCTTGTAATTCGTGCATTTTTTATAAACCGGGATGCATCATAGCAATTAACAATGTGAGTTTTTGAATGATTATCTGCCCTCAAGGCATTATCGCTACTTCAAAATCCCCATCCCCGGATAGATAGGGAACTGCTTTGAAAGCTCCCTTATCTCCTCCCGTATCTTCACAAGAACGGAATCATTCTGGTAATTGTCAACAACTTTTGCAATAGCCTTCCCAATCACCTTCATTTCAGATTCCTTCATCCCCCTCGTCGTAACAGCAGGAGTCCCGCATCTCAGCCCGGAAGGATTGAACGGAGATGCAGGATCAAAAGGGACAGTGTTCTTATTGAGTGTAATCCCTGCTTCATCCATCGCATGCTGAAGCTCTTTTCCTTTGCCCGTAAGCCCTTTTGGCCTTAAGTCCATCAAAATAAGATGATTGTCGGTTCCGTCGGTGACCAATTTTATTCCCTGCGCCATCACTTCGTCTGCAAGCGCTTTTGCATTTCTTACTATCTGCCTTGCATATTCTTTGAATTCCGGCTGCAGCGCCTCTCCAAAGGCGACTGCTTTTGCTGCAGTCGCATTGTCATGGGGCCCGCCCTGAAGGCCGGGAAAAACAGCAGAATCAACCAGCTGGGAAAGATTTTTCTGGCTGTCGTTATGGTATTTGTCATGCAGCCTGTCCTCAACCTTGCACATGATCATCGCCCCTCTCGGCCCCCTTAGTGTCTTATGGGTTGTAGTGGTTACAACATCGGTAAACGGAAAAGGAGATTCGTGGGCGCCGCCTGCTATCAATCCAGCTATGTGGGATATATCCGCAAAATGATACGCTCCAACTTCTTCGCAGATTTCCTGAAATCCTTTAAAGTCCAATCTCCGCGGGTATGCAGTAAGGCTCGAAAGGATCATCTTTGGCTTTTCCTGCATTGCCGCTTTTTTTACAACGTCAAGGTCAATCCGCTCGGTTTCTTTATCAACAAAGTAAGGGATGCATTTGTAATTCTTCCCCGAGAAATTGACAGGGCTCCCATGGGTAAGGTGGCCTCCGCAGCTCAAATCAAGGCCCATAAACTTATCCCCTAGATTGAGAAGCGCAAAAAACACTGCCTGGTTTGCAGGGCTCCCGGAATACGGCTGGACATTCACGTGCTCCGCCCCGAAAAGCTTCTGTGCCCTCTCGATGGCAAGCTCCTCTACCTCATCAACCCATTCCTGGCCGCCATAATACCTTTTTCTTGGATAGCCTTCAGAATACTTGTTCGTAAATACACTGCCAAGAGCCTGCAATACTGCCTTGCTGACAAAATTCTCAGAAGGAATTAACTCGACCCCATGCTCAATCCTGTCCTGCTCCTTCCTGATAAGCTCCGCAACCTTCGGGTCTTTCGTTTCGAGAGGCTCCATCCACTTCAAGCAAATCACCCCATGGAGGGCAACAAACGGCTGGTTTAAATAGTTTTCTGTGGGTCAGGTGCAGAAAATTTTTTAGCAATAGTAAACAAAGATATGAGCGATGCCATTAGGCTAATTTCCAAATTTCCTGTATTTGGTTAGCACCACTGAGAAATTCATCGGAATTTCTTGTGCCTCGCTCGCTACCGCTCGGAGGTTCTGAGAAATCCGGGGGATTTCTGGAACCCCCTCACTTCGTTCGGAGGCTTCGAAATCGTAGACGATACACCCCAGGCGCTGCGTCCCCGGATGGGTGAGCGTAGTGTTCCGGTCCTTCGGACGGAGGAGAATCTAGCGTTCCTGCCTTGCAGGAGGAGGGCGGCCCCCGCAACGCGCCAGCCGTCGGTAGTTGAAAGGATTTCGACTTTAGGGTGCTAAACAAATACAATTTCCTGATATCCGCCTCGTAAAACTTTCGTCCCCAACCGTAAATAAAATTTCGGGGAAAGGTTAATATACGAGTTCATTGAATGATATAGAAAAGGGGATTTTGTGCCGAATGTTAAGGCGCATGTTATCTTGAGGTGGGAAGATGGGACAAGCTGAAGATTACGCAAGGGTTCAACAATTTTGGAAAAAGGAGAACTTAGGGAGGCCACTTCGGGTGGTTGCCATTGGGGGAGGAGCTCCGAGTGCATTTTTCGGACCTGCTGCCTGGTTCCCTGCATTAAAAGCAATGACCATGTTTCAAATCGTAGGTGGCAATGTATCGAGGCATTCTGAGGTTGCCAGCGAATTCGCGGAAAGATATTTTCTCGACAAAGGCAGGATCTATGCTACAACTGAGAAATTGATAGAAGGGGAGAAAAATAGACCAGATGGAGCTGACCTTGCAGTCATCGTCACTCCAACCGCTTATCATGCCAGGGATGCCACATTACTTGCAGAGGCAGGGATTCCCATGATCTGTGAAAAACCTATGACTCATGAGCCGGAATCTGCAAGGAAGCTTGTTGATGTTGCATATAAGAACCGAGTGAGAATTGCAGTTGCCTATACTCAGTCAACTTCACCTATGGGGATTCTAGCAACCGAGAAGTCTCTGGAAGGGGAATTGGGCCCGTGGAAACGCGTTGCAGGACAATATTTTCAGGGTTGGATGGGGACTGATATTCCAGAGGGTCAAGGGGGGCATCGCCAACAGCAATCCCGGCTTTTGCCAGAAAATACTGGGGATTCTAATGTTACAGCAGATTTGGGAACCCATATTCTTGATTTTCTTCGGCAAGTTGGACAGGGTGGAGAAGTTGCTGGAGTTGATGCCCATTTAAGCTCTTCAAGAGGAAGGGACAAGAAAGCGGGTATCGCATCAGATGATTCCTCCATTATCTATGTTAAATTTACTAATGGTGCCGAAGGCGTTATACATACAGACAATGCGTGGCCAAACAGAAGAAACTTCATGGTAGTTGATGTATCTTATGAGCACGGATCAATACGCTATAAAGGGGAAAATTCTGATAACCTGGCAATTGAAATTTCAGGCAAACCGACACAAGTATTTCATTCAAATGCGAATGAGCCCCTGCCAGACTCAGTGCGAATGCAGTCATTTATGCCCTCAGGCCACGAGGGATCTGCCTATGATTACAAATTAAAAGCGATAGCTGCTTCTCTCGGTGAAGCTGTTGTAGCGGATATTCTCCATTTAGACCCTGCATGTTTGAAGAGACCCTATCGGACGGCTTTGGATGGATTGATGGGTGTCCAATTTGTTAACCTTGCAGTCAAGAACAATGGGAAAGGCTGGGTGCCAAATCACTTTTTGGAAGCAAACAAGACCCTGCCCGTAGATAACCAAAGAATTGGTGTGTATGCGAGAAGATAAGATTTAATGAATGAAAAAAACGTGAGAAATTTAACCGGAGGATGAAACAAAATGGGAGAAGAAAAAAAAGTTGCTTTTAACGCAGAAGAAGCATTCAAGCGACAAACATTTGATGGTCGCAAATTAGAAAATCGGGTTCACTTATTTACTGGGCAATTTCAAGATTTATGGCAGAGTCCCAATGAGATGGCTGCAGCTGTACGAGCGCTGGGATATGATGGGATCGGGGACTGCACTTGGGGCCCTACTGGCATTGATGTGGTAAAAGCTGTGGGGAATGATGGCGTCGAATATCTGGGAGGTTACATAAGGGCATTACGTGCCAATAATATTGGAGTTTCCACCTTGGGAGACCATCTTGCAAGCCAGGCTATTGCTTCAAAAGTTTTCACGAAGGGGCTTGTTGCTATACTTCCTCCAGACGTAAGGCGAGGTCACAGCGAGGCCGATATATTGCATAACCCTGCAATCCAGGAAGAGATAAAACTTTATGCCGCATTGCATGTTATGAACACTGCCAGAGCGCTTGAACGTTTTAGGGAAGTTGCTAAAAATGTGGTAGGTTCAGAATTGCAAGGACAGAGGTATAATCCAACAGTTGTTGCAGGATTCACGGGAAGCCCTATCTGGCATTTGTTGGCCGGTTTCCCCCCAGTTTCTATAGAAGAAGAAGTTCAAATGGGTTATGAAGAAGTTGCTTATAGGATGGCCAGAGTTTTAGATGTGATGAAAAATACCGGCAACAGATTTGGCCTTGAAACCCATCCTGGAGAGATTGCTTATGACCTTTCCAGTGCGATAGAAACCAATAAAAAAATCAATAGGCCAGAATTCGGATTTAATGGTGATTCCAGCCATTCTGTGGGCAGGGGTTGGAATTATTTGCTCTATTTAACAGAAATCGCTAAGTTGGGTAAATTATTTTCTACCCACCTGAAGGGAGCTGCAGAAGGGACTGGAGACGGTTCGGCAAGTGTCTATAACAGGCTTGACCATCCTTTTGGCGACAAAAATCCATTCTGGGATTTCAAATCGATCGGCAGAGGGACGCAGGATGAAGGGGGAGTAATTTATAAATTAGGGGAAGTCGGCTTTAAAGGCGCATTTGAGGTAGAATGGGAGGATGCCCAGCTTGACAAGATTGCAGGAGCGAAAGCTTCTCAATTAATTGTTAGGGGGTTTGTGACTGGGAATGAAGGGCTCATTAAGCAAGGCCTTAGGATGTATGAAAATCCAACGAACTATAAGCGGGCAGAATTTGATGCAGCTTTTCAACGAAAGTAAGGGGAGAATTGGACCTCAAGGCTTTAGATTCAACTTCAAGGTGATATGGAGAAGGATTCCAAGTCGGCGGAGCAAAAGGATATATTTTTTGTTCCAAAGATTAGTTAAAGGAAAAAAATATCAAAAATACCTTTAGCCAACATATAGATGATTCTGTAACTTGGATGACAAATAGGCAGAACTATCTGATGGATAATTCGGTTCAAAATGCCATATAACCCACCGAATTATCCATAGATTGGCCATTTCCAGATTAATTTATAAACTCCCCGTTTATGCTTCTTCTCAATATGGAAATAACCAACGGCCATCGTTCCGCGGAACAGCAAAAGATGGTAACCGTTATCAAAGAGCTGAAGCGCCAGCGGAATGCCCTCATTTTGGTCCACAACTACCAGGACCCGGCGATGTACGAAATTGCAGACCTTATCGGAGACTCCCTTGGACTGGCAAAGGCGGCAGTTAACACCTCTGCAGAAGTCATCGTCATGTGCGGTGTCCGCTTTATGGCTGAGATGGTAAAGATCCTCAACCCGGAAAAGATTGTTATCCTTCCAACGATGGAGGCTGGCTGTTCCCTTGCCGATATGGCAACAGCAGCCCGATTGCGGGAAGTAAAGCATCAGCATCCCGATGCGGCAGTGGTCAGCTATGTCAACACGTCGGCAGAGATCAAGGCTTTTTCCGATGTCTGCTGCACTTCGGCAAATGCAGTTCAGGTAGTCAATTCCCTCCCCCAGGACAAAGTTATTTTCCTCCCCGACAGGAACCTTGGAAGCTATGTCCAGTCTAAAACAAGGAAACGGATAATCCTTTGGGACGGCTACTGCTTCGTCCACGATAAGCTCGATGCGGAGACGCTCCAGATGATGAAGCGACGATACCCAGGCGCAAAGGTCATTGCCCATCCTGAAGCGAAGCAGGAGCTTCTCGCGCTCACCGACTACGTTTCCGGCACCGGGGGAATGGCAAGATTCGCAAAAGAAGACCTCTCAGAAAATTTTATCATCGTGACCGAATGCGGCATGACCGACCTTCTCCGCCATGAAGTTCCCGAAAAGAATTTCCTGTCGTTCTGCAATGTCTGCCCCTACATGAAATCAAACAGCCTTTCTTTGGTAGCCAGGTCGCTTGCAACCCTCAGGCATGAGATTACCCTCCCGGAAGAAATCATCGTAGGAGCCAAAAGAGCCCTTGACCGGATGATGGCGATTGCGGTAAAATAAGATTGGTTATAGCCATCGCATACACTGGCCGCAACATGCCAGGGGCATTTGGCCATTTCCTTGGAAAAATACCGATTCTTTCTATCTCGTATTTGTTTAGCATCTTCGAAACGCCCGACAATGGGCATGATGGTCCTGCGTCCCCGGACGGGGCGACCCCCCGCGACGGACTCAATGTGGACTCAAAAGCGCTTCGACCTGAGGATGCTAAACAAATACTCTATCTCTTCTCCTTCACAAAAAAAAGTATCCCTATCGCGATGAGGGTCAAAAGGAACGAAAACAAAAACGGGACCATAGCTCCCGATCTGTCCCATAAAATTCCCGCAATGACCGATGAGGGAAGGGCAAAAATTCCTATCATCATCTGGTAGCCGCCTAACACGCTTGCCCGGAAACGCTTCGGCGCTAATTCTGCGACGAATACATTTCTCACCGGATCAAGGGATCCTTTGTGGAGCCCAAAAAGGATAAATGCAAAAACCAGTGAGCCAATCCCCGGAGAAAGGATAAGTGTTGCACAAAGCAATGCCCAGAGAGCCATGGAAAGGATAAGGACAGGCTTCCTTCCCGAAACGTCCGCAAGCCTTCCGAAAGGGATAGAGCTGGCCGATGCGATCGCAACAAACAACAGATACAGCGCAGGGATCGCTGCTGGCGGTATGCCCGCATTTTTTGCAAAGATGAGCAGGAACGAATAGCTGAACGAACCGAGGGAGAATAAGCAGCTGAGCAGGAGGAACAACCTGAAATTTTTATTGAGGTCAGCAAGCTTCATTCCCGGGTAAATCCTGGACGAGGGTTTCCTTTCCTTGATGAGCTTGAACACAAGAAACGCGCCTGCCAATGAAGGGGCCGAAGCGAGCAAAAAAAGCTTCCTATAGCCTAAAATGCCGAGGAGAGCCATGCTTGCAACAATGCCGATAACGGCCCCGATGTTATCCATCGCACGGACAAGGCCGAAATTTTCCCCGCGTTGGTTATGGGCGGTGCTGTCGGCGATGATTGCGTCACGTGGAGCTGCCCGGATTTTTCCAGCCCGGTCTAATATGCGCAAGGGGACAAGATGCTGCCACGCTGTGGAAAATGCATACCCTATCCTCGAGAGAGAGCCGAAGATGTAGCCGAGCCAGACAAATACCTTCCTCTTCCGGATCCGGTCGGAAATATAACCAGAAATTCCCTGGGAGATGGATACGACAGCATCGCCTAATCCGTCAATAAGGCCAAGGACGGTCATGTTCGCTTTGAGGACCGTGGTAACAAACAATGGCCAGATAGAATATATCATCTCTGCTCCAAAGTCATTGAGCAATGAAGCCCAGCCAAAAATCCACGACTCACGGGTGATATTTTTTCTTTTCATAAAAACCAACCGGGATAATTCCTATTTAATATTTCCTATTGGTCACTAGGGCAGCCCCTGTCGGGTAAACTTGGTCGACATACGATGGATGGGGGGGATTATTAGTGAGCAACTCCTTTTTAGGAATTTTTTTATCAGAAATCTTAAAAATTTCATTTTCTGAAAAATCGTATAAATTAAAAAAATAATCACACTCTTTTAAGAGGTCATCGCTAATAGTATTTTCTATATGATCCTCAGGCCTTGGGGAGCGATACGCAACTACAACAACTAATTTACCATACCTCTCCCGGATAAGCTTGATAGATTCTTTTAAGTCGGCATCTCCCGATAGTAAGATAGCTACGTCAAACGCATTTGATTGTGCTAACAAGATTAAATCAGTGGCAAACTTTGCATCAACTCCCTTTTGTTGAATAATCCCGTCCCTGGTTACTAATGGTGTTGTTCTAAGTTCAGTAAACAAAAGATTCTCCCTAACATAACTAAAAAATGCTTTTTGTCCATCTGAATTTTTACCCTGTTTGGAAATAGCATCAACATATCTATTTTTTAAACTTTCAAAAATGTTCTTTACCGAATTGACATGTTCGAGAACTTCTTTTTTCAATTCGTCGTGCCCGATTATAGAATTGACTTTAGTCAGAAGCAGATTTTCCTTCTTTATTAATTCATTCATTTCCTTGATTTTTAAGCCACAACTTTTTTTTACATTGTTTATGGCTCTAGGATTATATTCCCCAGTGTATATCAATGTTTTAACAAGTTCAATAGAACTACACTGGTTTACTAATAATCCTTTAACTTTATCAAAGATGTATCCATGGAATAAACCGATTTTCCAGAATCTTTTATCGTCAAAACTTCTCTTTTTATTAAGCCTGTTTAAACTCCTATCGGAGTTATCTTTATCATTGAAAATGATTGCCTTCATAAAATTAAATGAGGAAATTGGTGTTCCCCACTAAAATGGGGAACACATATCCTCAAGTAAGATAATATTGCTAACAAAGGAAGAGTTGTATTTAAACTTTTCGTGTTTTTGGCTTATTGCACGTTCTTATGCAAAAACTGTCAATATGAATCCAAAACCCTTCGCGACGCTTCAGTTACCATCAGTTATGCAATTTGCCCTTTTTGCGTGTTTTATCGACTTTCACGAGTTAACTTGCCATCGAGCCATGTTTTTAGTAAACGATATAAGTATCAGGACATTTATCCTGCCGTTTACTATTAAGAAACGGACACTATTTGTCCAATAACTAATGCCCGTTCCTATTAAGTCTATGGGGGAGGGCTAATAACCAATTTTATTAATTTTCTCTTTAAGGCAGCCCCCCCTAGGCAAAAAACAAAACATTAAGGATCAAAAACAGTATGTAAAACAGGACAAGAAACCCGCCCTCATAGGGAAGGATCGCCTTCTGCTTCTTAAGGTGGCCCTTGAAGATGAATAGTATCATAATGCCCGTCATAAGAAGCATCATCGGGATGTCGAAAAAAAGCCATTTTTTATCGATGGAAATGGGGGAAAGGGTTGCCAAAAGCCCAAGAGTAACAAGAAGGGTAAAGATGTCCGCCCCGAACGTCTCTGTAATGGCAATCTTCGTATAGTTTTTAACAGTCCCATGGACGGCAGCAACAATATTCGGAATGGAGGGGCCAAGCGCGCCGATGGTTAACCCTATCAAGACGTCAGATAGGTGGGAAAGGTTCGCTATCCGAATCAATCCATCGGAAAAGAGATAAGACCCTACAAGGAGAACTCCGGAGCCAAGGACAAAAGAAAAAAACCCCGGCTTTAGGTCCACCAATCCCAGCCCAATGACCTTCAGCTCACTTTTTATTTCCTTCAATTCCTCTTTCCTTGCTTTCTTCGAAGCCCATTTTTCAAAAAACCACACATTGAGGACATACGGAACAAACAGCAGCATGAGGGTAATCCCTTCCACCCGGTCAAACTGGAGGTCGCTCCCGAACAAAAGGACGATGAACGAGATTATAAGCGCAAAGACGCCGTCCCTGATGACGACTCTTCCATCTACCGACAGCGGCTTGATCATCGCGCTTAACCCGGTCATCAGGCCGATGTTCGCGATAACTGACCCGATGATGACTCCAAGGCTGATTCCCTCGTGGCCCCGGAAAAACGCATACAGAGCGACAAAAATCTCAGGGATGCTTAACATCACCGAAACAAGGATTGAGGCGATGGCGATGTACGTCGTTCCCAGGCGCTCTGCAACGGGAATCATCGAATCGGTCATCCAGTGGGACCCTTTGGTCATAAAGAGCAAACCCACAAGGAGAAAGATGGATGCTGATATCACCTCAATCATACCATCACCGGGAATGTTTTTATTAATAAAGATATCGTTGGTTTGGTCGCATTGAAAAGTTGAAGGTTGCCATCCTTTTGCGAAGCTCATTTGACCATTCCTCCGGCTGACAGGGGGATGACCCCATCGGGGATGTCAGCATTTGGCCAACACAGCCAAGCTGAGCTTGATGGCAACCCGAGCGAATGCGAGGACTTTTCAATGCGACCGTTGGTTTTGTTTGGTCTAGATGGAATAACGGTAAAACTCTATGGGATTAGATGGATAGGCATTCCATAATAATTAAGGTATCCTCTCCACCTGCTTGAGCAGGTAGTTGTCTTCCCCTTCTGATTCAGAAAACACTTTCGCAGCTTTAGGCTCTCCTCCGGAACCTTTTGGCTTCACTTCAGTTGCGAGCCCAATCTTTCCGATCTCATCCTTGAGCTTGATTTCAACGGTTGACATCTCTTCCTCAGAAAGCTGCTTCGGGCTCCAGGACATATTGACGCCATCCTTCTCAAGCCGGGGTATAACCTGAACCATGCAGTGGGCAACCTTCTGCCCGGCAGCGACTCCATTCGCGACGAAAAGATTGGTGCCATGAACCTTCAACACGTCGAAGATTGCCGACGAAATCCTGTTTGCGACGTTGAACATCTTCCCGACAAGGAAATTGGGAACCTGCTCAAGGATGGTGAAATGCTGTTTTGGCAGGACGAAAGAATGCCCGGGATTTGCCCCGTTGAAATCGAGTATCCCGACTAGATCGTCATCTTCGTAGATTTTCTTTGAAGGAACCTGCCCCTCAATGATGCTGCATAATAAGCAGGATTGTTCAGCCATGTCATCCGCCCAGGACTTTTGCGATATCATCGAGCGATATCTCGTCCTTGTCTTCTTTTGAACTTCTCTTTTTGGGAGCGCCCTTTGGTTTTTTCCATTTCTCCATCTTCATATCTGAATCATCATCATTTACCTCAACAATCGTTTCATCCGGCTGGGGAGAAACGCCCTTCACATCCACCTGGCCTTTTTGGGCCAATTCAGCTTTTTTCTGCAAAAATTCCTTCATCTTCGGCCTTTGAGGGGCAAGGGGGATCTGCTTGACGCCAGAGCCCAGTTTTTCGGCGAGCTTGACCCGCAAAGCCTCAAGGGCTTCATCAGATATCTCTTTCTGCGGCAGCTCAAAATTGAGCCCGTCATTATCTTTCCGCGGAATGATGTGCACCATGAAGTGCTGGGCTTTCTGCCCCGCGGCAATCCCATTCTGGACAACCACATTAACACCTCCGGCGGCCAGGGCGCGGAGTGCGCCGTTGGAAATAGTCTTCACGACCATGAACAGGTGGGCAATCTCCTCTTCAGAAAGCTGCGGCATGATGGAATAATGCTCCTTCGGAAGCACAAGGACATGGCCGGGATTGGCAGGATTGATATCAAGGATTGCCAAAGTGGAATCATCCTCAAAAATCTTCTTTGACTGGACTTTTCCGGAAACAATATGGCAGAAGATGCACTGCTTCTTCTGGAACTCCCGCAGCTCCTCCGGTGACATATTCTTTATCTTTTCCTGGAGCTCCGCAACCTGCTCCGGGGTCATTCCCTGCTGGGCGGGCTGCTCGTTGGGGGCTTCACCGTCTTCCTTGTCGTCAGCCATGGTGCGTTCCTTCAAATTATATATCCTTACAAAAGAAATCTCAGGTTTAAATAGTTGGCGGTTTGAGGCTCAATCCATTAGGGGTTATGTTCTTTTTGGTTGGAGATAAAAAAATAAATCATTAAATGATGTTTAATGGAACAAAAAAGAGGCCCATACATTATCTTGCATCGATGTCAGAAAGATTGTTGGCTAAACCCGATGATTATGCAACAAAGCAACTCTGGTTTCCCCCATAGTTTGTTACCCCTTTTTGATAGTAATCTTAGTAACATTTTTAAAGAGCATGGCGCCCCTTATTTCCATGGCGGTAAGGAAGGCAACGCACTATCTCGATGATGATGTAAGGTTGTGGATTGAAGAAAGAAGGAGAGAGCACGCTGATGACCAAATAGGTTTTGTTGATTCAATCCTTCCTGTCTACAACGCTTTCACAGGATATTTTCCTGCGCCTATAAGTAAAGTTTACGATGAAATCCTGTTGCACTGCGGCGAACCAGTGTCACCTCAAGAAATTGAAAAAGCCAGAAGTTTGGATTACAATTCTGTAACGACCCTTCTCGGAAGGATGGCTCATGAAGGAATCATCCGAAAAGCCGGCAGGGGCAGGTATTTTGCTGCTCATGAAGACTTCCAAAGATTCCATGCAGTTTACCATAACCCTGCCTGGAGAGAATGGGTAGAGATAAACCGGGGTTCGCGGAAGCCTGGAACTATTGTTGATGCCTTCCTCCATTTTCAGAGAAATATAATGCACGCCTATTTCAAGAGATTTTTTAAAGGTAAGGAAGATACAGCTTTACTCGTTACGGGAAAGGCCGCCGACAAAAACCTAAGGCTCCTTTATGATAGGGCTACAAAGGAAGGATTCTCCACCCTGTGGGTTGATTGCAGCCAAGTGGGGGGGAACTTCTGGAGGGAGGCAGCCTCAAAGATTGACATCAGTAATGAAAAATTACATGGAAAACGTTTAGTTCATGGGAACCACACCGACCAGAGCCCTGAATATTTTGAAGGTCTCCTAAGCTCCACAGAGACACAATATCATCTTTTTCTCCCCGAGGTAGACATTCTTTTTTTCCGTAATGATGTTGCAAGAAGCCATGATGTAAATTCAAAGTTGCGGAGAATATGGCAAGAACACCAAGTGGCTGGCAAACACTCACTTAATGTTTACGGCTCAGCAGAGAATAACCGATCAAAAGAATTCAAACATACCCTTGGAACCCAGAAAATTGGATTTTATGAAGGTTGCTGGCAGACTTTTCCACTGGAGCCAGTGCTGTAAGGCCCGCTCGATGCAATACTGTCAAAAACCACCGGTCAAATGTCAGAAATACTGGTGGCTAAGCGTCAATAACTATGCAAAAAACAGTGGTTCGTGCTTTGTTGCATAACTCCTAAAGGGCTTACACCATAGCATATTTTCTTATTTTTTCATATGCCCAGAACTTCCTTTTTGCTTCTTTGAGCATGTTCTCTTCTTTCTTTGACCTTACTCTTTCCCCAAAACACCGCTTTAC
>JACPII010000082.1 GCA_016188175.1 Candidatus Woesearchaeota archaeon | reverse complement strand
GCAGACGAAAGGGATTTTAGCCACCGCAAATGTTGCAGACCAATCTGAAGAACCCGCTCTCGTAAGATAAACATTTATTAATCTCAATGGGAATTCGAAGGGAATGGGTTTATTTTCAGTCCACTCTCAACTGAGGCAGCCATTCGATTTCCGACCACTTCTCGAAGACAGCCAAATGCTCGTAAAGATTAATGGGGAGATTGAACAAGCAGCCCAGCGCCTTTTGGGGTACCTGTTTTCCCACCGCATAAAAAAAATACTCGCTCGATTGCATGAGCCGGACACCCAGGATATCCTGAGGAAGACAGCCAGCCATCTAGGCTGGTTGTGCCAGCAAAGTTTCCGTCTCAGAGATGGAGCTCAACAATATTACGAATTGGTTGCGAATGCAAAACATGGATTCACCCAACCGAAGCACTATTCCTTGGCTAAAAGGTTTAGTTATCAGGGGTATCAAAACGCCCAGCAAATAACGGCGAGATGTGAAGAGCTTAAGGGCATTTTCTCTGAAAAAAACATTATTAACTCCTTCAGCTTTGAAAATCACTCGGCAGCAATACGGCAGTCTTTCGGCCATATCCTGTCCATCGCAAGGGATAATAATATTCTTTTCTCCGATATTCGGGGGAGGGTCCAAATCGAGGGCAACCTTATCCGCCAATATGAAGGATTAAAAAAATATATTCTCGAACCCTATCAGCTTGAGACCGGAGATATCCTCTTGTCCTTTAAGCCAAAAGAATTCTTCAAAAAGATATCGTTCTTTACCGTACTTCCCCGGATGACTGCTGCTTTTGAGCAATCACAGGTAACCCATGCAGCCCTCTGTATTAAGCTTCCGGGAGGGCCGAAGATTGTTGAGTCTGTAATGGACATCGGGATAGATGGGGCGGTGATGCGTGACTTTGAAGTCCCCGAAGTGCAGGTTCTCGTTGCCTTAAGGCCGCAATTAAGCCAAGACCAAAGAATGAGGCTGATCCAAGCAATTAGGCGCCATATCCAAAACCAGCCCACATACAGCGTCCTTAAGCTGGTAGGGTTCCTTCCAACACTCCTGGTCACAAGAACTTTAAATTGGTTTACCAAAGGGTACCGTCAATTACCCAATTTCCTGAGTATTCGAAAATCAACCTTCTTTTGCAGTGAATTCGTCAACCAGGTATTCAAAGATGCAGGCATTCTCTTAACTCCAAAATCAAAATATAGCGCAACGGTTTCCCCATCTGATATTGTCAGTTCGCCATTTCTTACATTTATAGGGCTTGTTTTCCGGGATTCCGAAAGGACTGAAGAGGCAGTAACAAAATATTTTGAGAAATCCGGGCTTAAGATTTAAGAAAGTCAACTTTGTTATCTACCAACCCCCGTTTAATCTTTTCCACCACCCCAGGATCCGCCAGCGTAGAAATATCTCCTATATCTTCTGCCCCGGAAGCAATCGCTTTCAATATTCTCCGCATGATTTTCCCCGACCTCGTTTTCGGCAGCCCTTCAGCAAATCTTATTTTCTCAGGAGTTGCGATCGGGCCTATTTCTTTCCGTACATGGGCGGCAAGAGCGCGTTCCAGTTCCTTGCTTTCCGCAAACCCTTCCTTCAGCACCACATACGCAAAAATAGCCTCTCCTTTTATCAGGTGCGGCACAGGAACGACGGCTGCCTCGGCAACTGAAGGATGGGACACCAGCGCAGACTCCACTTCTGCAGTCCCTATGCGGTGGCCGGCAACCTTGAGGATATCATCCAGCCTTCCCATGAGCCAAAAATAGCCATCATCATCAACCTTTGCGCTGTCCCCCGTCACATAATAATCACTTCCTTTATTCTTGAACTTGGAAAAATAAGTCTCCACATACCTTTTTGGATTTCTCCAGATTGTCCTTGCGATCCCCGGCCAGCTTCCCTTGATGACTAAATTTCCGCCTTCATTGCTTTTGGCATTTTTTCCCTTTTCATCAACAACAACTGCATTGATGCCGGGAAGGGGGAATGCTGCCGACCCAGGCTTCAGCGGCGTTGCCCCTGGCAGCGGAGAGATTAAAATGCCTCCCGTCTCCGTCTGCCACCATGTATCGGCAATCGGGCATTTTTCTTTTCCAACAAACCGATAATACCACATCCATGCTTCCGGATTTATGGGCTCTCCGACAGTCCCTAAAAGCCGCAAGCTTGAGAGAGCATGATTCAGCACCATCCTGGTTCCGCTTTTCATAAACGCCCGGATTGCAGTCGGAGCAGTGTAAAGGATGGTAACTTTAAACTTATCGATAAGGTGCCAAAACCGGTCAGGGGCAGGAAAATCGGGAGCACCTTCGTACATCACGACAGTTGCCCCCAAACTTAAAGGCCCATAAACAACATAGCTATGCCCCGTTATCCATCCGATATCTGCAGTGCACCAAAATATATCATGGGAGTTAAAGCCAAAGACTAATTTTGCAGTATAGGCTGCATACACAAGATAACCGCC
The DNA here is from genome assembly GCA_016188175.1 of Candidatus Woesearchaeota archaeon. Lineage (GTDB taxonomy): Archaea > Nanobdellota > Nanobdellia > Woesearchaeales > JACPBV01 > JACPII01. The sequence goes on along the minus strand of JACPII010000082.1, from coordinate 4,160 downwards.
CGTGGTATGGACCATCCCCTTGGGAGTTCCTGTTGTTCCAGAAGTGTATAAGATAAACAAGGGATCCTCTGAATCCATTCCAACAGGCTCAACAAAACCTTCCCCGCTGCTGGCAAGCTCCTCATCCCAATAACAATCCCTGCCCTTCACCATCGGGCATGGATTGCCGGCCCTTTTTACGACAGCAACTTTATTCACCGGCTTGCACTGCCGCAGCGCTTCATCAGCCTGGGCCTTAAGGGGAATAACCTGCCCCCTCCGGAAATACCCGTCTGCAGTAATGACCATCTTTGCCCCCGAATCATCGATGCGCTTGGCCAGCGCAGCAGAAGAAAATCCGCCAAAAACAACAGTATGGATTGCGCCAATCCTTGCGCACGCAAGCATCGCCACAACCAGCTCAGGGATCATGGGCAGGTATAGACAAACCCTGTCTCCTTTTTTAATCCCGCAGCGAATAAGGGCCTGAGAGCATCTGCAGACATCTGAAAGAAGTTCCCGATAAGAGATTGCCCTTGTCTCATGCTCCGGTTCACCCTGCCAGAGAATCGCAATTTTATCTCCATTCTCAGGTATATGCCTGTCCAGGCAGTTGAAGGATGCATTGAGCTTCCCCCCGACAAACCACTCGCAAAATGGCTTTTGGGTATAACGGAACACCTTTGAAAAAGGCTCCTCCCAGGAAATCTCTTTTGCCTGCCCGCTCCAAAACTTTTCAGGATGCTTTAAAGAATGCGCATAGAGCCGTCTGTACTCCTGGAGGCTTTTAACTAAGCATTTCTCCGCCCATTTCCGCTTCGGCAGTATAACACGGTTCTCTTTGCTTAACGATGTTATCGTTGATTGCTCTGCCATTCTCTTGTTCCGCACAACCCCTCAAAAAAAATAACCTTTTTTTGCCAACTCAGTTGTGCAAGGCAACAACAATGGCGAGGCGAGGTCGGGGGACCTGCCCCCTCTGGGGTGACCGAGCAGGGCAAAACCGAACAACGTAAGGTTTTGACCGTCGAGCCCATTGTTGTTGCCGACCAAATGAGATATCACTTGCACATCAAGGTTGCCTTTGCATTTTCACTCAACCGAAAACCTCAATAAAGCTCCGATGCCGCCCAACCCATCTAATTTTTTCCCCGCATCGTGGCCTGCAGAGATGATATGGACAACACCCCTGCTTTTCTCCGCCAGATTGATGAGCTCGTCAATGGCCTGAGAGTTTCCCAGTTCCCTCGAGCGCAGCAGAAAAGCATCGGTAATGAGCAGCACGGTGACCGCCCCAAGCTGGACTGCACGCTCGGTTTCCTTGTACCCATAGGCAGCCCTTCCCTTCCTGGCGATCCCGGACAGCATCTCTTCAACGAGCGCTGATTCTTCAGCTACCCTTTCCTGATGCAGGGCTTCTGCAACCTCAGGCCTCCGCAATACCTCGTTTATTCCATTCTTCCCGACCGCATTGCACGTTGCCAGGATGATTTTGCCCTTCAGGCCCTTATCCTTGATCTCTTTCAAAAGGTCTTCTTTCCAGAACGCCGGGCTTGCCAATAATATCCGGACCAGGCTGAACCGGGCAGCATATTCCTGCAGTGTTCCGATGACATCCTGATAGAAGGTATTATCGCCCTGGCCCTCCTCGCCTTTTTTTTGAACTTTTCCTCTGATATGCCTCAATATTTCAAAATCGTGCCGCTTAAGCAGCGCCACATGGGCTTCATCCCTGTCCATGACGCAGACAGCGATCCGTGAGCTTTTCTCCGAGATGGATTCCTTCAGCCTGGCCAGCTGATAGCTTAACCATTGTTTTTTTTCAATGGTAAACTCCGCTCCGGGCTCCAGGGAAAAGGAATGGTGCTCTCCTTTAGGGATATCTTCGCTGCCTTCAATGACTGATCCCGTTACCCGGACACATTCCTCGCCAGGCTGATAGCTTGCCTTTTCGGCCTGAATTTTCAGGAACACTGTTTTCTTCTCAACGGCGCGCTGCCGCTCATCAGCCCCCCCAAGCTTTACCTTCCGGATGGTTTTTCCCGTGATGATATCTCCAATACTTACAATCTGGCTGAGCAGGTAGACATCATCGGCATCCTCCACCCGAAGTTTTGCTGCTTTCCCGTCAAAAAAGAGCTGTTTCATGCTAAAACGAAAAACAATAACTTTATATATAAAGTTATTTATGAATTGGTAAATGACACGACTTTTTTAGTCGTAGTTAATGTCGTTTACTATCTTAGAAAAGGATACTATTTGCCCAATAAGCTATATCCTTTTCAAAAAGATATCGCATCCAGCACATTCCGGGATGATTCTGGCAGGAGCAAAAATGCAAAAAAGAGCCCAAGGCGGCATAAATGCAGCTATTTTAGTCGCCCTCCTTACCGTGTTTATCATTGCTTATATCCTCTTTCTTCCTGAGGATGAGCGCGAGGCCATCTTGGAAGGCGATAGCATCTCTTCCTCTTCCGGTGTCAAGCCAAAAACGATCACGTTGCTCCAGGAATCTGTTGGAAGGCTGGACCCCATTGAAAATGTCAGGGACAAGGAACTTCCCAACATCAACATTTTTGAAACGACGAACGCCAAAGTCCTTGATTCTTTTGCTCCCGTAACCGTGCGCAACGGCTGGTTTGAGAAAAAGTCCAGGGAGCTTTCATTCAATGTTAAAGACCCGGAAAATGCGAATAATGTGCTGCTGACATTTACAGCCCCCATCCGGAAAGGTATCCTGAGCATTTCCCTCAACGGCGCGCTTATCTATGAATTCCGCGTCCCCGGCATCAATGTTGACCCCATCCGCATCCGAAAAGGTTTGCTGCAGGAGCAGAACACGCTTGCATTCTCAGTCTCTTCGGTCGGAGGGAAATTCTGGACAGTCAATGAATATTCCCTGGAAAACATCAAGGTCGTCGGAGACATCAGCGATGTCAGCAGGCAGGAAAGCCAGAATGTGTTTTCCCTGAGCGACAAGGAAGTTGCCAATATCGAAAAGGCAGAGATGAGGTTTTCCCCCTTTTGCATCAGTGAGGCAAAAGTTGGCGTCCTTGAAGTGGCTCTGAACGATCAGATTGCCTATTCAGCGATACCTCAATGCGGCGAGCGGACAAAAGTAGACTTGCCCATCGGGGCTTTGGAAGCCCAGAACAGCGTCTTGTTTAAGACTACGAAAGGGAGCTATTCTATCGAGCAGATCAAGCTGGCCTTTACCGAGAAAGACACACCCGAAACCGTTTTCTTCTTCGAGGTGAATGAAACGACATTTGACGACATCAGGAACGGCACCTTTGACGTGTCCCTGAACATCGAGTTTGTCGATGAAGAAGAGACAAAAAGGGCGGACCTCGATATCAATGACCGTTTCATCAGGATTGACCAGACGAAGAAGCTCTTCGAGCGCAATTTGAACTCCCTCATCGAGGAAGGCAATAATTTCATCAAGATCATCCCGCGGGAGATATTAGATGTTGTCGAAGTCAAGGTTGAAGCAAAAAAGAGGTAGAGGGCTTTAAATTGGTTTATCAGAGATTTGAACAGATTATACGGGATATGCAAAACTCCCAACAACTGAGAGAGGTACTATGAATGCCGCCAGCCAATCAGCAAAATCCACAGCCAACAAATCCAGGTTTAGCGCCATGGTTGACGCTCTTCTTTGCCTTAGGCCTTTGGTTTGTTGATTATTCGTCCCGATGGGGCGGGTTTATTATTGATTTTGATTACTATTTTTCAGGCCTCGCATTAGAACGGTATGGGAGAATCGGCCTTAACATCGGGTTTTTTCTTTTAACATTGGCTTATGTTTTTTTCCTCCGTAGAAGCCAACAGCCGCTCAATATCAAAGGGTTCCTCATTGCGGGAATTAGTTACCTGCTTGTATTTTCTTTTATTGCAGGGAGATTTTCCTCGGGGACCCGTATTGCGCTGCTGGGCGTTATTTTTATTCTGGGGATACTCTATTTTAAAGAAGGCTTTGCCGGTTTTTCAACCCCATTGCTAATTTTCTTTACCAGTTTTTTTATCAATGCTATCATTATGTTAGGGGGTGCATCCCATTGGGCAGGAACGCTTCACCTGCTCATGGCTGCCCTATTCTTCTTTTTTGTCATTAGAAATTATAGCGCAACAGAAAATAATGCCCTTGCCACCTTGTTTGTGTTCCTCTTCGTTGACTT
>JACPII010000020.1 GCA_016188175.1 Candidatus Woesearchaeota archaeon | reverse complement strand
AAAAGGCACCAAGACGTATGAGACGCTTGCCTCGCTCATCGCCACATGGCAATACCAAAAACTCGACATAAAAAAAGAACTCAACAGAATGCTAACTGCAAATCTCTGCTAAATAGCTAAACAAATACAATCTTTGAATAAATAACAAAACTGGGGCACCCCGGCTAATGGCTTCGCCCTTAGGAGCCCATGCACTATCAGTGGAATTTCGCTTTTCTCAATTCCACTAATCGCCCTGGAAGGAAATAACAATAAAACTGGGGCACCCCGGCATTTCTTTTCGAAAGAAATGAGAAGAAAGAGCGGCACTAAAGCGCCACGGAATAAAAAAAACTGGGGCACCGAGGATTTGAACCCCGACTACTACCATTCTGGTCAACAACAAATTCCTGCTTACAGCGCAGGGTGGGGCTTTCCCCAAGGTAGTGTGTTAACCAAGTTGCACTAGTGCCCCATAAAAATCTTAGAATAGCATTGCTTTTTTAAAGCTTTATGCTCCGCCAAATTTTCGAAGTTCGCCTCTTTCCGGGTGAAACTTTATGGATGTCTCCCCGGCCACCTTAAAAACAGCCCGATCAGAGCAGGCATAGACCTGCCCCCTTTCGTCGGTAAGAAATCTAGTAATACCTGATGGATTGTTATATCTCCTTCTATTAAACGCCTTCTTTTCTTTTATAATCTCTTCCGGGCCGGGGAATACATCGATGTGCTCTGGACTTACTATCGCCAATCCGTTTGAAATCATATATGCTTTGCCTTGCCTTGATAGTTCATATCCAAAAAAATGAGATGAGGGGTCGATTTTTTCCTCTAGGTCAAATACGACCCAGCCCATATTCCGGGTATCGACCGCCAAAGTGCTTCCATGGGTTATTGCAGAGTGAGGAAAAGGGCCCGATGCCATACCCTCCCCTGCCAGTTTAAGTTCTGGAGGTTGGTATGCCCAAAAATTGTCAGCGCTAAACGCAACCAGATAGTGTGGGCTTGCGAGAAGTTGGGGATGCGAACAACATAAACTTATAGGCCATCCCGTTAATCCCTCTAAATTTGTCAGTGTTGGAGCCTTATCTCCCCGATTCCATCTATACACCAGGGCATTATTGCTGGCATCAGGCTTAACCAACACCACCATGCCTTGCTCTTTGGCTACTGCTGCCGCCTGGCCGTTTACCTCCTCTTCTGGGCCGTGGGTCATATCAACCAAGTTATGGCCCTCTGCATCAATCAAAGTGATATTATGCCTACTAACAACATAGGTAATATCAGGCGTAACTGTAACATCTAAAGCATGGCAATAACCACTTTGTTCGAGATGTTCCCATATTTTTTTACCATCGGTTAAACTCCACGCTTCAACAGAAAATAATCCACTCCCCCCAACCCCGGGTGAATAATTTACAACTTTATCTCCCTGGACAGAATGTGTGCCTAAAAAATCCCATAATCCCTTCCTTGGGGGGCGTCGAATTCTTGATACCTCTTCTTTTGACCGAGCATCTATCACAATATAAGAAGAAGAGCCATCACTATACTGAAGGTTTGCCACCAAATGGCCACTGCCTGTAAATCCAACAAAATGAAAGGGGTTAAAACCAGAAAGCTTTTCCCTTTCAGCTTCCCAAATGGTCTCAAGGGTAAGCTCTAATTCTTCCCTTTCTAAACCGCCTAGGTTGCTTGGCTCTGCCATAACGCGTAAAATGGGGAGTTCATATAAAAGGATTTATATCATTGAGTAGATAATGATATTTTAGAATGTTGTTCTTAAACCAATTCGCTCACATGCCCTTCTTTCTGGATCCTCACGACGTGCTGCACGAAGCTCTCTATCTTGCTTTCGTGGGAAACGATGATGACCTGCTTCATGTTGAGCTGGTCAAGGACGACTTTCATCCGGTCGAGCTGCTCGGAGGAAAAACCGTCGGTTGGCTCGTCAAGGATGATAAGCTCCTTCGTCTTGATGTCCTGGACGATATCATTGATGACTTTGTTGAGGGCAAGGCGGTAGGCCAGCGCAACGGCTGTTTTTTCACCGCCGGAGAGGTTTTCAATGAATGATTCGTAGCCGTTCTGCTCGATGGCCGGGGTAAATTCCCCGTCCAGGCTGACGCTCAGGCTTTCGTCCTCGATGAGGAGCTGGAACCATTCCTCAAACAGCTGGGAGAATTCATGGTAGACTGAAAAGAGGACGTGTTTTTCCAAGGTTCCCATCAAGGGGATGAAAAACTCCTGGAGCCATTGCTGCCAGTTCTGGATGCTTTTGAGCTTCTGCTGTTCGTGTTTTTTCCTGATCACTTCCTGTTCCAACGAATTGATTGCCTTCTGGCATTCCTCATGCTGGACTTCCAATGTCCGTTTCTGGATTGCAAGGGAGCGCTCTTCCTGGACGAGCTGGTCCAGTTCTTTTCGAAGGGCCTGGTATTCTGACTCAAGGTGCCTTCCCGCTTCAACTTCCTTGGTGAGCTTCTCATTCTCGTTTTGGAGTATTTCTATGGATTGGGCGCTTTGGCCTATTTCCTTTTCGAGAAGGATAAGGCGCTGCTGTTTCTCATGGTGGATGTTCCTTCTCACGGCGATAGCCTTTGTTTCGGATTCTTTTTTCCTGAGCTCTTTGAGGCCATGTTCAAGCGCCTGGGCCTGCTTCCTCAAATTTTGTTCCTCATCCCTGTGCTGTCGGATGAGGACAGACGCTGCTGCTAATTTCTCTTCTTCGGTTTTGCGGATGTGCTCCTTATGGTGCTCTCCGACCTGCTGCAAACAGACGGGGCACTGCCCCAGGGAGCTTATCTTGGCAACTAACATATTAGACTGGGAGTGCTGGGTTTCACAGGCGGCAATTTTCCTGCTGACCTCGATGATGGACTGTTGTTTGGCCCTGGCCTCTTTTTCTTTTTCCATCGCCAAAGCGAGGAGCTGTTGAGCGTCTTCGATGGGGAACTGGGCAAGGTCCTGCGCAATCCGCTCAAGGTCTTCCTGCATCCTCTTTTGATCCTGGAGAATCCTCCCATAACTCTCTTTTTTGTTCTTCAGTGAAGCCTCGCAAAGGGCAGACGATTTTTTCAGCTCCTGGTAATTCCTGATAATGTTCTCTTTTTCCTGGGCCAATGCTCTCTTTTCCGAGAGCCTCTGCTGCATGGCGTCCCATGTTGGAAGGAAAACATGGTAATCCTCCAATAATTTATCAACCTGTTTTTTCTTTTCTTCAAGCTGCAGCTGCTTTTCGGCCAGGTCCCGGGAAGAGCCTTCGTACAATTTTCCCTTCTCCCTCAATGAGGCAAGGATAATCGAAGTATTCTCTGATATCCTCTTGTATCTGTCGATGTTGAACACTTTACGCAGCGTGTTCAGGCGCGTTTCCTTTTCCTCGATGATGATCTGCTTCATCGCTTCCTGAGGGGTGTAGACGGTGTAACGGAACAGTAAATCCCGGCTCATCGCCAAAAGGTCTTTCGGATAGCCCAGCAGGTCGAGGACAATCGCTTTCAGCTCAACATGGGTCCCTTCTTTTTTGATGCCGTCAATGATAATGTATCCAGCTTCCTGCTTGATATCGTCTTTTCCCCTTTTCAGAACCCGCTTGATGGTGATATCCCTCCCATCCAAATCGAATGCCAATTCGACCTCTCCCTTCTGAGAGCCATGGCGCAGCAGCGCTGAGCCGGTCAGGTCAGTCCTCCGCATGCCGAACAATGCAAATTCAATCGCAAGAAGGATGGTTGATTTTCCGGCCCCAATATCCCCGGAAAGAAGGAGGGAACCTTCAGGAAACGTTATGGCTTGGTTTTCATAAGAGCGGATGTTCCGCAAAGAAACCGATTTAATGAGCATTGTGTATCCCCCTTGTTAGGAAAGGTGAGATGGTATAAAAGGCTTGCCCTCTTAGCAGTGGGAGGTGATAAGGATGATAAGAAGTAAATAATCAACTTGTTTTATTTTGAGGATGTCTTTACTCTTGGATCGGGGTCATTGGGAATGTTATCGCTAACTTTCATCGGAGTGCCACCTGCGAGCCATCCCCCATCTACTAAGATTGAAGTTCCATTAACATAACTTGCCTCCTCGGAACAATGGAAGAGGATAACATTAGCAATTTCATCGGGATGGCCTCGCCTGTTCATTGCAATCCGACTTCTCATCTCTTCAGGAAAGGGGCCTCTTCCTTCACCCATACCCCCTGTTGCGATTGCGCCTGGCTCGATATTATTTGCCCGAATTCCCATACTCCCATATTCAAACGCTATATTCCTGGCTAAGGCCTTCATCGCTGCTTTTGATAGTTGGTAGGAAGTCGGTTCCCCTAAAGTTACATTTCCTTGAATTGAACCCACTAATGCAATCCTCCCCCCTCCGTTCTGCACCATATAGGGGATAACCCCCCTGCAGCAATACAACGGGCCCGCCAAATTGACATCCAGAATTCTATCTAAATCCTGTTCGGGCATCTCCACAAAGTTTTGACCAACCTTTTCAATTCCGGCAGCAGTAACGAGGACGAATGGGGGCCCCAATTCCCCATTGACCCGATTGACCATCTCTTTAATTTGGAGTTTATCTCCCATGTCTGCCTGAATGAATGTCGGTTCAAAACCTTGGCCGTATAATAATTCAAGAGAATGGGTGCCGTAAGTTTCATTAACATCCACAATGGCAACATTTGCCCCGTTTTTTGCAAATTTTTGAGCTGTTGCATACCCTATACTAGGTTTTTTTCCAGGGATTGAGCCTGCACCCGTTACGATTACAACTTTATCTTTGAATTCCGGGTATCGAAGGTACATTATTGTGAAAAACCAAGGACTGTTTTTAAATATTTATTGGCTGAAATATATAGTTTCCACTTTCTTAATGGATTTGTTCATTTGGGTTGGGTAATAGCCTGCCGATGGCTTGATTTTTTTCCAAATGCCACTCAATTTATTTCGTTATAGCAAAATGCATCAATAATTGAACTTTAGGCTCGGGATAGGAAAGAACCCTGCGGGCTTTAGCCCGTTGATGAATTTCCGATTAATCCCGAGCACGTTTTGAGCAAGAACCCTGCGGGCTTTAGCCCGCAGTAGTTTAGATATGATATTTGCTATTACATATTGGTAAATAAGAGAAAAGGATTTATTGCAGCCCATGTTTCTCACGCCGTGGGCATCCAAAAACAACCAGATGGAACGTTTCAGGTGGAAAGCAGCAAGAAGGGCAAATTCTACACTGTCGACCTGTCCAAAGGGAGCTGCACCTGCCCTTTTTTCCGGTTTTCCCTTCAGCGTGTCCATGGCGAATGCAAGCATATCCTTGCCGTCAAGGATATGGCGCAGGGAAGGGACCAGAAGAGCTATGAAGGGATTATCTCATTTGTGAAAAAGCATCAGCCCGTGGAGAGCATCTCGCTCATCAAAGAGTTTGGCGAAGATGCCGTCGATGACCTGCTGAGCAGGGGGGAATTGATCGAGAAAGACGGGATGATTAAAATTCTTGAATGACGGAGGTGCCTTAATGGCTGCTATTTGTAAATATCATCTAAATCTTTTGGGAACTACACCAGCTCCTTCTTCAGCGCTTCAATCACATCGACTGGCGTCGGGTCTGTCCTGTCCTTCAATGCAAGAAAGTAAGACGCATAATCGCCGACATAGACGGCATAGAAAAGCCGTGCAAGGAGGGAATTTCCTTTGATCTCAAGGTCATACACTTTCGTCCTTTGTTCCATTATCCCTTTGGTGATGTCCATCCTCTTCTTGATGCGGGGATTGTCCCGGGGGTTCCTCAGCAGGACAGGCGCAAAGAGGTCCCTTTCCACATGGGTGTAGGCACATATCTCGTTGTGGTTCATCTCTGAAAAAGTGCTGGAAAAAGCCGGGAGCTTTGCATTCTCGTTGATCTGGGTTTTCCATCTCAATGCAACAGGGCCGAACGCTTCTGAGGCATAGATTATGGGGAGTTTTCCATGGATGAACGAAGCAATCTGCTCTGCCTCCTTTTTTATGGGCGCCTGATTTTTCAAAAGCGCCATCATCTCGTTGAGGCTTTCGTTCGATACTTCCAGGAGGCCTGAGTTATACAAGACCCCGACCATGGGAAAGAACATATAACCGAGGGCTGCCCTTGGCTGGAGACCGGAGGGTACTAAAATAACCCGGTCAACTATTTTGCTGAGCTTTCCACCGGAGGTGATTCCGATGATTTTTGCGCCTTTGGATGCTGCATCTTCTGTCGCTGCAAGGGTCTCCTCTGTATTGCCGGAGTAAGAACAGGAAAATACTGCAGAATATTCATCGACAAAGTTTGGCACCCTGTAATCACGGACAACAAAAATCGGCAATGCGGTTGTTCCGGCGTAGGTTTTCAATAAATCGCCACCAATCCCTGAGCCCCCCATGCCGATGACAACGACCGATGTAGTTCCCTGAGGGATGGTAATCCCCTCGGGAAGGGTCAATGCGTGCTTACACTGGGCAGGAAAATTGTCCAGGACAGAAAGCATATCTGATTTGTCTACAACCATACATTTTCCAGGACGTTGCACATTTAAATAACTTCCTATTTCATTTACTATTTCAGAATAGTAGTTGTCCCTAGCGCTTTCTGCGCTTTCTGGAAAACCCAGCGACAATGAAAATGCCAAGCAGCATTATTGTTGCGATCAAGCCGCCTTCGGTGCCGCCTTCAATAAGGCCAACAGCGTAGCCTGTGGGGGATAGCAATTCCTGGGGGGCATTTTGAGAGACGGTGACTTTAAGCCGGTGGCCATAGATGACGTCAATGCAGCTCACCTCGCCGCGGTATTGGAACTCCCTGGAAAATTCATCTCCCGGCTTGAGCAAATCGCTGGAAAACAAGCGCTTGGAGTTTTGGTAGCATGCAATAATATGCTTTTTGTTGTCGTTGACAGCCCACGTTATTGAGCTCCCAGCCTTTACCGTTATATCCTCCGGAGAAAAGCCGTTGTCAAGGATTGCGATGGTGGGAGATTCAGAAGGGATAATCTCTGGAATCTTTGGCTGTTCTATCGGTGTCCCGGCAACGGGGATTGAAGCGCCAGCAAGCGTTGCAGGCTCAGCAGCAGGAATCTCTAACGGTTGAGGCTGAACCGGGGCTTGTTCCTCAGGAGGAAGAGAACAGGCTGAGGTGAGGAGCGCCAGCACCAGAATGGCAGGTATAAAGAATCGCATACTTCTTTCTTGTTTCTGAGAATATATAAAGTTTGCGATGGAAATTGGGTGGGGCAGAAAAAGGTAATCATTCAGTTGTTTGAAACTCGCCGATGATGCTCGTATAAAAGGCATTTTTCTTTCTCGACGGACATTTTCAGAATGCTGAATGATTACAGAAAAAGCGAACATTTAAATAGAAAACCTTCTTCTTTTCTTCCATGCAAGAGAAAAGAAATGAGATACATTCATTATGGTGTTGTTGATAGAGTTCTCTTTCAATTACTCCGGTGGATTGTTCATTTCGAATGAAAGGATTGAGCGCTAAACCCGATGGATGAGGAAATAAAGGGTGGCAAATAGCCAATCAAACTGCCCCCTCCAGATGAAGGCTGGCGAAATCGGCTGGGTGAATCCCATGGAAAGCAACAAACAGAAAAAACAAAGAGGGCCGCCCCTAAGGGCGCAGCCTATGGATTTAGAATATGGGAACCATAGAACTTATGGAATGGGCATATTGTATCCTTCCTGTCGGTGTTGGTGAATTCTCAATAACCTTGCTTACGCTCTTTGCAAATGAACTGAAGAAATAATCTATACGAGGTGAACACACATGGATATTATCATGAATGCAGAAATGCCGTCCTGGCTCAGAAAGATAACAAGCATCAATCTTGAAGACCGGAACGAATCCTTTCGGGAAAAGTAGGAAGAGATAAGTGAAGGATGGGGAAAAAATAGCCCCGGGCAGACTTTCGTGCATCGTTTAGGATGAGTTCGAACTGCCGTCAGAGCCTTTCGTCAACAGAGGGGGGGCTGAACTACATCCAGCCCTGCCTGTTTCCAGAGGGCCCTATCCTTGACCGCTAGACTACGGGGCTAAATATCTGATGGAAAGCGAAAGATTGGAAGAAGATATATAAAGGTAACGGGGGCTGGAGAAAAACTTGATTTTCTGTATTTGTTTAGCACCTTCGAAATCCTAGACGATACACCGCAGGCGCTGCGTCCCCGAAGGGGTCGTCCCCCCGCAACGCGCTCGATAGATAAAGGATTTCGACTTTAGGGTGCTAAACAAATACGATTTTCTATTCACTCAGAATTCGGGCTTTGGGAGCCGATGCTTTCTTCTTCGACAACCACATCTGATCCTGCCTCATATTCGGGGTCTTCAGCAGGGGCGCTTTCCTGTCCGTCAGGAGATTCAGCCTCATTTTCCTTCGCTTCAGGCTGTTCCTTGATTTCTGGCTCAGCCTTTGATTCCTGGATAACGATGCCAATATCTTCTGGCTTCCTGCCTTCTTCAAGGTGCACCATGCTGAATTCAACACTTTTTATCGGGTAGATCTTTTTAAGGTAATCTTTCAGGTCCCGGATAATTTTTCCGTCCACGATCGCCATCAAGGAATCATCGAAAGAATTACTGGCAAAGAAAGCGGTAAGGAATGTTTGGGTCTGCTTCAACACCGCAGTGGTCACTGAGCTGATGGTGCGGTTCAAGGGGACTAAGATAGGCTTTACCCTCGCAACTTTTCCGTCCTTGGTTGCCACAGAGAATGAAGGGTTTATCCGCTTCCTTCCCCTCCGGATAATCCTCCTGGTGGAGGCTGGTGCGGTGTAAAACCCGAACGCTGATGCTTTTGCCTCCTGCTCGGTAGCTTCTTTGATGGAAAATTTAAGGGTGTAATTCTGCTTTTTCATGTCATTGACCAAGGAACCGACGTTGACGGATATCTTTCTCCCTACAAGAAGCCCTGCTTCGGTCGTTGGGATCTCTCCCAGAAATGCATCCTGGAAATGTCCCGTGGCAATAACCGGGATCCAAATTGTCTTCTTGACTTTAACTGGTTTCTTGTCAGCCATTGCTGTCGAAGGAGCTTATGGCTATTTATAAATGTTATTGTGGCTCCTCGAGAAAAACAGTATTTGTTTATCATCTTCGAAACGCCCGACGTTGGACATAAAGGTCCTGCGTCCCCGTAATGGACTTCCCCCCGCGACGGACTCAAGGTAGGCTCAATGGCGTTTCGACCTAAGGACGCTAAACAAATACGAAAAACATAGAATTCTTATCTGTTCATCGGATGTTCAGGTTTTTTGGTATGCCCCCATGAGCACTGCCTGGGCAACCTTATGCTTTTCAACAAGGTTATAGAGATCCCTTGCATTGACTGCAGGCAATGCAGGAACATCCAGGGCATACAGCTTGAAAAAGTAACGGTGACGCCCGGATGGAGGGCAGGGGCCGCCAAAGCCTGTTTTCCCGAAGGAGTTTGGGATTTCAACTCCGGGGATGGTGTCTTCTGCAATTGATGTTGCCTGCGGGGGGATATCCTTGACGAGCCAATGAATCCATGTTCCCCCGGGTGCGTCCGGGTCATCTACGATGAGGGCAAAACTTCGCGTGCCTGGGGGAACATCGCTCCATTGCAGGGGCGGATTGATGTCTTCACCCTGGCAGGTATATTTTTGCGGAACACCCATGCCGTGCTGAAATGCAGTTGATTGGAGCTTCATGTTCTCATCCATACAATTTCTTCCTGGGTTAATAAAATTTTCTAAACCATCGTGGAATTGAGGGCTAAACCCACTTTGATGTGTTGGTAAGGTCCCCTGTGGTTGGCAACAACGATGGGCTCGACGGTCAAAACCTCACGTTGTTCGGTTTTGCCCTGCTCGGTCACCCCGTAGGGGTGAGCGCAATGTTCCGGTCCTTCGGACGGAGAGAATCCAGCGTTCCGGTGCCTTCGGCACGGAGGGAGAAAAAAGCGTTCCGGTCCTTCGGACGGAGAGAATCCAGCGTTCCTGCCTTGCAGGAGGAGGGCGGCCCCGACCTCGCCTCGCCATCGTTGTTGCCTAGCACAACTGAGTTGACTTAACCGAATTGAGAAAGTTTTAAATAGAACTCCGCCTAAAGATAATCCGGAGGTGGTATTATGGCAGACACGCAAAAAACATTTGCCAAGATAGTAGGTGTTGTGCTAATTCTGTTGGGGCTTATCGGGTTTTTTAGCAATCCCGTCTTAGGGTATTTTGGAGTTAATTCACTTCAAAACATCGTCCACCTGATTGGCGGAGTTTTGGGATTGGTGCTGGCAAATAAAGGGAGCGGAAAGGCATTTAACAAATGGCTGGGGATTATTGGAGTCATCCTTGCCATCCTCGGGTTTATCCCCTCGACGGCCGCATTGCTCCTGAGCGTTCTGGGAATCAACCAGGCGATCACGGTGCTGCACCTCATCGTTGGTGTGGTTGCGCTTGGCGTTGCTTATGGGGTAAAGGAGTAACACTCCTTTTTCTTTTCTTTTTTCCCATGCCCGAAACCATCCTGGGGGCAATGGGGGTTATTCTCCTGTTTGTTGGCTTTTTCTCGCTTTCATCCCCCCATATTAACGGATTTCATTCAGTCTCCGAAGTCGGGATGCTCTTTTTTCAGGAAACCGGAATTGGGGTTGGGTTCATTGTTTCGGGCCTTCTGCTATTAGCCATTGACAGAAAACAATCTTCCCGTCCCAAAGGAACGCACACAAAAAGAAAACGGCCTATCACTTCCATTTAATGCTGCATCCTATGCTTGGAACGAACCAATCCTTAATCTGCTTTCCGGCGAGCATGGCATCAAGGGCTAACTGCAAATCATGCCTTGTTGGGGCGTCTCCCGGGTTCATCGCATCATTTATCCTTCCGTGATAGACGAGCTTGTGGCCCTTATCAAATACAAACGGGTCGGGGGTGCATGTTGCACCATATGCCCTGGCAGTCTCCTGCGTCTCATCAACCAAATAATACTTATAGCCCTTCTCATGGGCAATTGTTCTCATGTGCTCGGCATCGTCTTCAGGATAATTTGCCGGGTCATTGGAATTTATCCCTACCACTATAACTCCTTTTTTTCCATATTCATCCTGCAGGGAAGCAATCTCGCCCATCTTTGGCTTGACATACGGGCAGTGGTTGCACATAAAAATTATGACAATGGGTTTGCCCTTGAAATCGGAGAGGCAAACTATCTCTCCGTCAACATTTTTTAGAGAAAAGGGGGGGGCATCGGAGCCCGGAGTTAGTTTCCTTGCGTCAGATTGGAGCAGTGCCATGGAAAACAGAAGAGTCTCATTTAGTTTTAAAGTTTTTCCTTGATTAGGGGCAGACATAAGCAAGTTATAAATATTATCCGCCACTAAACAAAGAAGGACAAACAATTTATAATCCACTTTTGCCTTTCTCTTGTTTGGGGCAGAAGTCTAAAACCAGGGAGTACGAGAAAGTGACATAATAAAACTTAAATACCTGTCTTTTCATGCCTTTGTTATGGGGATTGGACAGCCTGACATTTCTCAAATAATCTATGGGGTGGATACCATCTATCGGCCAGAATTGCTTGCAAGGATATTACCCCAGACACCCTATGCTTATGTCATCCAGGACGGGCCCCATAAAAGCCCCGTTTATTCCACCATGGACATCGGGGGGAAGGCCCTCCTTTTTGAAAAAGACTCTGATAGAAGATGGGCTTATGTGTGCGGTTGGATTCTTGCCAAAGAAAGGTTAATTCCGACCCACCACGACGGGGGAAAAACAACAACATCACCTTATATCGGAAGGGATTCTCCTGATTTGCCTTTGGTCGCTTCCGACGGACTTTCTCCTTATGGAATTCTTAAAAAGCTTCCCGGTAAAGGCAACGTAACCATAACCGTATTGCAGCTGGTTTCACCGGAAGAGCAGGGGCCGGTAAGAGATGTTCTCATTAGGAATCTGCAAACAAATCCAAGTTTTGCTGTTTCCTTTGCAAGGCCACTCGAGGAAAGGGCTGAAAATTCTCAAAAAACATCTAGCTAATCGCTTTCTCAAACCTTTTTTCAACTTCTTTCCAATTGACGACATTCCAGAATGCAGCGATGTAGTCCGGCCTTTTGTTTTGGAATTTCAGATAGTACGCATGTTCCCACACATCGATCCCCAGGATGGGAGTTTTTCCCTGGCTTAGGGGTGAATCCTGGTTTGGGGTTGCCGCAACTGAAAGGTTTCCCTTTTCAACGACGAGCCATGCCCACCCGGAGCCGAATACGCCGGCAGGAGGAACCTGACGGGCCGATGACTTTCCAGAAAAGGCTGTGATTAAGGTGGCCGCCTCCATGGTTCTTTACGGCATTCCGGATATTTTCAGGTACGGAAGATAATTCCCTGACAACCTGTTCAACATCCTTGTTCTCTAAAACTGTCCCCTTAACCGCTGCATTGTATTTGTCCACATAGGCCTGATGGTGCTTGGTGTGGTGGATCGTCATGGTCTGGGAATCGAAATAGGGCTCCAGAGCATCGTAGGCATAGTCTAATTTTGGCAAAACTGCTGGCATGAAAACCACCTCGTTAACAATTGTTAAGTTTGAGATGGAAGGTTACTATAAAAATGTTTCGGAAAGGCGGGGTCTGGCCTGAATATAAGTTAGTGGCATAAGGTCAAAGTCCTTTCGTCCCAACATCTAGCTGACAAGAGGGTTGGCTCCGTCGGAGAATGTCAGCAAACGATAGCCCACTTCTTGGACTTTGAAGCCACTAACCCGAGCGAATGCGAGATTCAGGGCAGACCCGGAAAGGCGTTTTTTTCTGAGGCTCAACAAAGATCCGGGAGGGTTTGTTGGCAATGCCCCCCGTTCAATCCCTCTGCCAAAACTCCATCTCTTTTGTTTTTTCATCGACGGAAATTTGCTTTCCCTTGGGCGTACGGCCATGTTCCTCAGGGGGAATACCCCTTTGCCTGCTGTTTTTTTGAGCGGCCATCCCCATCTGTTCTTCACTGGCCATCCCCATCAAATCATGCTTGATCCCGTTCATCGGGGTTCCTTTTCCGCTCAGGCCGACAAGGGAAGCCGGTGTTTTTTTGAGGTAGTCCATCGCCGAAAAATCCTTCCCCGAATTCACAAGCTCGGTGAATTTCGGAAAATCAATCCAGGTGTGCCAGGCTCCATCGATCTTGAACTTCTTCTTGGCCAGCATGACAACCCTCGAAGGGATATGCTCGGAGACAATCTCATAACCGGGGAGACGCCCAGCCAATTCCCTGCTGAAGCCAACAACCTCCTCGTGCATCGGCATGTTCCCGATGGAGAGCCTTTTTTGGGAAGCGCCTACGTGCATGTATGCCTTTGCCTCGATGAAATCGGGATTGCCCTTCCTTATCATCTGGGCGTATTCTTCGAATTGTGACATATTCATCCCCTTGATGAGGGTTAACCTCACGGTCGTCCTTTGTTTCTTTCCGGCCATATACTCCAGGCCTTTATTGAACCGCTCCCAGTAATCTTTGAATAACGGGACATCGATCTCTTTGAACAACTTGGGGTTGGGGGCGTCGAGGCTGATGTACAGCTGCGTGACCGGCTTTAAGCCTCTTATCGCGTCCGGATATTGCGCCCTTGTTACGAGGAATGTGGAAATCCCTGCCTTATTGAACGTTTCAATCAATTCGTTTATCCTTGGATACATTATTGGCTCCCCGGTAAGGGAAAGGGCAACATGCTTTATTTCCTTGGATTTCTCGAAGACGGCCTCATTTTTCGTTGAGCTGCCACCGAAGCCAACGAGAAGCTTATGGTGCGCCTTGACGCTTTCTTCAAAAATCATTTCAGGGTCATCAACTGCCCATTTCCAGTCTGTTGAGACGGGAGCCTTGTAATCCCTCCAGCAGAAAGCGCATCGGTTTGCGCAGCTTATTGAAGTGGTCATCTGCATGCATTGGTTTGACATGATGCCGTAGAACTTTAATTTATAGCAGCCGCCTTTGCCAGGTATCATGTTTTTTGTCCAGCCGCAGGTCTTGACGGCGCTGTGGTTTCCGATGATGCGGTATTGCTGGCCGACAAGGCTTTTTTTTGAGCTGTCGGTGAGCTGGGCTTTGGCGGCCTTAGAACTATCCGCAACCTTGGCTTGAGTGATATTTTCCTCCCGTAACAGCACCGCTTCCATAAGAAAAGAAAAGTTAACAATAGTTAAAAAGGTTGTGGAAGCTCCTGCATAACTTATATTGGCTCGGAGCGTAGGTTTACTGCCTCACACCCGGAAACTCTTGTTGGGTGTCCCTAAACCAACGCTTGGTCCAACCCCTGTTAGAGAGAAAGTTTCTTAATTGGAACTTGCCTTTAAAACCCATAAGCTTTATTGCAGCTACTGAGTCAAATTTTGTCTTTTTAAAAACACGGCGTACATATCGCTCTTCAAATGCCCGTATAGCCTGTTTATAATGAAGCTTGAGGAGGGGTTCGGTGGATGGGTTATCCATAACTGTAGAAGCAAAATCTGAGGCTATCTTCACGATGGCTTTCGCAATAGTGCCTGCATTGTTTTTAATCTGCGTATAGATCGGAAGGCTTTCCTTAAATAATCCAGAATACTCAAGAATTTCCCTTTCGGCATCCCTTACCAGGTCATCAAGGTTTTCTCTTTTTACGGAGCCACCTTGCGGCATTGGGCCATCGCGATTTTCCCGTAATTCTCTAATGTTAAGCCCCATTCTCTTCAGGAGGGAGTAGGTGTGGCTGTGGTCACAACCCATGGCGCCCGAAGATTTCAAAACATCGTAACCGTGTCTGGAAAGATGGTAAATCAAATAATCTTTCATAAATGCCTTTTTGGCAAGATTGAGAGATCTGTCCCAATAATTCGCCGATACGAGGGTGGATTTCTGGACGATTTTTTCATATGCCGAGCGTGCTACCTTTAACCCGATGCCATAATGGGTGGATTTTGTTGCATCGGCATATGGGGCCGAAACTCCATTAACTGCGATTGACGTGTCCCAAGAATTCACCTCCGCGATAACTCTTTCGGCCAGCCCGGAGGGATATGTTGGCCCCTGTGGCCGGGCAGCTTGACTATTGCTATGGCTTTGCTCGCTCATAAGTAGATTTACCACCCGATAGGGGGGGCCGAGAAAGCAGTTAAAAATGTTGTGGAACGGGCTAGTTTCTATTGCTAATAG
>JACPII010000088.1 GCA_016188175.1 Candidatus Woesearchaeota archaeon | reverse complement strand
TGTAAACCTGCTGGAAATGCAGCGGGAATATCTTTATTCTCAGAAATCCGACCCGAGCGAGCGTTAGCGAGCGAGCAATCCCCCAGTCTTGGACTGGGGGTGGTCGGATTTCTTTTGAAGATTGTAGTTTTTCGGCCCGAGTGCAAATTCCTATACAAAAACTGTCAAAACCAATCCAAAGCCCGCCGCGGCGCTTCAGTTGCCGTCAGTAATACAGTTTGATATAACCTCATCCTGGCTTCCAGGGGGCAGACTCGCGTTTTTTCATCTTCCAAGCGATATATTTATAAATATCTCCCGACAAACTTAACAATAGTTAAGTCCTAACACCATGGCGCCGGCACAAACAGCATCCCCGCAAAACGATATGGGTTCCTTTGAGATCAATAGGGAGACCTATGACACCTATAACGAGGAAAGGCTCTCCTTCCGCCCAAAGCCCGGCATATCTGAGGAGATCGTAAGGGAGATCTCAAGGCAGAAAAACGAGCCTGAGTGGATGCTCCAAAAAAGGCTTGCCGGCTATAAGGCATTTCTTGAGCTTTCCATCCCTGAATGGGGGCCGAGCTTGGATGCGTTGGACCTTTCCAGGATCTATTTTTACATGGTCCCCGACGCAAAGAAAAATGCTGCGACATGGGAGGAGGTTCCTGATGACATCAAAAAGACATTTGAAAGGCTGGGTATCCCTGAAGCCGAGCAGAAGGTACTGTCCGGCGTTGGCGCGCAATACGAAAGCCAGGTAGTTTACCACAAACTGAAGGAAGAATGGGAAAAGCAGGGTGTCATTTTTCTCGACTGTGACGAGGCTCTTAAGCAGTATCCGGATCTGGTAAAAAAATTTTTCATGACAACCTGTGTCCCGGCCAGGCTGCACAAGTTCTCAGCGCTCCATGCTGCCGTTTGGTCCGGCGGGACTTTTATTTACATTCCCAGGGGAGTAAAACTGACAACTCCCCTCCAGGCCTACTTCAGGATGAATGCAAAGCGCGGCGGCCAGTTCGAGCACACACTCATAATCGTCGACGAAGGCGCAGAGGTGCATTATATCGAAGGGTGCTCAGCGCCATCCTACACATCAAACTCGCTCCATGCCGGCTGCGTGGAGATCCATGTCCTCAAGGGAGCCAGGGCAAGGTACTCGAGCATCGAAAACTGGAGCCGGAATACCTACAACCTGAATACCAAGCGGGCTGTTGTTTATGAAGACGGGGTTATTGAATGGGTCAACGGAAATATGGGCAGCCATGTGACGATGCTCTATCCTGCCTCGATGCTTATAGGGGACCGCTCAAAGTCCCATTTCATCGGGATTGCTTTCGCGGGGTCCGGCCAGAACCAGGATACCGGCTGCAAGACCATCCACATCGGAAAAAATACCGCATCGACGATCATGTCAAAATCGATAAGCAAGGATGGGGGGATCACCAGCTACCGCGGGCTTCTCAGCGTCAAGCCGGGAGCCCTCCATGCGGCGGCAAAGGTCAACTGCGACGCGCTGATGATGGATAACCGGTCCCAGTCCAATACCTACCCGTTTATGGATGTCAAGGAGCCGACGACCGACCTTGCCCACGAAGCTACCGTCGGAAAGATAAGCGATGAGCAGGTTTTTTACCTCATGAGCCGCGGTTTGGGCGAGGAAAGCGCGACCCAGATGATCGTCTCAGGATTTATCGAGCCCGTGGTAAAAGAGCTTCCTTTAGAGTACGCCGTTGAACTCAACAGGCTTATCCAGCTCGAGATGGAAGGATCGTTAGGCTGACGTCTCTTTTCCCTGCCTTTTATTTTGTCATTACCCACAACCCATAATAACCCCTACACGATGGAGCACACGTTCAGAAAATAAGTATTTGTTTAGCATCCTAAGGTCGAAACGCTTTTGGGTCAACCTTGAGTCCGTCGCGGGGGGTCGCCCTCCGTTCGAAACGAACCGGAACATACGCTCACCCTTATGGGGACGCAGGACTATCATACCCCTCGTCGAGCGTTTCGAAGATGCTAAACAAATACAAAAATAAGAATTTGCAAAACCCCAAGCTCCAGCAAACACCCATCCTTTTAGGCCAAACCACAAAACAATAATATAACCTCAAAGATAACCATAAACCAACTCAACAGAGCATAACGATGGAGCATGTCACTCAGGAGGATTTTGAACGGTTCACTGCAAACATGCAGGAGCCGCCTTTTGTTAGAGAGCACCGCCTCTATTCTTTCAAGAAATTTCAGGATTCAAAACTTCCTGATTTTCGCTACGGCCTTAACATTTCCGTCCAGCCTTACGGATTCCAGTTCTCTGGCGTCCAGCCTTTCCAAAGCCCTAAAGGGAACACCGTCCGGATAAACCCCCAGCAGCAGAAGGTTTCCATCATGCAGGGGAAAGATTGGGGCATTATCCAGGAAACGGACGCCTCTCTTGCATTACAGGAATTTTATAACAGCTCCTGGAACACCGAAGAGGATGCCCATAAGCTCTCTTTTTTTCACGGCGCATTTTCAAACGAAGTGGCTCTTATCATCATCCCTAAAGATAATGAACTTAAAAAGCCGATTCTCGTAAACCTTAAGGTTCAGGAAGGCCCCTTTATTCCCACACTATTAGTCATGGCTGGGGAAAATTCCAAGGCAACCATCCTTTTGGCAAAAGGAGGCGGCGCTGAAAAAGACACCTACCTTAGCGAGGAAGTTAAGATTGTTGCAAAACACGGAAGCTCAATAACTTTTGCTTCGATCCAAAACCTCAGGGATTCAGTTGTCCAGGTGCAGCGGAGGAAAGGCAGGGCGTTGCGCGACGCGCATATCAGATGGGTTGATGTCTGCATCGGCGCTAAATTTACGAAAGCTGAC
>JACPII010000007.1 GCA_016188175.1 Candidatus Woesearchaeota archaeon | reverse complement strand
TTACTCTGGCTTAAACCGCTTCATGCTCAATGAGTTGGTAACGACGCTGACCGAGCTGAACGCCATCGCCCCTCCAGCGATTATCGGGCTTAACAGCCAGCCCGTGAACGGGTAAAGCACTCCTGCTGCCACAGGGATGCCTATCACATTATAAATGAATGCCCAAAAGAGGTTCTGCTTGATTTTCTTCATCGCATAGGTGCTCAGCTGGAATGATTTGACCACATCCCGGACATCGTTCTTTACAAGCACGATATTCCCTGCTTCAATCGCGACATCAGTACCTGAGCCGATGGCAATCCCGATATCGGCCTGGGTTAACGCAGGCGCATCATTTATCCCGTCGCCGACCATCGCAACCTTTTTTCCGTCCTGCTGGAGCTTCTTGACCTCGTCCGCTTTTTGGGACGGCAAAACTTCTGCCAAAACGCGCTGGATCCCAACCTGGGCGCCGATAGCTTCTCCCGTCCTCTTATTGTCCCCTGTGATCATGATAACCTCCTTGCCCAGTGATTGGATGGATTTTACCGCTTCCTTTGCGTTTTGCTTGAGGGTGTCTGCCACCGCAATAAGGCCGGCAGGCATCGTATCGACGGCAAGAAGCACAACGGTTTTTCCCTCCTGTTCCAGATGCTCCCACTTTTCATTGAACTGCCCGAAAGAGATCTTTTCGTCCTTCATAAAAGCCCTGTTGCCGAGCCGGATGGTCTTCTTTTCGAATTTCCCTTCTACCCCCTTCCCGCTGGTGGAATTGAACGATAAGGGATTAGGGATAGTGATCTTCCTTTCTTTTGCTGCGTTAGTTATTGCTTCACCCAAGGGATGCTCTGATTTTTTCTCGACGATCGCGGCGAATTTCAGCACCTCTTCTTCTGAAAACTTTCCGATGGCCGTGATATCAGTCACTCTTGGCTTGCCCTCGGTCAATGTTCCGGTCTTATCAAAGATGACGGTGTTGACTTTATGAGCATCCTCAAGTGCCGATGCGCTTTTTATCAGGATGCCATGCTCTGCACCGATCCCCGTCCCCACCATTACCGCCGTGGGGGTTGCAAGCCCAAGGGCGCAGGGGCACGCTATGATGAGGACAGATACAAAGATTGCCAATGCAAACGGAAAACCATATCCAAGAAAGTACCAGATGCCAAAGCTGGCGATGGCGATTGCCGCGACTGTTGGCACAAAATAGGCAGACACCCTGTCAGCCAGCTCCTGGATGGGCGCTTTGCTGCCTTGCGCATCCTCAACGAGCTTGATGATCTGTGCAAGAAGAGTGTCCTTCCCAACTTTCGTTGCCCTGAACATGAATGATCCGGATTTGTTGATCGTTGCTCCAATAACCAAGCCTCCCTTGCTTTTTTCAACAGGGATGCTCTCTCCGGTTACCATGCTCTCATCAACAGAAGAGTGCCCTTCGACAATAACACCATCAACGGGTATTTTTTGGCCGGGCTTTACAAGCACAATATCTCCCGCGGCAACCTGCTCGAGGGGAACTTCCAACTCCTTTCCGTTCCGTATGATAATTGCTGTTTTTGCCTGAAGGCCCATCAGCTTTTTTATCGCTTCAGACGTTTTCCCCCTTGCGATCGCCTCAAGATACCTTCCTAAAAGGATAAATGCCACGAGGATTCCGGCAACCTCAAAGTATAGTCCTTCATGGCCGACGTGCCGGGACGTCCTTAACGCAGAAAAGAAAATGAACGCGCTGTACAGATAAGCGGCCCCGACGCCAAGGGTTATTAGCGTATCCATATTTGCAGATTTTGCCCTGACAACGGCAGCGATTCCACGCTTGAATATTTGCCTCCCAACCAAAAGGATAATGGTTGTAATAGTAAATTGGAGCGCGCCCATGTTATTTTCTATAAAAAGCGGCATCCTGAACGGAAGAAATTGGGTCATCGTGAAAAGGACAAGGGGTAAAGCTAACAAGAACGATGAAAAGAACTGCACCTTGAGCTGATGGACTTCTCTTTCCCGCGCTTCCTTTTCCCGGTCAACGGATTCCTCCTCAAGAGGCTCGTAGCCGGCATCTTTGATCGCTTTCTTGATCGCTTCGGCGGACGTAAGCGATGGGTCATAGGCAATTACCGCCTTTTCGTTCGGATAAAGGTCTTTCCGATAGATTCCCTTGAGGGGGCTAAGCGCGCCGCCAACATTCCCGATACAATGGGGATTATCCATCCCGATGACCTTTAAGGAAAGGGTTGTTTCCTTTCCCTCTTCGGAAGCCGTGCCGGCCGAATACCCCAGGCTGGCAATTTTTCTTTTCGCCTCCTCCTGAGTTTCAGCGGCCGAATCCTTGGTTGTCGTGATATAAGCCTTTTCTGTTGCGAAATTCACTGTTGCCTTCTCAACACCCTTAACGTTCTTTAATGCATTTTCAATCTTGGCGACGCAGGAAGCGCAATGCATCCCCTTTATCGGCAGGGTAATCTCCGCCCTAACAGAATCTTTGAGGGGCTCCTGTTTTTTCCCTTGCAGGTTTTTATCTTTGTTGCCTGGCGTTTTGGAAACCTTTTCCGTTAGAAAGCTGTGGTAGCAATTTTTGCTGCAGAAATAGTGCTTTTTTCCATTGCGGACTAGCATAAACTTGGCTTTATGCTCATCCACTTCCATCCCGCAGATAGGGTCAGTTGCCATCATAATGTTGGTGATATCTCTGAAAAATTTGGATCTAGGAAAAAAATGGGACAAAAAAACAAATATTTTTTGTCCCCTAACGCAAACTTACCAACAGTCATGCCTTTAGGCAAACTTGTTGTAAAGCCACGCGATTGCATATCCGCCCAAAAATCCAAGGATAGCCCCTTCCACCATCCCGGTTATTGTCCCAATTGCAGTCGGGGTGTAAAACATGTGCCATTGCTGGGCCATCGACATCGCTCCCCGATAAATTCCTGCATTCCCCAAAAGGGTAAGCAGGAGGGCGCAGGCAGCACCAAGCACTGCTCCAGCCTTTCCTAATGCATTTGCTTTTAACTTATCTCCCATAGTTTCACCTCCAGGTAAACTCTCTATCGGTTATTTGGGGGATTCCTTTTATAGTTATTGTAAATTCCTTTCCAATCCCGTCCACTCCCGTAAAAAGCAGTGTGCCGGACGCATGGTGGCCTTCAATGCCGGGGGCCTCAGATGGGTTAATCGATTTTCCATTGAATTGGAGCGTCGTTATTTCCTTTAAGTCAAAAGGCGAAAGGTCAACTGAATGGGTGTTGACGGCAATCCCCACTGAAAGCTGGGTTCCTTCTGGCTTCTGCGGTGAAAGCTGTATTTCCACATCTCCCTGGCCCGTTGTGCCGATCGTTTTTGGGCCAAAGGGGGAGGATGAAGCTGTTTTGGGAAGTTCAACATTGCTCTGGGGAAATCGGTTTGCATCCTGTTTGTTGGTGGCATTCCCGAAAAAAGCGGATCCAAAGGAATACAACAACACGATGGCCAGGACTCCCAGGACGGCATAAAGGAAATACTCACTTTTTTCTCTCGGCATGATGCATACACCCCTTCTTTTTTATTTTTTCCCGAATGAACAGGAATATACCGGTTGCTGCAATTGCTCCTCCAACTGTGAGAAACACCGAGGAAAAAGATTGGACCTGCTTTAAGGGGGTTCCTGCAATGATCAGGCCGGTATTCATGACGATGAGGTTTTTGGAGATGCAGTGCTTCTTGAAATACAGCACGATGGTAACTCCGAGGAGGACTAACGCCAATGTCCACAAGGGAAGGGCAACTTTTGTCAGGAAAAGCAGAGGCATTCCCGTTACGGTGATACCGATAACCCCTAACATCGCAACAATCCCCAGGCAAATGGAATGGCACACTTGCCATGACCCGAGGACGCTCGTTGCTCCTGAGATGCTCCCCGTGCTCGCAATGAGCCTTTCTTTCGTTTGTTCTTTCATGGTATCCCTTTTCTTCGATTCTGTCAGGAACAACCGGCCAGAGGCTGTTGGAATGCAGGTGAGGTATTTGTTTAGCACCCTAAAGTCGAAATCCTTTCAACTACCGACGGCTGGCGCGTTGCGGGGGGTCGCCCCATCCGGGGACGCAGTGCCTGCGGTGTATCGTCTAGGATTTCGAAGGTGCTAAACAAATACCAGGTGAGTGATTCCCCATTCGGTGGTTTTTGGCATACCTATGCTTGAGGGTATAGGCCTCAAGCTAATGGCAGCAACTATGGCCGCCCGATTTATGGGATTGTCCCTTTTTGTACTCTTTCAGGCATCCATCGCTGCAGAACCATTTTCCATCAGCTTCGATCCCCTTCCCCTTTTCTTCTTTCATCCCGCAAATCGGGTCTTCATCCCGCAAATCGGGTCTTTTTTCTTAAACAAGCCAAACACCATGTTCACACCTCCGCTATAAATTGGATTTTTTTCTTCTCCGTATCGCTCATTGCCCTATTCCTATTTCCTTGGCTTAACAATCAGCTTGTACGTCCACCAAAATATTATTCCAAAAACAAACGCGATGAGTGCCGTGTAAATAAGGCTGAACAAAGACCACCCTAACACGCTCCCTCCAGTCATTCCATAGCCGAATCCCATCATGGTTCCAACCTCCTCGTTGTTTTTTCCAAACATTCCGCTTCCCGATCCGCTGCTCATCATCCCATAACCGTTACCGGTTTGGCCTATCATCCCGCCCCCCATCATATTCATCATCCCCATACCGCCCATTCCCCCCATCATCCCTCCACTCATCATATTCATCATTCCCATCATGCCGCCATTCATCATTCCGCTAAAACCGGTTCCGAATGAGGATTTTCCGCAATACAAAGATTCTGCCATCCTGACGTGGGCTTTGTGCAGGGTATCCGACCCATCGCCGCCCATCCTCTCGTCCATCAGCTCGTGCAGCTCGCCGGGGTGCATCTGCTCCATGAGATAATCTCCAATCCCCTCCAACTGGTCTTCAGTAATTTGGTCGCAGGGTACCCTTTCCTTGATCAGGCGCTCGGCGCCGGCAGGATCTCCCTCGGCGTGCCCCAGCGTAAAGACGGATACGATCAGCAAGGCCATTGCGGCTATCCCGCTGACCTTCAACCTTTTTCCAAAAAATGTTTTTTTCATGCTCTTCTCCTCCAAGGGATCCCTTTGCATTTGCACATGTGCTTATCATACCTTTCAACATACTGGTCGATGAGCTTTAATATAGGCATTACCACTTTTTCATCCAGCGCATAGATCCGCTCTTTTCCCTTCCTCAATGCCGTAACAAAGTGCAGGTCCGCAAGGGCTTTGAGGTTGTGGCTTACCCTGCTTTGCTCAAAGCCGAGCTTCATCGCGATGATCGACACGCACAGCGGCCCTTTGCTGAGCAGGTTGATGATCTCCAGCTTCGTGGGGTCTGCCAGCGTCTTGAAAAAAGGCTCATATGATTGGCAAATCATATGACTGGAAAAACATATGTCCTATTTAAAGGTTTCGGGAAGCCCCTCCCCCCCAAAAATTAACATCCCGTTTTTTCCCCTGACTTGGAAAAAAATTATCCGCTTCGCTTCATCTCAATATCCAGCCTGATAGGGTTCGTCAGGCAGTAAACACCCGGGCACCTTTCTCTCGCAAGCCCTTCAATCTCATGGAGTATCGAGGCATCGGCATCACTCATCACCTCAACAGTGATTTTCGCCTTTTCAACTATCGGGTCATTGCTTAATCCCAGCGCTCGGGTCAGATTTACCTGGTTCTCCGCAGCTACATCCAGCTTTTTCAGCTCAATCCCTTTCTCAGCAGCGATCGATGCGAACGTCTGCGCATAGCAGGCAGCCAGTCCAAACAGGCAGTATTGCACCGGGTCCGGCTTCATCCCCGAGCCCCCCAGGAACGGAGGCCCGTCTGCTTCGATAGTGGTTCTTCCATTTGCGTGCTCCAGAGTTGCGGAAAATTGGGGCTTGCCTTCTTCCAATGTCCACGTCCCCTCGACTTTTTTTGCCTTCAGCGCATTGCTTTTGTCTTTCATTACCTCTTCGACAAAAACACCTGCCTTTCCCATATCCACATTGTTCAGCTTCATTTTTTCCCTCCCGTTTGATTGTGCAAACCTTGCTCACTTATCTGCTTTAATGTCTGCTACAACAGCATATTCATGGCCGCAGCGGGCGTTCCTAAATGTTGAAATAACCTTGACATTCTTAAACCCCGCTTCCTGGATCAAGGCTGTAAACCTTTCCAAGGTAAGTGCGCCTCCAATGCACCTGAACCAGTCCTTGACACACTTTCTTATCTCCTGCTCCAGTTCCTGCTTTAGGACGATTTCGGAGAAACGAAGAATCCCCCCAGGCTTTAAGACCCTGAAAACTTCACTAAGCACGGCTTTCTTGTCTGGCGAAAGGTTGTAAATTCCGTTGCTTGTGGCAACATCAATCGATCCGTCATCCAATGGGATGCTGTCTGAGTGGGACTGGAAGATTGTGGCATTTTGTATGCCTAGCTTATGCATATTGGCATTCGCTTTTGAGACCATCTCTTCCGAAATGTCAACACCATATACCTTTCCGGAATCTCCGACGATTTTGGATGAAAAGTATAGGTCAAGGCCTGCTCCACATCCGATATCAAGGACATAATCACCTTTCTTCATCTCTTTGAAGGATGGCGGGTAATTTACGCCTGCAAAAGATTCAACTAGAGAAGCTGGCAATCTGTCGAGATCCTGTTCGGGGTATCCAACTGCCAAAGCAAATGCTTTTCCAGTGGGGAAGCCATGCCTTTCGAGCGGACAAGTCGCTACTTTCCCATATTTCTGGCTTACTAACTGCTTTAATTCTTCCGGCGAAACTTCATCCAACGGCATATCTAAAGCTGTTTCCATAGCTTATTTTACCCCCTTTTCCCATAAATCATAGGAAAGGACATTAATTTTCGTATATTTCTTTAATCTTGTAATGTCCTTTCCTAATACGTAAAAAACGCAAATCGTTTTTTGTACAAGAAATGCCTTGCATTTCTTTGTAAGCAAGTGACTTTTCGCATGTAACCAAAGTTACGATTATTAAATTCCCTTGCTATAACCCTTTTTATCGGCAATAAGTGCCTATCGCTTCAGCCTTTCGGCGAGGACATCCCTTATGATGTCGAAGGCCTTGCAGATTTTTCTATTTGCAATCCGGTAATAAACGTTTTTACCCTCCCGGTTAGACTCAACAATGCCCTTTGACTTCATAATCGATAAATGTTGTGAGATATTGGCCTGGCTCAATCCAGCCTTTTTTATCAGCCTGGTTACTGACATTTCTTTATCTCTCAGGAGATTCAATATCTCCAGCCTTGTCGAGTTTGAGAATACCTTGCACAATTCGGCATGGGCGGCATACAGGTTGTTTATAATAAGATATTAGAATATTCTAATGTTTAAATAGTTTTGGGTTTGGGGGGGTTGTTGCCGGATGGAATGAGCGCAACTAAGAAAATCCGAAGATTTTCTGTTACTGCGGTTGGGATTTTTTATTTTTCCGGCCTGCCAGGGCTTGTTCAGTCTCCTTCAGTCTCGTTATCTCAAACCGTATCGAAAGGTACTTCACCGGCTTCCCATCTTTTCCAAAAACGGGAGCGATGACGGTATCGACCCAGTAGAAATTGCCGTTCTTCTTCCTGTTCCTGATCTGCCCCTGCCATACCCTGCCTCTGGCGATGGTTTTCCAAAGGTCCCGGAAAAATGGCTTCCGATGGTAGCCGGAATTGATGATTTGATGGGTCTTCCCCAAAAGCTCCTGGAGGCTGTAGCCTGAAATTTCCATAAACTTGTCATTAGCATAGGTTATCCTACCTGCAAGGTCAGTCTCTGCAACTATCGCAGCCCGGTTTAACGCTTCCCGCTCCGCCTGCAAAAGCTCCCTATGCTCCCTCACCTGCTCTTCTGCCTTCTTCCTTGCGGTCACATCATCGACGATGAGCAAAATCCCGAACGTGTCATCGGGATTGATGAGCTTTGTCCCTTTGAATCGGAGCGTTTTCCCCAGCTTATATTCAATCTCCATCTCGCAGGATGACTGTTCAGAAGCGATGAGGCTGGAGACCGCCTGGAAAGAAGTTGGGCTTTTTTCATCAAGGACTGCCTGGTAAAGTTTTTCCCCAACTATCGGCCCATATACCCCCTTCATTTTCTCATTCAGAAAAAGGACGTTAAAATCAGCATCGATCACAAATAAGCCGTAGGGGATCGTTGCGCAGATGTTCGAGAGTATCTTCTCGGTGAATGTCATCTGGCCAGGCTTCGCGTTGAGGACGGTCTGCAATGGCGCTTTGTTGATGAACCAGACTTTTGCCTTTCCGAATATCTTATGGTAGACGATTCCCTGGGCCTGTAAAAACGAAAGGTATTTAGAGAGGGTATGCCGCTCGCAGCTGACATGCTTTTCCATCTCGATGATGGAAGCCCCGTTCGTTCCGATAGAAGAGATGGCCTGGAGGATGGCTTTTTGGATGGTTGGCTTTACTTCCATACAATCATCCTGAGGGCGGGTATTATTTAAAGGTTTCCATCAATGGTAACCATTAAACGTTAACTTTATATATTTCTGTTCCCTGATAACCTCCCCGGATTGTCTGGCGGTATTTGTTTAGCATCCTCAGGTCGAAACGCCTTTGAGTCCACCTTTAGTCCGTCGCGGGGACCGCCCTCCGTGCCGAGGCACCGGAACACTTCGCTTACCCGTCCGGGGACTCAGGACTTGTCAAACTTACGTCGGGCGTTTCGAAGATGGTTTGCATCAGCAAACCTCCGGGCGGTAGCGAGCGAGGTTCGAGAAATTACGCTGAATTTCTCAGAACCTACGAACGAAGTGACTATGCTAAACAAATACGTTTGGCGGAAATAATCCGTCGGTAGGAGGTTTGCATGGAGATCAAAAAAATCAGGAAGCGCGATGGGGAAATAGTCCCTTTTTCCAATGAAAAGATAACGGAAGCCATCTTTAAGGCAGCCCAGGCTGTAGGCGGCAAAGACTACCGGGAGGCTGAATCCCTTGCTCAGGCTGTCATCGAGCTAATTGACGAAAAGTTCCCCGGCAGCCATATGCTTTCCGTTGAAGAAGTCCAGGATGCTGTCGAGCAGATCCTCATCAAGACGGGCCATGCAAAGACTGCGAAGGCCTATATCCTTTACCGGGAAAAGAGATCACAGATACGGAGCACGACTGCGTTCTTTGTCAAGGTTAAGGACGTTGTTGAAGGGTATGTCGGAAAGCAGGACTGGCGTGTCCGGGAAAACAGCAATGCAGGCTACGGAGTTTCAGGGCTTCAGGCCCATATCTCAGGGGCCATGATCGCAGAATACACCCTTAATTATGTGTACCCTAAAGAGGTTGGGGAAGCTCATAGGAATGCCGACCTCCATATCCATGACTTAAGCCTTGGCGCGTTTGCCGGCTATTGCGCAGGATGGTCCCTCAGGCAGCTTTTACAGGAAGGCTTCAATGGCGTTGTTGGTAAGGTAGAAGCAAAGGCAGCGAGGCACTTTAACGCAGCCCTTGGCCAGATCGTCAATTTCTTCGGAACACTCCAGAACGAATGGGCCGGCGCCCAGGCATTCAGCAGCTTTGACACCTATCTTGCCCCTCTCGTCAAGGAGGACAAGCTGGACTATCACCAGGTCAAGCAGGCGATGCAGGAGTTTATTTTCGCGATCAACCAGACCTCCCGGTGGGGAAACCAGGTCCCGTTCACCAACATCACCTTTGATTGGGTTGTTCCCGAAGACCTGAGGGAAGAGCCGGCTATCGTCGGCGGTGTCCTGCAGCCTTATACGTATGCCCAATGCCAGCAGGAGATGGACTTTATCAACAAGGCATTCCTTGAAGTGATGATTGAAGGGGACATGCACGGGAGAATATTCACATTTCCCATTCCGACCTATAACATCACCAAAGACCTCGATTGGGACCATCCCAATATTCCCGCGTTGTTCACCATGACTGCAAAATATGGTACACCTTATTTCCAGAATTTTATCAACAGCACGTTAAAGCCAGGAGATGTCCGCTCCATGTGCTGCAGGCTCCAGCTTGATGTCCGCGAGCTCAGGAACAAGACCGGCGGCCTATTCGGCTCTGGGGAAAAGACCGGAAGCGTCGGCGTGGTTACAATCAACCTGCCGCGCCTCGGTTACCTTGCAACGAGTAAAAAAGATTTCTTTGACCGGCTCGAGCGCTTGATGGTCATTGCAAAAGAATCCCTCGAGATAAAGAGAAAAGCCGTCGAAAAGCACATGCAGGAGGGGCTTCTTCCCTACTCCAAACGGTATCTTGGCTCTTTAGTCCATCATTTTTCCACGATTGGATTGTGCGGGATGAACGAATGCTGCCTCAACGCGTTTGGGAAGTCTATTGCAACAAAAGAAGGGAAGCTGTTTGCTTCCCAGGTATTGGACTTCATGCGGAAGAAGCTTGCCGATTTCCAGGAGCAGACCGGGAACAATTACAATCTGGAGGCAACTCCGGCAGAAGGTACTGCATTCCGTTTTGCCCTCCATGACAAGAGGCAGTTCCCCAATATCATCACGGCTGGAAAAGAAGTGCCTTACTACACCAACTCGACCCAATTGCCCGTGGACTACACAAGAGATATCTTCGATGCATTGGACCATCAGGATGAGCTTCAGTGCAAATACACTGGAGGTACAGTCCTCCACGGATTTTTAGGCGAAAAAATATCCGATTGGCGTGTAGCAAGGGACCTGGTAAAGAAAATATTTTCCGCCTACAGGCTGCCCTATGTTACGTTGACACCTACGTTCAGCATCTGCCCCGTCCATGGCTACCTCGACGGGGAGCAGTTTTACTGCGGCAAGGAGCATTCCAAAGAAGAGCTTGAAAAGTTTGGGATTGAGGCTGATGAATCTAATGCAAAATCCGTTAATGGAAAAACATTGGTGAAAGAGACGGTGCAAAAACCGCAGGAGGAGGTGACAGCATGAAAAAAGTGCCTTGTGAAGTGTTTTCAAGGGTTGTGGGCTATTACCGGCCGGTGCAGAATTGGAACGATGGAAAGCAGGAGGAGTTCAAGGAACGGACTCCTTACCAGGAGGAGGTTATTGCTCCCAAGATTGCATGAGGCAGCTACCCATCAAAGGCTTGCAGAAAACATCTTTGGTAGACTTCCCCGGAAAGATCTGTGCGACGGTGTTTCTGGGGGGTTGTAATTTTCGCTGCGGGTACTGCTACAACAAAGAGCTTGTTCTCGAATCAAATAAGGCGCCAACAATTTCCGAAGAGGAAGTTCTTGCATTCCTCCAGAAACGGAAAAATGTGCTTGATGGGGTTTGCATTACGGGAGGTGAGCCGACCATCCATGAAGGGCTTCCCTCCTTTATACAAAAAGCCAAATCAATTGGCGTCGCAGTCAAGCTGGACACGAACGGAACAAACCCTTCCATGGTCGGGCTGCTTCTTGGCCAGCACTCCCTTGATTACGTTGCGATGGACATCAAGGCTCCTTTGTGGAAATACTGCATGGTTACGCCAGGGATCGTCTACAAGAACGCCATCCAGGAAACCATCCAGCTGCTTCTCAAAAATATGTGCCCTTATGAATTTCGCACAACATTGGTTCCGGGAATAACCACTGAAGAGGATATCGCTGAGATCCGCACCCTCGTGAGCGGCGCAAAAAGGTTTGCCATCCAGCAGTTTAAGCCGACAAAAACCCACCTCGACAAATCCCTGGGAAAAGGGAAGCCGTTTTCTGAAGAGAAAGTTCTGGCGATGAAGCAGATATTGGAGAAAACCATCCCGGAAGTTGAGGTAAGGGGTTTGTGATGGGGTTGTGTGCAGGTTCCTCATGAGCACCCACATTGGTGATATAGCTCTTTTCGATGGTAAACAAACTCCAATCTAACAGAGACCTCCCCGGCCTTTTTGGGCTCAGTAGAAAATGTAGGTTATTGGCATAAGGTCAAAGCCCCATAGGCAAAACATTCGAACTGACAAAGGGGTTGCTCCCTACGGGAAATGTCAGTAAGCGATATTTACCAAGCAAGGACTTTGAAGCCAATAACCCGAAAGAAGTGAGATTTTCTACTGAGCCGCCTTTTTGGTAATCAGTCGGGAGCCTGAAGTTTTGGTTTTGACATTCCTATTTATCCGGTCGGGAAACCCAATAACAATGGCGAGGCGAGGTCGGGGGACTTGCCCCCTCCGGGGTGACCGAGCAGGGCAAATCCGAGCGTAGCGAGGATTTGACCGTCCAGCCCATTGTTGTTGTTGGGTTTCTTGGTTAAGTCACTTCAGCCGGCTAACCTATTACCCTTTTTGGTAACGCTTAAATAATACTATCCTCAAGGATATGCCATGAACATCGCCTTTTTTGAAGTTGAGGATTGGCAGGTTCCTTTTATTCAAGGCGCCCTTAAAGGCAATCGGGTCGGTATATTCAAGGAACCCCTGCATTCCCGCAATCTGGTTAAGGTTAGAAATACCGAGATTCTTATCACGTTCATCTATTCAAGATTAGATTCCAGCATCCTGGACAAGCTTCCAAACCTAAAGCTCATCGCAACCATGTCAACCGGTTTTGACCATATTGATGTTGATTATTGCCGGAAACGGGGAATTGACGTATGCAATGTCCCAACATACGGCGAAAACACCGTTGCCGAGCACACGTTTGCCTTGATTCTCGCATTATCCCGGAAATTGTTTCCCTCCATTAGGCGTACCCACGAGCAGCTGCTTTTTGAGGCCGACCGGAGCCTGAGGGGCTTTGACCTCAAAGGGAAGACTCTCGGTGTCGTGGGCTGCGGGAATATCGGAAAGCATGTCGCAAGGATCGGGGTCGGATTTGAGATGGAGGTTATTGCCAATGATTTTCACAAAGACAAAAAGCTGGAAAAAGAGCTTGGGATTCGATATGCCTCCTTTGACACCCTTTTGAGGAAATCAGACATCATCACCCTCCATGTTCCTTATCTACAAGCCACCCACCACCTTGTGGACACAGCGGCAATAAAGAAGATGAAAAAAAGAGTATTTATCATCAACACCTCAAGGGGGCCTATCATAGACACCGATGCCCTCATCAAAGGATTGAAAAGCGGGCATGTCGCAGGAGCTGGGCTTGATGTTCTGGAAGGGGAATGCGACATCAAGGAAGAGATGGAAGTATTGCATGACCGCTTTAAGGCGACGTGCGACCTGAAGACCATCCTTGAGGGCCATCTGCTCATGCGGATGGATAACGTCGTTGTGACGCCGCATAATGCATTTAATTCAAGGGAGGCCATCCACCGAATTCTTCATGCTACAATAGAGAACATTCAAATGTTCATGAAGGGAAAGGTAAGAAATAAAGTTGGGTAAGTTTTATGCCTTTATCCCCCTCAGAAATCCACTATCTAAAGAACCACCCGTCATAGACGGGTGGGATTCATTGCGTTCCGGGTGGTTCTTAGTGCTCAGAAATTTTTCACCTGCGATGACACAAAGGGCTTTCAGCCACCAGTCACAGACTGTTGCCGAGCGAAGCGAGCGCAACTAGGAAACTATAGTTTCCGTTGGTGGAAAATTTCCGACATTTTAACTCATTCATTCTGCCTGCCTCCCATTCCACCTGAACTCCATAAGATAATCTAAAAACCTTGGAGCTTTTCGGGGCACTTCCTCAAATCCTGCTTTTTTTAAGGCATCAACGAAGCCTTTCGCTGTCCGCAGGGGAACGTCGATGGGGTAGAGAATCTCTTCTTTAGGCATTTTTGATGGATCATCACCATAACTGAGTTCAAACGTTCTTGCCTGCTCCTTATTTTTTGAGATCGTCAGCCTGCCCTCTGCAAGGAAAACCCTAAAGACGTCCTTATATCCTAGTGGCAGAAAATCTTTTCCTCTCCTTATGAGAAAATGGTCAGCGGTTATGATGACGTTTGGCTTGAAAAACAGGAAATGGTCATCCCATGGGGAATAATGGGGGGGTGCTTGCATACAGGCATCATTGCTGAACCGTATATAAATAATTTGTGAGTCCTTTGCAAAGAATTCACACTAAATATCATCCTTTAATATCCTGGCAGACCATCAACGAAACGTTTATATACCCTCCTCCCAAAGAAAATTATCGTGACCGATATCAAGATTCCCGAGACAAGAATCAAGTTCAAAGACGTATTCAGCCTGAAGAACCTGTATCAGATGATGCACGAGCTGCTTCTCGAAGAGGGTTGGTCGGCGGAGGAAGGCGCGCCGGGGAATCCAGCAAGCGCCCACCGGTTTATTGAAACCATGTACCTCGAAAATTTCTATCAGAAGGGCCTTCACTCCGGTGGAAAAGAGATTTGGATCTACTGGCGCCTGTTCAGGAAGGCCGAGCGCAGGTTCAGCGGCTACTTCCGCTATAAGCTGAATATCGACTGGCACGGGGTCTACCTCCAGGACAGGGAGATTGTGCACCAGGGAAAAAAGATAAAGGTCCAGCATGGCGAGCTTGAGATATTCTTTAATGCCACACTGCAGACGGACTACAACAAAACCTGGGAAAACCACTGGCTTTTGAAGCACATCCGAGAGATTTACGAATTGAAAAGCTCGAGAAGCGCCTTTGGCAGGAAGTGTACAAAGTCAACGGCATCGTCAAGAAGTTCCTTGACCTGAGAGTATTTGTCCCCACTCCCGAGCCATTGTATCCGAAGCTTTTTGGGATGAGCGGGGAGTAGGTTATAGAAAAATGGGCTCAACGTATTGAAGTAATGCGAAAACACAATCGGCCTCAAAGGCATCCCTTTCATATTCTTTGGCGATTCTGTCATAAAATTCCTGAGTTGTTGGAAAAGATGACTGTTTTTTGCTCGATACCTGAAAAGCGACTTGATAAAGCTTCAGGGCGTTTGCAAAATCTGTTAATGGATCCTCATTAGTCGGATTAACTGCCCGGAAAAGGAAACGCTCGGCAGCGTCCTTATATCGCATTGGAACCGGGAAGCCACAATTTCTGTTTGTCGCATCCGCCCTTAAAACTGAATATTCAGGGTAGAGTCCTTGGTCACGAAAATCAAAGAAGCATGCCATATGGCTTGCAAGCCTTGAAAATCCGCCCCGCAAATTTTTTGAAAGTCCCAATCCATACTGAGTTCATTGTATGGAGGATTGCATCATAACCCCTAACCTTATGGTCCCGGAATCTTAATGGGGCCGACAATATGTCCATACCCCATTCATATTTTAAGTATTCAAAAGAAATTGTCTTTCTTCCTTCAGGGGCAACCTGCTGGATAACAAAGTTTGGCCCCCCATGGTCTCCAAGGTCAACAAGCCGGATTCCTTCAGTTGGTGTAATAAGCTCAATCAATTCCTTAATTGGGTCCATATCTTTAGTGTTTTTCCTGCATTTTTAAGGATTACTGCCAAATACCTCAAAACATTTATTAAGCACCTGAAATCCAATGTGGGTATGGTTATTGACTATCTAAATCTTGGATTCCGCTGCGGCCTTGAGATCCACCAGCAGCTCGAGGGAAAAAAGCTCTTTTGCAGCTGTCCGACGTTGAATTCTGATAAAGAGGCAAACATTCGTTTTGAGCGGAGATTGCGCGCCGTTGCAGGGGAAACAGGAAAT
>JACPII010000006.1 GCA_016188175.1 Candidatus Woesearchaeota archaeon | reverse complement strand
GTTCC
This sequence comes from Candidatus Woesearchaeota archaeon, assembly GCA_016188175.1. Classification (GTDB taxonomy): domain Archaea; phylum Nanobdellota; class Nanobdellia; order Woesearchaeales; family JACPBV01; genus JACPII01. Next base: position 6,993 of record JACPII010000006.1, on the reverse strand, counting down.
TCGTATCATGCGTCGAGCGAACGAAACCTTTAAAGCTCTCGCTAGTCGCGTATGCCATGTTTTTAGCTCCATAACCTTAAATGCGCCGCCGTAGGCGGCGGCGCAACGGTTATGAACATCCTTCTCAGAACAAGAAGATTTAACACTATTGAAAATTACGCAATGGTCAGCTCGCAAACTGCGGGTCTTCCGCTTCGCTCCAGACCGCGCAGTATTCCCTCATAAAAAACGGAAAAATTTTAAGGGAATTTGATTTAGTTAATTATAAAACACATAGTAGGATTAGGTCATTAGATAATGGCCTACGATACAAATCCTATCTTAAAATTAAAGCTGAGTTAGAATCAAAAGGAGAAATCTTTAAGTATTAAATTATGGCATTAATTTAGCGAAAAGTCTCCATAGTGTTTGTTCTTGATGTGTCGCTTCACCCATTTTATTGAACACGAACGACATTAAAAATTACTTTGCGAACACAAGTTTCCAGAACTCCCACTCGTCCGTAACTGGAAATAAACTTAACGGGAACCCGATGTTATACCCCTTACTAATCATCATTTCGGCTCAAGCATCGCGAGGGTGAGCCCGCCCGAGAGATATTGTTTGGCTGCCCTGCGGACATCCGCTGCAGAAACCCCGTTTATTTTTTTCAGATATTCTTCTTCGAGCCTTGCATCGTTAACATGCTCCCAAAAGCCAAGTGCATCCGCTAAGCGGTGGGTGTCCTCATGATCCAGCGTCAGCTGGCCCGTGATATATCCCTTTGCCTCCTCAAGGTCTTTTCCGTTCGTATCTTTTAACTTTTCGAATTCCTGCCTGATAAGTTTCAATGCAAGGGGAACATTCTTCCGGAGGGTATTCAGATAGGCAGCAAAAAAGCCATAAGCCCTGCCTGCCTCGTGATGGACGCCGACATCATAAGCCAATCCTCGTTTATTCCGTATCTCCTCGAAGATCATTCCCGACTGGCCCCTCCCCAGTATCGACCGGATGACATCCAGCACATAGGAATCGGGATGGAGCCTGTCGGGAGTTTTACAGCCATACACCAGATAAGCATGGTTGATGGGCCTCTTCTCGACGATCCTGTCACGATTTCCCCCATGAGGGGCGCCAACGATCTTAGTGGATGCTTTCCTTTTTCCCAGCTCCCGAAACGAGCCCTCAATAGAAGCTAATGCTCCTTGCGGGTAATCGCCGACACAGGCGATGATGGCCTGATTGGCTGCATACTGCGCCTGATAAAATTGGAAAAGTTGGGCTCGTGAAAGCCCCGCAACCGATGCATTTGTCCCATAGGTCGGAAACCCTGCAGGATGATTTCCGAACAAAGCCCTCTGGAACAGCACCCACTGGAAAGACCTCGGCTCATCGTGGTACAGGCTTATCTCCCTAAGTATAACTTTTCGTTCTTTCTCCAGGAATCCCGGCTGAAAGAGCGGATGCTGGACGATGTCTGCCAAAATGCCCAATGCTTTGGCGAAATGCTCCTTAGGAACCTTGATGTAATAGCATGTCCGCTCATTTGACGTGAAGGCATTGATTTCCCCGCCGAGGGACTCAATTTCGTTCGTTATGGCCCTTGCATCTTTCCTGGATGGAGTTCCCTCGAAGAGCATATGCTCGATGAAGTGAGAGATCCCGTTGTTGTTCTTATCCTCAAAGTCCGAGCCGACACTTATCGTAACCTGCAGCGTGACTGAATCCGTCGGCTTCCTCAGCCCGATGATCCGCAAGCCGCGGGGAAGAACGATCCGTTCCATTTCCCCTTGCCCGGTTTCATAATTTATATACCTATCGAAAAAGGGCATATCAATCAAACGATCAGCCAAAAAATACATATATATTTAAAATGTATTAAGCAAAATTCTAGGTATGAAGATTCCCCAGCTAAAAAAGATTCTCAGGGAAAAACGCCTTGACCTTGCCCTCTTCGCCTGCATCGATACCGAAAAGCAAAACCCCGGCATGAGATATTTCTCCGGGTATGGGGATGTCGGCATTCTCGTTGTCCCTCAAAAGAAAAAGCCATTCCTCCTTGTTCCCGAAATGCAGCTGTTGACGGCAAAAAGGTCTATGGTGGGGGCAATTGCCGTAAAAAAGGGGACAAAGCTCCTTGATGCCCTAAAGATAAGGATAAAAAAATACCTCAGAAGGAGGCGCATCGGAATTGATTTCCAGGAAACGACCTTATTCCTCAAAAAGATCTTTGCAAAAAAGATTGATCATGCAAAATTCCTTGACATCAGCAAAGAGCTTGCGGAGCTGCGCCTGACCAAGACAAAAAAAGAGATCTCCATTATCCGGAAAGGGTGCAGGATCTCAGATGGCATCTTAAGGAAATGCCTTTCGAGCTTGCCCCACATGAAAACAGAATCCCAGGTAAGGGCTCTCCTTGAAAGCGAGACGATAAAACGGGGCTGTGATCTTGCCTTTCCCCCTATTGTTGCAAGCGGCAGGAACGCTGCCGAAGTCCACCATTCGCCTGAAAACAAACCCCTGAACAAGGGCTTCTGCATCGTTGATTTTGGGGTAAAATATAAAGGGTATTGCACCGACACCTCAAGGACTTTTTATTTGGGAAACCCTTCTCCGAAGGAGAAAGAGAGGTATAGCCTTGTGCTGCAAGTCCAGGAGCAGGCCATTGCCAACGCAGCCATAGGGACAAGATGCGGAAGGATTTATGATTCAGTTGTCCGGGGCTTAGGGCAGTATGGAAATTTTTTTACCCACGGACTGGGTCATGGCGTAGGCATAAAGATCCATGAGCTCCCCAACCTGGCCTTGAAATCAAAAGACAAGCTCCAGGAGGGCATGGTCTTTACCGTCGAGCCGGGAATCTACCTTAAAGGGATGGGCATAAGGATTGAGGATACCGTCCTTGCTGCAAAAGGCAGGCCCATAGTCTTTACCAAATTCCAAAAAAAACTGATTTCCATCCCCTGGTATTGATATGGACAATCTACAAAAAGCAGCAGCGATAGTGCTGCAGGACTGCATCGCGGTCGGGAACGGGGAAAAGCTCCTCATCGTCACTGACCGGCTTGAAAAGCCAGTATCCGATATCTTCTTCGATGCAGCAAAGAGATTGCATCACGACGTCACCGAAATGATGATCCCTGCCGGGAACGTCAATGGGGAGGAGCCTCCACCGGATGCCGCAAAAAAGATGCTCCTCTTTCCGGTTCAGCTCCTCATAACGGCAAAATCCTTGACGCATACCTGTGCGCGGGAAAATGCATGCAAAAAGGGCGCAAGGATTGCGACCATGCCTTCCGCAACAAAAGAGATGATAGAAAGGGCTATCCCTATCAGCTACCCTCAGCTTGCCGTCCGCAATAAAAAAATTGCAGCCATCCTCACCAAGGCCAAAACGGCACACCTGACCACCCCGGCAGGCACCGATATCACGTTCTCCCTCGCCGGCCGCAAAGGAGAGCCAGACGACGGGATATACCATAAACGGGGAGAATATGGGAACCTTCCTGCCGGGGAAGTCTTTATCGCCCCAGGAGAAGGAAAAACAGAGGGCATGTACGTCGTTGATGCAAGCATGGCGGGGATGGGAAAACTCCCCAAACCGATGCGCATTGAGGTAAAAAACGGGCTCGCAATAAGAGTAACAGGCTACCGCGCAGATTATTTCAGCAGTTTACTCAAGTCCAAAAATCACCGCAACATCGCAGAGCTCGGCATCGGGACGAATCCCAACGCGATCATCACAGGAAATGTGCTCGAAGATGAAAAGGTGATGGGAACCGTCCACATCGCCCTCGGCAACAACGCATTCTTCGGTGGAAAAGTCAATGTCCCGTTCCACGTTGACGGGGTGTTAAGGGATCCTACGCTTACCGTTGATGGCGAATGCGTCATCCGCCGAGGGAAACTTCTTTTTTAAAACGTAACCGTTTAGCTTTATCCCGCTATTTTCTTTGAGTTATATTCTCTAGTACCCAAATCCAAACATTTTTATATATTGCAGCACTTAGATGGTTCATGAACGGCGAAGAGGCAAAGGAAAAAAACATCCTGGACAGCGTCATTTACCGGTATACGACAACGACGAATCAGGCTGAGGTTGAAAATGCCCTTCTGAAAGAGACCGTCCAGAAGCTCAGGGACGAGTTAGAGAGATTCAAAAAGCCGCCCCTGATGGTCTGCGAAATAAAGTCTGTCTCAGGAAATTGCGCAACCATCTCTATCCCTAACGGCAACCAATTCTTTGTTGAAGTCAGTGAAGGATGCGAAAAGCTCAGGGCCGGGGACATGGTCCTTGCAGAGCAGAAAAACCTCACCGTCATCAAGAAGATCCCCATCACTAAGAAGTTCAACGTTGAGAAGTATGTCATTGTTGAGAAGCCTAGGACAACGTGGAAAGATATTGGCGGACTTACGGCCCAGGTTCAGGAAATCCAGGAGGTTGTTGAGCTCCCCTTAAAAAAGCCGGAGCTGTTCAAGAAAGTAGGCATCACCCCCCCTAAAGGGATTTTGCTGTACGGGCCTCCCGGAACCGGAAAGACATTGCTTGCTAAAGCAGTCGCACAATCGACCAACTCAACCTTTATCGAGGTTGTCGGCTCAGAACTCGTCCAGAAGTTCATCGGAGAAGGAGCAAAGCTCGTTAAAGAGATTTTTGAGATGGCCCGCTCCAAGGCCCCGACAGTCGTCTTTATAGATGAGATTGATGCGCTTGCCGCCCGAAGGATGGAGATGGGGACATCGGGAGAAAGAGAAGTCAACAGGACATTCATGCAGCTGCTCGCAGAGTTGGACGGCTTTGAGCCGTTGGACAATGTCAAGGTTATCGGAGCGACCAACCGGAAAGACATACTCGATCCTGCAGTGATCAGGCCCGGAAGGCTCGACAGGCTCATCCACGTGCCATTGCCGGACAAGGAAGGGAGGTTGCAGATATTCAACATCCACAGCAGCAACATGAGCTTCTCAGCCAACGTCAATAGGACAGACGTCATCGGCAGGATGGATGGCTTCTCCGGAGCAGAGATCCATGCTGTGTGCACGGAAGCAGGCTACTTTGCAATCCGTGAAAACCGGACCCAAATCACGAAAGACGACTTCTTGAAAGCGATCGTGAAGGTCAGGCAGGAAGGGAAACTGGAAGGGGAAGACTTTATCCGGATGTTTGGATGAGCGCGTGCTCGTCAGTTACTTCTACTAATCATAGGCTCTCGCCTCATAGGGTGTTCACAAGGTCATCGCACGCATCACAAGAAAATGAAAATTCCTTTTTAAATCCTCTGGAAATCGACACATGCCCTTACGATTCCAGGCCCAAAATGGCCGCAAGGCACCACATCAAGAATTTTGGCGTTCACCTTCGTTTTTTTGCACATCTCTATTATTTCCTTTCCAAGCTTCCCCAGCGCGTCTTCCCGGGAAAAAGTGTAAAAGTGGACAACCGTCCCTTTTTTTGAGCATTGCAGCGCATCCTTAAGGAACCTCTCTCCCCCTTTCGGCAAAGGCATCACAATCCGGTCAAACTTTTTCTTGAGCTTGGGCAGGACGTTAACGACATCTCCTTTGATGAGGGAGATGTGAAACACCTTATTCAGCCGAAGGTTTTCCTGATGGTATTTTGCTGCATAGGGGTTTAACTCGACCGACACGATCTCCTGCGGCTGTGCAATCTTCGCAATCACGATAGGATAGGCGCCTATCCCCGAGAACAGGACAAGCACCGACTCATGTTTCTTCACCTGTATTGCAATCCTTTTCCGCTCCCCGCCAAGCCGGGCTGAAAAATAGGCCTTTTCAGGATTGACCCGAAACCTGCACCCGTGCTCAACGTGCATGGTTTCCTTTCTGTCTTCACCGGCAATGACCTTGAGTTTGGGTGTGCGAAACTTTCCGCTGTACGTCCCAACCTTTTTCAAAACAACGTTAAGGTTCTTGTGCATCCCCAACAACGCCCCTCCAATCAATTTTTCTTTTTTCTTTAACTCAGGTGGAAATTCAGAGAAGATTGCCAGGTCGCCGACGGTGTCATAGGAGGAAGGGACGAGCGCCAGCTCTTTTTCAGGTAATGCCCCGGTTAAAGATTCTTTTAAGGTTGCCATTTTCCAAGGAGATTACTCTTTCACAAAACTATAGATTTCTTGCTGTTTTTCGGAATTCAGAGAAACGTGAATTTCGCCAGTCGATTGTTTTGTGCTGAAAAAACCATTTCTGATTGATTCTTTAATCGCCCCTTCAATAACCTTTTCTCCCCTTAGGTGCTTGGGAAGGCACTTTTTCAAATTGGTTAGTTCTGTATGCCTTCCACCCCAGATATTGAGATTGATAAGCTTCCTAAGAAATCGTTTCATTATAAATGTTTTATCCACGATTACCTTAAGAAAAAGAATATTATTTAAAGATATGCTCTAGAATAAGAACACATATGTTCCAAATTGGAAACATTTAAATACTTTCGTTTGCTCACTAGCTGCAATGGAAGCAACGCTATTCACAAAAGCCGTCGGAAATACGCCGAAAATAAAGGTATTGGAGTTCCTTATTGAAGGCAGAGAACTCGATTACTCAATCTCTGACATTGCTGAAGGGGCAGGCATTGGGAGGACTACCTTGTTTCGGATATGGAAAGACCTCCTTGACTTAAAAATTATCAAGCATACGAGAGAGATCGGCAATGCAAAGTTGTTCAAGCTCAACACAGAAAATCCCCTAGTAAAAAGGATGATTGGCTTGTTTGATGAGATTGTCATTGAGCCGTTGAATAAGAAAAAGATCGAGATAGTGAGATAAAAGTATTTGTTTAGCGCCCTAAAGTCGAAATCCTTTTATCTATACTTACGGACAAAAATAATTATTCAACTGTTGTCCGTTCGTAATATCATAAAAATCCAAAGGATTTTTAGGATGCAAGAAATTCCGATGAATTTCTAAGTGGCGCTAAACAAATACCAAAAGTCCAATAATTTACGAGATTTGCTATTATCCAATAAACTCCCCGAGCCCCTTCTGCTCTTTTGG
>JACPII010000080.1 GCA_016188175.1 Candidatus Woesearchaeota archaeon | reverse complement strand
GAGCATCATCACCAATGATCTTCCAAGATTAAAGAGGGAATTCGAAAAAATAAAAGAGGATTTATTGAAAAAGTAGACGTTCCCTCCTTAAACCAAAAACCGGTGATACTCCTGCAGCGACTGGACCTTTACCTGCTGGGTCTTGAGGGCTTTGATGGCCCTGACGGCTGCCTTCGTTGCTGTCATCGTCGTTATCAGCGGGATCCCCAGGTCAACGCAGGCTCTCCTTATCTGGTAGGCATCGCTCTTGGGATGGCTGCCCCGGGGAATGTTGATGACCAGGTGGATTTTCTTTTCTTTCATCAGGGTGAGGATCTTTGGGTCATCCCTAATCTTGGGAACATGGATGGGCACCATGCCGCTTTTTTCAAACTCTTCGGCTGTCGTCCTGGTGCAATACAGCGAAAAGCCCATGTCCACAAGCTGTTTTGCAAAAGGGACAGCAACTTTTTTGTCCGAGGGGGGGCCAATGGTGATAAGGATATTCCCTTCTTTGGGCAATAGCGTCTGGGCAGCAGCCTCCGCCTTAAAGAATGCTTTTTCAAAACTCTCGTCGATGCCCATCACTTCTCCCGTGGATTTCATCTCCGGGCCAAGGACGGGGTCAACCCCCTGGAGCTTCAGGAACGGAAAGACAACTTCTTTTACCGATGCAAAGCCTGGCTCTTTATATTCCGTTAAACCAAGCTGTTTCAGGGTTTTTCCAAGAATGATCCTTGTTGCCATCTTTGCCAGGGGTATTCCGATAGCCTTGCTGACAAACGGGACGGTCCGGGAAGCCCTCGGGTTCGCTTCCAGAATGTAAACGACGCCATCTTTGACTGCATACTGGATATTTATCAAGCCTAGGGTGCTGAGGGCAAGAGCAAGCTTTTTTGTATAATCCAATACTGTTTTTTTCAGCTCCTTCGACAAGGTTTGGGGGGGAATGACGCAGGCGCTGTCCCCTGAATGGATTCCGGCTTCCTCAATATGCTCCATGATTGCAGCAACAAAGACATCCTTTCCGTCGCAAAGGGCGTCAACATCGAGCTCAAGGGCATTGTCGAGGTATTTGTCGATAAGAACCGGATGCTCGGGGCTCACCTTGACGGCCTCCTCCATAAAAGTTTTTAATTCTGAGCCATTATCGACAATCTGCATCGCCCTTCCGCCCAGGACGTAGGAAGGCCTTACCAGGACAGGATAGCCTATTTTTTTAGCGATCGATTCGGCATCCGAAAGCGACCGGGCAGTGCCCCACTCTGCGGAGGGGATCTTGAGATCATCCAGTATTACGCCAAATTTTTTCCTGTCTTCTGCGACATCAATGCTCTCCGGCTGGGTCCCCAGTATCTTTACTCCGGCATTGTGGAGCTTTACTGCCATATTCAGCGGAGTCTGGCCGCCGAACTGGAGGATGACGCCTTCCGGGGTTTCCCTCTCGACGATGTTGAGAACGTCTTCAAACGTCAGCGGCTCAAAATAAAGCTTGTCAGAGGTATCGAAATCGGTAGAAACTGTTTCAGGGTTATTGTTGATGATAATCGCTTCATAGCCCTCTTCCCGCAGCGCAAAGACGCTGTGCACGCAGCAGTAATCAAATTCAATGCCCTGGCCGATCCGGATAGGCCCCGAGCCGATGATGACAGCTTTCTTTTTTTTGGACGGGAATGATTCGTCTTCATCTTCATAGGTGGAGTATAAATAGGGGGTTTTTGCCTCAAATTCGGCTGCGCAGGTATCGACCATCTTATACACGGGAACAATATTGTGGTCTTTCCGGAACTGCCGGATTTCCTGTTCGCTCTTTTCTGTGATCTTGGCAAGCTGGACATCGGAAAACCCAAATTTCTTCGCCTCCCTGACCGATTCTGGCGTCAAGGAGATAGAGCGCCCCATCTCATAAACATTTTTTACTTTTTCCAGGAACCACGGGCAGATGCCGGTAAGCTTTCCGATCTCCCTGACGCCCATGCCCATATGAAAAGCATCCCGGATGTACATCAATCGCTTGTGCGTCGGATGGGATAGGCATTCAACAATCTCTTTTTTATTGGAACAAACCTTATCTTTGGGGTCATGGCCAAGCCCAAACCTTCCCACTTCCAGAGAGCGGATCGCTTTCTGAAGAGCCTCTTCAAAAGTCCTGCCGATCGCCATCGTCTCTCCCGTCGATTTCATCTGCGTCCCGATACGCTTGTCGGCCGTCGGGAACTTATCGAATGGCCAGCGTGGAATCTTCACGACAACATAATCAATCGTTGGCTCAAAACAGGCTTTTGTTTCCCTGGTCACGTCATTGGGGATTTCATCGAGGGTCATGCCGATGGCTATCTTTGCGGCAATCCGTGCGATGGGGTAGCCTGTGGCTTTCGATGCAAGAGCAGAACTCCTTGAGACCCGGGGGTTCACTTCTATAATCCGGTATTCTCCGGTGCTGTAGTTGAGGCCAAACTGGATATTGCAGCCCCCTTCAATCTTCAGGGCGCGGATGATCTTGATGGCAGCGGTCCTTAACGTCTGGAAATCATGGTCGTTAAGGGTCTGCGTAGGGGCTACAACGATGCTTTCCCCCGTGTGGATCCCCATCGGGTCAAAATTCTCCATCGGGCAGACAATGATGCAGTTGTCTTTTTTATCACGCATGACCTCCATCTCAAATTCTCCCCATCCTTTTGTCCCCAGGAGAGCCTCTTCGACGAGAATCTGGCGGATCGGGCTGAGGTTGAGGCCGCGGGAGGCAACCGCCCTGAGCTCTTTTTCATTGAACGCAATCCCCCCACCCGTCCCCCCCAGGGTGAACGCAGGCCGGCTGATGACGGGAAACCCTATTATTTTTGCGAACGCAACCGCATCATCCACATCAGAAACTGTTTTGCTCTTGGGTATGGGCTCCTTGATGCTTTGGATAAGCTCTTTGAACAATTGGCGGTCCTCACCATCCTCAATCGCCTTGATAGGAGTCCCGAGGACACGGACATCAAATTTTTTTAAGACGCCCAGCCGATGAAGCTCGACGGCAAGATTTAATCCCGTCTGGCCGCCCATCGTCGGCAATAATCCATCCGGCTTCTCCTTTTCGATTATTTTTGTGAGAATTTCCGGCGTCAGGGGCTCGACATAGACGGCATCAGCCATATCGGTATCGGTCATTATCGTAGCGGGGTTGGAATTTACGAGGACAACCTTGTAGCCTTCTTCCCGCAAGGCCTTGCAGGCCTGGGTTCCGGAATAGTCAAATTCGGCAGCCTGGCCGATAATGATCGGGCCTGAGCCGATTACCAGTATTTTTTTTAGGTCTGTTCGCTTGGGCATGGTTACTCAGTTTTTGCTGTTGGGCTGTTCCATTAGTATCCTGAATTTTATCGCATAACCCTTGCTCTGCACATACATTTTCCTTCACGTTCAGGACTTAAGCATGCTGATGAATTCGTCAAAAAAACCGTTTGCATCCCAAGGCCCGGGATTGGCTTCTGCGTGGTATTGGATGGTGATGATAGGCAATGTTTTGTGGCGAAGCCCCTCGACGCTCCCGTCGTTGAGATTGACCTGGGTGACTTCCAACCCGGTGCCTCCGAGGCTTTTTGCATCGACCGCATACCCGTGGTTTTGGGAGGTGATTATAACCCGGTCATTCTTTATGTCCTTCACCGGCTGGTTTGTGCCGCGATGGCCGAATTTGAGCTTGTAGGTCTTTCCACCCAAAGCGAGGCCGACTATCTGGTTGCCCAGGCAGATCCCTGCAATGGGCATTTTTTCCTTGAGCTCTTTCACAACATGTATTGCGTCAACCGCCTGCTCGGGGTCTCCGGGGCCGTTCGCCAAAAATAAGCCGTCAACGTGGAGCCCGATTATATCCTGAGGGGACGCATTGTAGGGGAGCCTGAACACATTGATGCCCCTCTTGAGAAAATTCCTGATGATGCTGAGCTTAACCCCGGTGTCTATGAGGGCGATTGTCTTTTTTCCTTTGGCATCATAAAAGGCTTTTTCCTTAACACTTACCTGGGGGAGGTAATCGGTTGCCCCATAGGAAGCGGTTTCCTTCGCCCTGCTGAGGACTTCTTCGACACTTATTTTTTTCTCAGAAGCCTTTAAGCAGCCCATGATAACGCCGTACTGGCGAATTTTCTTGGTCAAAGCCCGGGTATCGATCCCTGCGAGGCCGGGAATGCCAAATTCCCGGAGAAATTCGTGGACTGACCTTGCTGCATTCCGCTGCGAATAGAAGTTTTGAACTTCCCTGACGATAAATCCCTCGACCTGAACTTTCTCTGATTCAAAATCAGACCTTCTGACGCCGTAATTTCCTATAAGCGGGTAGGTTAGGGTAAGAATCTGCCCTTTGTAGCTTGGGTCAGTCAGTGATTCTTCGTAGCCGACCAATGAGGTATTGAAGACAACCTCTCCGATAGATTCTTTCTCTGCGCCAAATCCAATCCCTTCAAAGACTGTTCCGTCACGAAGGGCTAAGACTGCGTGCAAATTCCCACCCCTTTCAAGCTAAAATTCGCTTTCAGAAAAAATCCAGCCAGACAAGGCGGGAGACGGTCAAAACCAGCATGGGCTGGTTTTGCCCTACGTGACACCCCGGAGGGGGCAACCCCCGTCACGTCTCCGCCGTGTCTGGATTTTTTCTTATGAAACGAAAAAAGAGCCCTATAGGCGGGAAGAAAAAACTTTTGGCGAATAATCCTTCTCATTAAAAAATAGAGATACCTTGAGGTTGTTTATAAAGTTTGTTGTGTCTTTCGCTAGCGTTTTGTGATGCGGGTTATTTAGTTAAGGGAAGCCCCTGCTAATAAAGGGCTGTATCGCGCGCCCCTTACAACAACGCAATCTCTTTAATCCGGTAATCTATTTTCCTCTTGTTTAAGAATTCCACCATCGGATTTTGATTCTCTTTTGGCAGGAGAATAACATTTGAGCTGAGCCTTTCTCCCCCTATACCCGCTAAGAAACCCTTGCCTGAATACTCTTTTTCCGTCCGCCCGAAAAGATGCCTCACTAAAGAAAGGTAGCTCCTCTTTTGTTTTGGGAGCCTGATGATAAACAAAACCATCCTTTCCGGTGCCTTGCTTTCCGGATTCCTTGAGTAGAGGGAAATTCCTTCTGAGGCGATGCTTTTTTCCAATTCCCATTTTTCAAGGTTTCCCATCTGTAGGCTTAGGGGAAAAGAAAATTTAAGCAGCCTCCATTTTTCATTATCTCTGGAGCTATAGAATTTTGAGAGGGAAGATCTCCCTATTCCTTCAAGCTCCTTGTCTTCCTCTTCGGAAATGTCAAAAAAAAGGTCGATATCACTTCCTTTTTCAAGCTCCCCCCTGGCAGCAGAGCCATACAAAAAAACCCCCCTGATCCTTCCTGCGGCAATGGGATTAAGAAAAACAAAGCTGAGGAAGTTTTGGGCATACGCTATTGCCATCCGCGTTTCCTTATTCAAGCTTCTCACCCCTGGCCTCAAGCTCTTCCTTGATGATGCCGTACAGTTTCTGATACGAAGAAACGACTACCTCGATGACAGACCTTGAAGGATTCCCATAAATGAGCTTATTCCTCTGCTCCTCGATGCCATAGAGCTGCTCAAGAATCTCAGCCTTTCGTGGAAACTCAACGCCCAACTTACGCTCCGCTAACGGCAGGATTTTTTGCCCGGGATTTGGCTTTTTGAACCACTCATGTTTTATCAATGCCCCAGCAGTTATCTTTCCCAGGACATGAAGGTACAGTTCTATCAGTGAAACCGAGCACGCAGAAACATGAAGGCCGATGGTGGCAGGCCTTTTTTCTATACCCGCTGCAATAGCTTCCTCAATTGCCTGCATATGCTCCTGCACCCTCAATTTGTGGATCATGATTGATGTCATTTTTGGAAGGAAAGTACCATTTATTTATAAATTTTTTGGTGGGAAAGTTCCATAATAATGGAAGAAAAGTTCCAGATTCGAAGAATACCTTATTTACCCCTTTGCCTTTTTCCGGGGCGATGGGCACATCCCAAAGACCGCATTCTTAGACAAGAACATAAACCCCCAAACCGGCATATTTTTATAATTCAGGTCCAGAAAAAACTCTATGAGGGCAATCTCATTTGTTCTATTGTTGGTTTTTGCCAGTTTCTCTGCTGCATTGCCTTTTGCCCAAAGCACCGCTATCGAGTATAAGGGCTGCAGGCTTTGGCTCAACGAAATGGCTGACGACGTCGTCTGGGTTACTTTAAAGAGCGGAACGGATGGAAGCATTAAAGCTGAGGGAAATCCTGGAAGCACCGGCTCTGACAGGTTTGAAAATCCTTTCATTGCAAATCCGGGAGATATTATCAGGGTAAGGGCGATTGACACAAAGCCCTGCGGGGCAGGATTTGGGAAGCCTATTGGCTTTGAGTCATGGGACATCTTTAAAACGCGATGGATGGGGTACGAGCCAGCGACCATCGTAGCAGCTTCCCCCCAGACATTCCTTCCATCACCGATTATCCTGCCAAATTCTCCTGTTGGGATGAAGGTTACCAAATACGGCAAAGAAATTGTTGATAGTAAAATAATAACAAACTTTGATGAAAATGAAAAAGTATGGAAGTTCCCTGAAGGCTGCGGGGCTCCTTGGTGGTATCCAGCCCCAGAGTATTTTTCTGACCGCTATCAGCCGGTATACAAGGAGATTGAATGGTATAGGCCAGAGGTGGTTGTGAAGGAAGGATATTGGGGCGACGATGGGGCGTACCATGACCCCGTCATCGAGAGAAATCCTGCAAAAGGAAATGCTTTCTATGACAGCGGAAATATTGTCTTAAACCATAAGTGCGGGATTGACGGATTTATGGATTCCATCAACGATGGAGATATCGACACTCCTGAAGAGGCTAATGACTGCATGAAAAGATGCAAGGAACTCTCACAAGCCCCGTACAACGCGGGCGGCAATCAAAAATGGGATTTGATTGCGGAAAATATTGCCGCGAATAAAAAAGAGACTTGCAAAAAGAAATGCCTAGGCGAAGGGGGACAGCCTTGCGTCGATAATGGCGGGATATGCATCCCCAAAGAGAATTGCAGGGAGCCGGCTGACAGCCCATCATCGGACAGTTTTGCGGACGGTTTAGAGCTTTCGACGGAGCTGCTCTCGTTCCTCAGCCCCTGTGAGAAAGGGGTATGCTGCCCAAGGAACAGGGCATGCCCCCAGGAACGGTCCTGCCCCGGTTCAGATGCTCAGGGAGAATGCTGCCCGAAAGATTGGCACTGCGAGCTGGCGTTCGAAAAGGTCAATTTCCTGGATGTCGAAACCTACAGGAAGGGGAATGCGTGCATGCCGGACAATTATGAGAACCTTCCCCCGCCCGAAGATCCTTCGTGCCAGACCGTCCCCATCACTTCCCTTCCTGACCTGCAGCCTCTTCGGCTAAAGATCACCCACGGGGATTTGGACAAGTACCCTGACCTTATCGGACGGCTGGAAAATTCGCTGGACAGCCCTCAACGGCAGCAGATACTCTCGGCGTTTTTTCTTAAGGAAATGGCAACATTGCTTGAAAATGAATATTCCCCCCTCTATGAGGTCGTTGTGGGGATGAAAGAATTGAGGGAGAGCCTTGAGGATAAACCTGTCCTTAATGCTGCAATAACCGCCCTTTTTATTGCGGCAAAGGTGGAGGCCCATGATATCATTGCAAAAAAAACAGGATTCGGCCAACCTGTTGCATTCGCGTGGAAATCGCCAAAGGGAAATCTGCAGATAGGCGCCGAATTATTGAACGAAGGCGGACTAAGCAAGGACACCCTTCTGGATATGGACATATCCGCCACCGTCAGCAAGAACGTCGGCCTTGGCACGGCAACAGTGTGTTTAAGGAGCGGAGGAGATTCCCCTAATGGGCAGTTCTCCTACTTTAAACCTGTCCGGGGGAATGCTGATATCGGCCTTTCTGTCTCTGCCGATATTTCTGAGGGCGAGCAGAATGTGTTTGTTTCTTTTGGGACCAAATAGGCTTGACCGGATAAATGGAAATTACAGCCCGATGATGCTGTATCCGGCATCCACATAAACCACCTGCCCCGTGATGTTCTTTGATAAGTCAGAGCATAAGAACAACGCAAGGTTGGCAACATCTTCAGCAGATATGTTTCTCTTCAAAGGAGCCTTGTCCGCTGCATGCTTTAATATGCCCTCAAAACCGGTTATCCCTGAGGCAGCCATCGTTGCGATAGGCCCTGCGCTGATGGCGTTTACCCTAATCCCCTTTTCTCCCAGATCGAGGGCTAAATACCTGACGCTCGACTCCAAAGCCGCCTTACAGACACCCATCACATTATAGTTCTGGACAGCTTTTTCTGAGCCGAGATAGGTTAGCGTCAGTATAGAGCCGTTGCCGTTGAGCAGATTCCATTTTACCGCTGCCTTGATGACTGCAGGGAGGGAATATGCACTGACTTCCTGGGCAGTATTGTAGGCTCTCCGTTCGATGTTGTAATATTTACCCTGGAGAAAATCCTTTTTTGCAAACGCAACGCTGTGGATGATGACATCAACTTTTCCAAAGCCTTTATCGAGCTTTTCAAAGAAATTCTCGATAAATTCGTCAGCGACCATGTCACACTGCGCAAGGAAAGGCTCTTTGAGCTCTTTCGCAAGCTCCTTGACGTAAGGCTCGGCGCGCTCCTGGTACCCTAAAGCGATCCTGCAGCCATTGTCGTTCAACGCCTTTGCGATGCTCCAGCCGATGCTCTTGTCGGTGGCAACCCCGAACACGACTGCTTTTTTTCCTGCCAAATCAAGTGTTTTTTTCATGGTATGATAAGATTCCCTCCGCCTTTTTGCAGCACGATAAAATGTCGGAAATTTTCCACCAGTCTGTGACTGGTGGCAAGCTTCGCTTGCCCTTGATTTCTGACGTGAAAATTTCTGAGCATGCTCAAAAACCACCGAACGTGGAATCACTCCGCCACATTCCACCAGTCTGTGACTGGTGGTTTTTGACAGCTCCAATCATGGAGTGACTTTTTGAGCGACCTCTGGATTTTCTTAATTTCCCTTATTAATGCAATACACCCAACCGATAGCCCGTTGGGAAGCCCAAACGGTTAATAAATATTTGGGTTTTTAGAAAAAACGGCGAAGCCATTTTAAATGGCCTGGTAAAACCTATTTTGGTTGGCAACAACAAAAATGGGCTCGACGGTCAAAACCTCACGTTGTTCGGTTTTGCCCTGCTCGGTCACCCCGGAGGGGTGAGCGAAGAGTTCCGGTCCTTCGGACGGAGGGCGGCCCCGACCTCGCCTCGCCATTGTTGTTGCCTTGCACAACTGAGTTGAGATACCGGAAAAACAAACAATTTAAAGGAGGCAATTATCCAACGCGAGGATGGAAACCAGAAATGAAGACATCCCCATCATCGGCTCGGGGACGATCGGCGGGTATACAGGATACCTTCTTGAAAAAGAGGGGTTCAACGTTACGCTTTACGAGGACCACGAGAAGATCGGGGAGCCGTGCCATTGCACCGGGATCATCACGAAAAGCTTCCTTGATATGGTGCATCTGAAGAAAGGGCTTTTGCTCAATACCCTGTCCCGCGTCAAGGTGTTCGGGCCGGATGGAAACTCTGCCGAATTGAAAACTGAGGATATTGTCGTCGACAGGATTGGGCTGGATGAGTTCTTTAATGAGCTTGCCGTAAAAGAAGGAGCTGTCCTCAAGACGGGGCATAAGATGGTTTCCTGCGACCCCCTGCATAAAACAGCGACGATACAGCACAAAGACACTGCACGGCTGCTTTCCTATTCCAGGCTCATAGGTGCAGACGGCCCAAACTCAAGGCTTTTTCCCCTGCTGAACCCTTCCATCCGGAGAAAGCCATGGATCGGCGCACAGGCGGTCATCAGGGGGAAGTTTGACAAAGGGATGTATGAAACCTACCTTAACAACGATTACTGCAAAGGCTTTTTTGCGTGGGTCGTTCCTGAGTCGGAAGAGAGCGCAATCGCGGGGTTGGCGGTGAGCGAACGGCCTTCGTTCCAATTCGAGCGGTTTATGAAAAAACGCTTCGGAGAAAAATTTAAGGATAAGGTAATGAGCTACCGCGGCGGCTTAATCCCCATGCATTATCCCAAGGCACGGTGCGAAAAGGATGGCATGTTCCTTGTAGGCGATGCCGGGGGCCACGTGAAGGCAACGACGGGAGGAGGCATCATACCTGGGATGAAGGCTGCCCAGGCCCTTGCGGAATCCTTTAAAACGGGGAAAAGATATGACACGCTCTGGAGAAAAGCGACGGGGCGTAACCTTTGGGCGCACCTGAAAATCAGGGAAACCCTCGACAAGTTCTCTGATCATGATTACAACTATCTGATTGAGCTGATGAACAAAAAAAGGCCTGCAAACCTGATTGCCCACTCGGACAGGGAATATCCCGGCGCGTTTGCCCTGAAGATGCTTCTGGCAGAACCGAGGATGCTGTCTTTTTTGAAGCACGTTTTCTGATGTTGGTTGGGCGGATGTGGGACGGTAAACCTTTTGGAGAATCATTGGGATGGTGAACAATAAAACCAGAACTATTGTAAGGAAAGGCTTTTAATGGGAGTTCCAACCCCCGGAGTAATGGACTCTGACTTCCCGATAGAAGAGGTATGTTTAAGGGATATTTTTAGATGGCCCGGGAATGGGGACCCTGCATTTGATAATGTCCGGGACATCTACATCGCTCCGGATGGAAGGATATTTCTTGCTGCAAACCACCAACAAGAAAGGGTTGTCTGCCTTGATGAGTTATTACAGCCTCACCTTCTCCCCGGGAATTTTTTTTGGCAAGTGGATAATCCTTCGACAATTGATGGTTACCAAGGCGGCCTACTAGTTGGGGATGCAGATAAGGATAAGCTCATGGAATACCCATTTGACGGTTCCCGGGAGTGGTTCGCAAACAAAGATAGGCACCTAAGGATTACTATCCCTCACTTAAGCAGAGTTCGTGTTTCTGAAAAAAAGGTGTATGCTCTAACTGGAGTTGGAGATTCCATACATCAGGAGTTCTATTTGTTTTTTCCCGAGGGCACAGAGTCTTCTCCTTTGCCCAGGACTTTAGATATCGCTTTTGCAGGAAAAGACCGTTATGCTTTGAGGTGGAATGATGACGGATGGTATATTGAATGTGTAGATGATTTGAAGGCCATCCCTGTGCCCCTAGAGAGGGCGTTTGGTTTTGATGCCCATCCATCCGGGGGCTTTGCCGTTTCGGGATATGCTAAAAATTCCACAGGATTTCTTGTTGTTCCCCCAGATGGAACTAAACAAACATGGGTTCCAACTTCTTTCAGCAGGATAGAGGCGATGAGGGTAGACCCGAACGGCAGGATTGTTGCCGTCGGTTACAAAGGTAAAAAGTCTTATCTTGCGCGGTTGAGCATCCCTCAATAACTATTCCATCGGAAATGCCTTTTAAAGAACAATAATCTTTTTATAGTTCATCGCTTCACTCATTTTTATGGTCGAAAAAATACCCAAGCGCTATTTCTCGGTCCCTGAAGCGAACCGTCT
>JACPII010000079.1 GCA_016188175.1 Candidatus Woesearchaeota archaeon | reverse complement strand
GCAAGCGATTGCATAACCCTTCAGAAAGAATCCCGGCAGTCGAAATCCACGGGCGGAATTCTATCGCGGTATGAGCCCGGAAAAGAGAATCCAATCAAGGTTGGTGATGCAAGATTAGAAGGTTATACGAGCAACTGCTGGGATGAATATGCTCCCGGCTCATTAAGCGGAGACCCGGACAAGCGTGTTGAGTGCTGCTGCATCAACCCTGAGAAGGGAACCCCCTCCGAATTCTACCAGCCATCTGATGTTGAAAGCGACACCATCGATGGGTCGAAAGCAGCGGCAGAATCAGATATGAGATGGAGCTACCGTTATTTCAAGACACGCTGGCCCGCCCCATCCGGCGCAACAGAATACAATCCGGACAGGTATATCAAAGGAAGGGATTCAAGCGCCTGCTTTGGCTTGAATCATGCCCTCTATGACGGCCTGGGAAAGACCGACGGAAAGCTTCTGGTCATCGATCCGATACGGCAGCACATTGCAGCGTTCCAATGCCTTGCGTTCTCTCAGATACTCAATCGGTTAGTTCTCTTAAGGAATGTCCTTAATTCACTGAGGACGTGCCTCCTCCAGATCAGGACAACCGGAAGGGCAGACGCAGGCGTATGCAAGGAATTATTCTCCCAGTTTATCTGCTCATTCCTCTGGAGGGTGATCTCGTGGATCTCCAATGGCTGCCTGCCGTTTGGGAAAGGGATTGACTTTACCAAAAGCGACAGCGCAATTGCCGAAGCCCTTGCCGTCGGCTCAAAAAGCGTCTGGGAATCTGTTGCAGATACCCAGACTGAGCTTGCCTCAGAATACGGGAATGCAAAGCTGAACAACTTATTGGGTGTTGGCCAGGAAGCAGTCTTTAGAAAAATATGCCTTGCTGCGTTCGGCTATGACTGGGAGATTGACCTTGATGATATCATTGATGTTGCTTATGATGCCCCCTATGCAACCCTTGTCCAGGCAGTCCTTCCGGGAAGGGAGTATATCACCTTTGATCCGTTAACAAAATTTGCCCAGTACGAATACAGGTCATCCTGGCTCATCAATCCCGGATGCAATTTCGAAGGATATGATGTCTATCTTGCCTGTGTCAATGAACAGGACAGGAACCAATTCGGTTCCCGGGTTGGCCAGCCCGGCGGCATTAACTGCAAAGTTCAGGGAGACAAGGAGGGAAGCAACTGCGATTGCATCGGTGTCAGGGACCCTTCAAGCGCAGACCGGATAGGTGCAGCAGACTCCCCCTTTGGTTTTGGCCAGGGAGGAAGGGAGATCCTTTACTTTTCGCACAGGGGCCCATTTTTGCAGAACCAGCTCGTCGAGATTGACTCATCTCAGATAACAGATAAGATCAAAAGCTCCCAGTTCAGGTATGACCATCTCAAGTTTGTGTTCAGGCTCCATGAAGACTTCTACCGCGAGGGAGCAGGAGATCCTACAAAATGCTTCCCCGAAGGGCATGAGAACGGAGTCTTTTATTTCCCCATCAGGGATTATTCTGCAAGGGACATCGTTGGCTGCACGGTAACGATAGACGGCACCTTCGATTGCTCGAGAGCAGCCTCATTCTTTACCGATACGGGAGATGCACGGTTCGAAGAGCTCAGCCTTGTCAACCAGCTTCCAACAACCTCATTGCTCGACATCAAGCCGGCAACCTACTTTACGGAAAGCAGGGAAAACATTGAAGGAACCATCCGCTACAACACCGACGGAAAGCAGAAGCAGTGCATCATCGCAAGGCTGGAAGACAAAAATGGAAACATCATCGAGGAGCTTGAGCCGATCGACACAAGGCTCGAAGCCGGCTCCCACACCGCAAACATCCGCGCCTTTAGAACATTTGTTCCCGAGGATATTGGGGGAAGTGGAGCGACATTCGATATTTTCTTTGATGCCAACGGAATCCGAACCTTGGCAGGGAATAGGCTGCCCCATAGCATCTTATCAAAAACCCAGGCAATCGATGCCGCGGGCTCCATCGTGTTTAATAATAAAGACCTCAATAACGGTATAGATATTTCCAACGATGCCAACAATCCGGACACCATAACGATTGACCGAGAGGAAACCCTATTAAAAAATATTTGCGATGGTAAAAAATGCGATGTTTTTATCAAGGCAGCCAAAGTCAGCATCAGGTTTACGTCTGTCCAGCAAACCGACGCCAAGGGCAGCTACATCTTTACCTACCAATCGAAGGGTGTCCCTCAAATCTCGACAGCCGGCCAGAAAGAATCCTTTGTGCTGAAGGTTGATTTGAGGCATCCGGACAAAAATGCCCAGGATTGCAGCCTGATCCGTGGGCCGGCGTTTGATAACCGCGCTATAGTCTCGGGAGGAATCCTCCAAACTGCAAGAATCCCTATATTCCTCCTGCCCGGTGAAAGGGGAGAAAGCGACACCAAATGCATTGAAGATTCAGAGATCAAATACGCGAACAAGATTACCGGCCAGGAAAAGATTGTCACGAACGAAGTCAATGTGTGCGCCTGCGGAAATTCAATGCTGTTTAACTGCCCGAAAACCGTCGGCCCGGATTACTATAAATACTGCTTTAACGCCTGCAGGAAATACCCCAAATGCCAGACAGGAATTTCCTTGAACAACCAAATGTGCGTCTGCGACCCGATTACCGAGCCGGGAAAATACGATTGCGGGGACATACTTGCGACGGATGCAACATTTACCACAGCCCGCCCTGCAGCAGGAAAGTTCCAATGCATCCAGCAGCAGAATGGAAAGAGGGAGTGTACGGATAAAGGGCTCACTGCCCCAGCAGGAACCATCAGTGGGCTGAAGCCGAGTATTGGGGCGATAAGAGTTGGAGTGAACCCACTCGATCCACTTAAATTGCAGGCTGATGTCTTCAAGGATAGTGTTGCAGATATTGAAGCAGAGATTATTAACGCAAACAATGGTCTTGAGGTTACAATGGAGTCGACTTTTCCGGGAATTGAAATTGTTGGACTCCCGACAATTAATGGGAAAATAGCTCAAGGAAAAATAAGAGCAACAGAACAAAAAGGCAACTTTATCACAATTAGATTGAAAAATCAAGGTCAAGTCGTCGACACCAGAACTATCACACTCACGGTTTCCGCATAAATGGAAAAAATTATTTATTTCCTTTCAAATCTTCAATCTTTGCTCTCCATCCATTCGCATTTTCTGGAGCATTCATAAAAGTCGCTATAAATACAAGATTAGACCACATTCCAGGACGCTTACCCTCGGGATCTTTGTATTGAACTTGTATATACGCATGCAAAGCATCAGAATACTGTTTGGCAAAATAAAACGCATCCCCCAGCCTCTCCCAATGATCCGGATTATTAGGAAAACGACCTGTCAATTCTTCATAATAACGAATCGCTTCTCCATACTTTCCTTTCTCCATTAAACCTTTTCCGGTCTTTATCAAAGCATCTTGAATCCGGTCATTAAGATTTCCGCCCGTTCCTTGCTCCGGTGTGGCGCCTTCCGGCTTAGGAAGCTGGACCGAAATGATAGAAACGTTATTACCTGAGCCGCTGGAGAACATATACGTGAGGCTCCCGTCAATCCCTTGAACAATCTCGCGGACAACGCCTCCCTGCTCAACGCGGTTGGCGACTCTAAGACTTTCACCAGTCAAAGGATTGTAATAGCTCCCATCCGGCTTCCGGTAAATCAGGCCACCGTTCAATGTCGACACCGGGCGGTAGCCTTCCGGAGCTTTATCTTGCTTCGCCTCCTCACCGGACGCTGTCTGAATCCCTAAAAACATGCTTCCAATCCATCCGCCAACAGCCAGTGGATATAAGAACAATCTTCCCATGCGGGAATGTTTTTCCCCTTTTTCCTCGAACCCAAATCTATAATCTTCCAGCGTCCCAATAGAAGGGGGCCTAATAGTATTTGCAGAAAGCAGGTCCACTGCATCATCAAGGAAGTTCATCTTCATTTTGTCCCTTGTTAGTGGGTCTAAGTTTAAAAGCTTTGCTTAAGAAATGCTCCGGCCATGGCGGAGGTTCCTGTTGAGGTGAAGGCGCGAAAAACCAAAAGGTATATAAACTAAAGTGTGCACCTAATAACTAAAATGGACATGTACCAAGTTAAATGGACAAGGCTTCAGTCAGAAATTTTCCGGTTGTTTTGCATTAAGTCGGGAGTTGGGCTCAATATTCGGGAAATTGCAAGGGCACTAAAAGTCACTCCAACTGCCGTTTCCAAGTCATTGCGTGTGTTGGAAAAACAACATATCATCAGGGTAAAAAAACACGGGAAACTGAACCTCGTAATGGTGGAATTCAACAGGGATTATGCGAGAGCAATTCAGCTTAAGAGGGCAGAGAACCTTAAGCTTATCTATGAGTCGGGAATTTTTGACATTCTCTACAATGAATTTCCCGGCTGTACCGTAATCCTTTTTGGCAGTTACTCCAGAGGCGAAGACGTATACGCTGAAAAAGAGGAGAATCGCTCGGATATAGACATCGCTATTATCGGGGTCAAGACAAAGGATATCGGCATAGCTAGATTTGATAAGCTGCTTGAAAGGGCAATAAGCCTTAATTTTTTTGAATCGTGGGACAAGATACACAAAAATTTGAAGGATAGCATCCTCAATGGGATAGTCTTAAGCGGCGGGGTTGACTTATGATGATGCCGAAAGATTTTGAAGAGTATGTTGGCAAAGGAATCTTAAGAAAATACTCCCCTGACAGGCCAAGGGCCAGGTTTCTCATCAGTGAATCAGATAAATCATTCAATGGCCTGAAAAAAAGGCTGGGGATGATGGGAATAGACGAGGATAATGCGAACTCTATTGTAAAGGATTGTTATGGCATCATAATGGAATTGATACGAGCAAAACTTTTGCTGGATGGATACCATTCTTCCGGCCAGTTTGCCCATGAGGCAGAGGTTTCCTATCTAAAAAAATTAGGTTTCTCAGATAATGAGGTCTCATTCATCAACGAGTTGAGGTATTTTAGGAACTCGGTAACCTACTATGGCAAGCTGTTAAGTGTTGAATATGCAGGGAAAGTTACCGGGTTTGCAGAAAGGATCTATCCAAAACTGGCGGAGATAGCAAATCGTCAGGAATTCTCCACCCCTAAGTGAGCGGCTTAAAGGGCGGCGCCTAACTATCGGGAAAATTTTTGAGCACAAACCACTGCCCCTCAATAAGGGATGCCTTTGCTAAACCCAGCTGAATCCTATTATTAGGCCGTCGTGGTCGGTTTTTTTGATAACCTGCAAACAACCCGCAGAACGGGGTTAAGGCAACTCCGTTGTGCTAGGCAACAACAATGGCACAGACGCACCGGGGGACGACCCCTCCGGGGTGGTTTGCCGAGCGTAGCGAGCGCAACTAGGAAAATCGAAACGATTTTCCGTTGTGCGTAGGGCATTTTGCGTCGGCAAAATGACCGCCTGCCGCCATTTTTGTTGTTGCCAACCAAATAGGATATTATCAACACATTAACGTGGCTTAACCCAAAACCGCAACCTTTAAATATTAACGGAATCCCCCCTACCAGCAAGGATTTCTTTGAGAATGGTGGAAGACCAAGACATTAAAAAAACAGGCACAACTACCGTTGGGCTGGTATGCAGGGATGGGGTTGTCCTTTGCGCAGACAAACGAGTTACCTCGGGGTATCTGATCGCCCACAAGAAATACGAGAAAGTGGTCCAGGTCACCGACAATATCGCCGTTACCGTTGCCGGCACCGTATCTGATGTCCAGCTTCTTGTCAAGCTTCTCAGGGCCGAGGTAAAATTGAAAGACTTAAGGAGCGGAAGGACTACCTCAGTGAGTGAAGGCGTCAATCTGCTTTCCTCGATGGTATACCACAATATCAGGAAATTCAGCCTCATCCCCGGTATTTCCCATTTTGTTGTAGGCGGATTTGACGATGAAGGGTTCCATCTTTTTGATGTCGGCGCTGATGGAAGCATCACGAGCATTGATGATTATACCAGCTCGGGTTCCGGCTCGGTCATGGCCTTTGGCGTTTTGGAGACTTTATACCATGACGGCATTACCGTGCAGGAGGGTATTACTCTGGGAGCTAAAGCGATTAATGCGGCAGTGCAGCGCGACATCGCCTCAGGCAATGGCATCGATATTCTGACGATTACCAAAGACGGCCTGAAGAAGGTATTGAGCAAATTGGTCAGTGTCAAGATTGAAGCGTGAATGCTTTCTTTCCATTGTGAATAAAGGGATGTGATTTTTATGACAGATATCATCAAAGAAATATTGAAGGACCTGCCCGAAAAAAGCATTTCGGAGGCCGTGTTCGAAGGAGCCAATATTGTGCTCTACACCAAGGATAAGGAATTCTTTCTCAACAACAACGGCCTCATCAAGAGAGCCGTCGACAACATCAAGAAGCGTGTTGAGCTCAGGCCGGACCCATCCATCTGCATGGATTCTGAAAAAGCTGAAAAAGAGATCAAGTCTATCATCCCTGAGGAAGCAGGGATAGCGAACGTCCTTTTTGACCCCCAGCGGAGCATCGTCGTTATCGAGGCTGACAAGCCCGGCCTTGCCATCGGGAAGCAGGGATTATTCCTCCACGAGATCCGGGCAAAGACCCTGTGGGTCCCTTTTATCAGGAGGATGCCTGCCATCAGGTCAAAGCTGATAGAAAATATCCGTGCCGTCTTATTCCAGCACTCTGACTACAGGAGGAAATTTCTTGATAGGGTCGGGCACCGAATCTATGACGGATGGATCCGCGAAAAGAAGCATGAGTGGGTCCGCTTGAGCGTGTTAGGCGCCGGAAGGCAGGTTGGAAGAAGCTGTTTCTTCCTGCAGACTCCGGAATCGAGAATCCTCCTGGATTGCGGCATCGACCCCGCGAATGAAGCTGACCCGTACCCTTATCTGGAGGCGCCTGAATTTAATATCCAGCAGCTGGACGCCGTCATTGTAACTCATTCACATCTTGACCACTGCGGCTTTGTTCCCTATCTGTTCAAATACGGCTTTCGTGGCCCCGTCTATTGCACCGAGCCGACGAGGGATGTCATGGCATTGCTTTGCCTGGATTTTGTGAAGATCGCAAGGGGGGAGGGAAAAGAGCCCGTGTATGATACCGATGACATCAAAGAGATGGTCAAACATACTATCACTCTGGATTATGAGGAAGTGACCGATGTTACTCCCGATGTGCGCATAACGATGTACAATTCCGGCCATATCATGGGCTCAGCGATGGTCCATATGCATATCGGCAATGGCCTGCACAATTTTTTATATACTGCGGACATGAAATATGCCCGGACAAGGCTCCTGGAGCCTGCAATCACCTCTTTTCCAAGATTGGAAACATTGATGATTGAATCAACCTACGGCGGAAAAGAAAATGTTCTGCCCCCCAGGCACGAGCAGGAAGAGCACTTCAAGAAGATCATCCAGGATACCGTCGCACGCGGTGGACAAGTTCTCGTGCCTGTCCTGGGAGTCGGAAGGGCGCAGGAGATCATGGTGCTCATGGACGATTTCATCAGGGCAGGCCAGCTTCCTGAGATTCCCGTCTTCGTCGATGGGATGGTCTGGGATGTCACCGCGATCCATACTGCCTATCCTGAATACCTCAACAACAATATCCGGAAATTAGTATTCCACAAAGACCAGAACCCCTTCCTCAATCCCCGCTTTAAAGAAGTTGCCGGCCAGAAGGAGCGCATGCAGGTCATCGAAGAGACCGGGCCATGCATCATTCTTGCAACCTCAGGGATGCTCGTTGGAGGACCTTCCGTCGAATACCTCCGTAATCTCGGGGACAATCCGAAGAACAGCCTCATTTTCGTA
The DNA here is from genome assembly GCA_016188175.1 of Candidatus Woesearchaeota archaeon. GTDB lineage: Archaea > Nanobdellota > Nanobdellia > Woesearchaeales > JACPBV01 > JACPII01. The sequence goes on along the minus strand of JACPII010000079.1, from coordinate 2,932 downwards.
TCCTACCAGGGGGAAGGCTCGCTGGGCCGGAGGATCCAGCGAGGGGAAACGGAAATAATGTTTGGCACCTCGACAAAACCCGAGCTCCTTCCCATCAAGATCGAGATCCACACCATCGAAGGCTTTTCCGGCCATGCAGGGAGGCGCGAGCTGATGGCATACCTCGATAAGGTCGAGCCCAAGCCAAAGCGCGTCCTCGTGAACCACGGCGAAAGCTCAAGATGCCTTGACCTTGCCTCTTCCATCCACAAGCAGAACAGGATTGAGACTGCTGCGCCGAGGAATTTAGAGTGCGTGAGGATAAAATAAGCAGTCAGCTAATAGGCCTCAACCCTTATCCCCTTCATCCTTTTGAAGTGTTCCCCCTTTCTCGTCACAATGGTGTTGATTCCCTTGCTCAGGGCTATTCCAGCAGTCAAACAATCACAATCTGGAACATAGTTGCCATACTCTTGCAGCGAAGATGAAATCTCAGCAGCACGGATAATGCCGTAGTCATCCAATGGCAGCACACGAATATCCTCAAAGAGGGCCCTGACTTGGGCAAACTTTGAGCGGGATATCCTTTTCAAAAAAAAGCCCTTAAGGATTTCGTAGATATTAATTTGAGTTGTAACTATCAATTCTCGGCCATCAAGGATTTCACTAACATCCTCCTTTCCCCTAAGGAGGTCCACCAAGAATGTACTGTCGACAACTTTCATGCAGGTCTCTTTTTGAGAAGCTCTATCTCCTTTTTTCGGTTTTCTTTCAACACATCTAAAATTCCCTGCCCTTCCTCTTCCGAAAGGATGCCAAAATAAGCTTTAAGGCTTTTAGCCCTCCGGGGAGAAAGAACTCTCCTCAAAGCCTCCGAAAAACTCTCATCCTCCGCCTTTGCAGCCTTTAGCATCCCATAGGCGTCTTCCATTATTGTCAATGTCTTTGTTGCCATAAACATATGTGTGCACGTAAACGTATTTAAATTTTTCGGTGTCTGGCACATTGGGGTGGTCGGATTTTTTTGAATGCCCGCCATCCTCTTTCCTGATGCCAGCCCCAAAACATCCCCATAAACCTCGAATCAAATACTAATCTTTTTGTATTTGTTTAGCACCTTCGAAATCCAAGACGATACATCGCCGGCGCTGCGTCCCCGGACGGGGCGACCCCCCGCAACGCGCTCGCCGTCAATAGATGCTAGGATTTCGACTTTAGGGTGCTAAACAAACACATCTTTTTGAGAACCAGAATTGGGGGTATTATACAAATTACTTGTCGCTCCTAACCCGTGTAGCTGACTTCTGCAAAGCGAAGCAAGACAAGAATACGTCGAACATGCCTCCCCCCATTCTTTTGCCCGTTCCATCCTTTGTATGCCAGTAACTCTCCTAGCTTCCTCAGCAACACTGCCTAAATCAAATGCAAGGTCATCAACGCTGCAATCCTCTTTTAATTCTCTGCCTTCAGTTTCACTTGGTCGGGTATACTTTTCCTGAATCTGGTTTAACTCCTGCAGCAATTCCGCGGGTTTTGGTCTTGGTGGCATGAGTATTGGAGTTCATAATGTATTTAAAATTCTTTTGCATTCCGCCCCCAGATATACCTCAGCGCCAACCGAACATAGAATCCTCGTGCCACCCCCTATCTTTTTACAAAAACACACCATACATCTTTAAATAAAACCCAAAACCCATCTTAAAGTATGGATTCCGACATCATCCGGGCTTACAAAGAGGCCGGCAGCATCGCAAAACAGTCCTTGGAATTTGGAAGCGAATTGATCAGAAAAGGCGCAAAGGTCGTCGAAGTCCTCGACAAGATTGAGTCAAAGATGATTGAATTAGGGGGAAAGGCTGCATTTCCTGCCCAGGTTGCCTTAAATGAAACAGCCGCCCACTTCTGCCCCGAGGGCCATGATCCCTTGGTTTTTGAAGACCAGCTCGTCTGCCTTGACGTTGGCGTCCATGTTGATGGCTATGTTGGAGACACCGCGCTTACCGTTGACCTTTCAGGCAATCATTCTGATTTAGTCAAAGCATCAAGAGATGCCCTTAATGCGGCATTGGAAATTGTAAAGCCTGGAGTCAGGCTCTCCCTCATCGGAAAAGCAATTGAAGACACTATCCAAAGCTTTGGATTCCAGCCAGTGCGAAATCTTTCAGGCCACGGGCTCGGCCATTTTAGCGTCCACACTCCACCAACCATCCCGAATTTTGATACCAAAGATTCTCAAATCCTGGAAAAAGGCCAGGTCATCGCCATCGAGCCGTTTGCCACCGACGGCATTGGCCTCATTCAGGAAAAGGGCCGTGCAACCGTCTTCTCGATGACAGGAAAAAAATCCGTTCGGATCGGTTTTGTCAGGGACATCCAGAAAGAGATTGACACATTCCAAAACCTCCCCTTCACGGCACGCTGGCTCACAAAGAAATTTTCCAAGGCCCAGGTTGATTTTGCCCTGAAACAATTCGACCAGCTTAACATCATCCATTCCTATCCGCCTCTTGTCGAGAAACAAAACGGGTTGGTCAGCCAGGCAGAGCATTCAGTGCTTGTGGATGATGAGGTTATTATTCTGACTAAATGAGTATATTCTGCAATAAGTCTAATGGAAAATAAATAGGTTTATATTCCGATATGGATTCCCGGCTATTGGAAAAACAATGGCAGGAGCCCAACCGTACGTACCAGTAGCATACGATTCAAGACTCACGCAAGAGGTAATTCAAGTCTTGGCAGAAAAATTAAAGATTAATCAAAAAGAGGTAGGTTTGGAAACAAATCTAGTTCTTGCCTGGGTACCAAAAAAGGAAATCACCGATAAAACATTAGAGTGGGATTCCCTCGATAGGGTGGAAGTCGCTATGGCATTGGAAGAAAGATTTGAGATACCAATTCCGGATGCCGACCTCAACCGATTTGGGGGCGTACAGGATATTGTCGGATACCT
>JACPII010000078.1 GCA_016188175.1 Candidatus Woesearchaeota archaeon | reverse complement strand
CGCAAGATGTGATTCTGACAGCGAAGCGATATTCCTGCCCTGCAAAAACACATTCCCCCTGCTCGGGATATCAAGGCACCCCACCAGGTTCATCGCTGTTGATTTTCCGCTTCCCGAAGCCCCCATAAGGGCAAGGAACTGCCCTTCCCCAACTTTGAGCGAGATGCCCTGGAGCGCGGGAACACTCACCTCCCCCATGGGATAGATTTTCCAAACGTCCTCAAGCTCAATGATCGGTTTCATACTCGCTTTTTTCCCGCAACAAAGTTTTATTATCCATCCCAGGCCAGCCAAAAGCTATTTCACCTTGTGCAGTTCCAAATCCCCTTTCGTGTTTATCGTAAACTCCAAAACGTCCCCTTTCTTCCAGCCCTTTGCAAGCACAAGGCCCATAGGAACAGTTAGGGAAAACTGCCGCTTGTTAGGGAACTGGAGGATGGACCTGTTGGACATGATAGAGTATTGACGAAAGAAGATAAGACATATATAAATATATCTGTATCTATTACTGGAAATTAATCTAATGAAATGATACTAGTATATATACTAAAAAACCAGGAAGGAAACGAGGCATCAAACAAAAAAGTATATAAAGCCTCAGGCCAGAATATCGCCATGCAAAAGACAAGCCTCAAAACAATCCTCCATCTCAACATCCTCTTTTTCTCATTGATTATTGCAGTTCATCTTGCAAGGCTCCTCACGGGATGGGAAGTCACCATAAACGCCTGGCAGGTCCCCTTGTGGATAAACATTCTCGCAATCATCATCCTTGGATTTCTCACCTTCGCAAACGCCAGGCACCTCAGATGAAACACACCCTTAATGTTACCGTGCTTCTTCTCCTCTTATTTTTTGCCTCCCAGCTCATCGGCCTCATCATCACCCTCAAGTACATAGACGTGAAAACAACCCAGGAGACGGGAAAACCTTCATTTTCAAATCTTCCGTTTGAGATTGAAAGGCCGCCCCTGGAGGAAAAGACATCGTTCCTCTATATCTTCGGGGCAATCATCATGGGGACATTGCTCGTTCTTCTCCTCATAAAGCTAAAAACAAGATTCCTTTGGAAAGCATGGTTTTTTCTTGCCGTCATGCTTTCGTTAAGCATCGCCCTTGCTGCATTTTTCCCCGCTTCCCTGGCCCTCGTTATCGCTGTCGGCCTTGCCCTGTGGAAAATCCTAAGGCCCAATATGCTCATCCACAACCTGACCGAAATTTTTCTTTATGGCGGCATCGCTGCAATATTTGTCCCGTTGGTTAATGTCTCTGCTGCGATTATCCTGTTGGCGCTTATCTCCGCCTATGATATCATCTCTGTGTGGAAAACCAAGCACATGGTTGCGTTGGCAAAGTTCCAGACCCAGCAGAAGCTCTTTGCCGGTCTCGTCGTCAGGTATAAATCCCCGTCGGAATGCGCAGCTCAGGACAAACAAAAAAGCAAAAAGAAATCGCCATCAGCAGCACGTTCCTCTGCCATTCTCGGCGGAGGCGACATGGGATTTCCCCTTTTGTTTGCCGGAGTGATCCTTAAAACATTGATAACAACATCATCCCCGGCAATCGCAATGCTGAAAACAATCATCATCCCAATAGGTGCAACAGGGGCGCTCGCCTATTTATTCTGGATAAGCAAGAAAGGGAAATTTTATCCCGCGATGCCTTTCCTGACCGGAGGCTGTTTCCTTGGCGCCCTGGTCGTCTGGCTTATCAGATGGTAGGCAGAATACTTGCCATCCTCGAGGGAGGTAACTCTTAGGGGAGTTCATGTAAAGGGGGGAGGTTGAAAAAATGGAAGGATCTCAAGATATAGCTGGTAAGAAATCGGTAAAAGTGAACTGCTCTTTTTGCAGCAGGGAAATTGAGTGTCCTGCGGATATGCTGCAAACTTCCAAGAAGCATATGTGCTATGAGTGTTTCCGAAATGCAGGAGAATTGGCAAAAGAAGAAGGCTTCGAAGACGTCCATGTTGACATTCCAATGGACAAGATGGAAGAGCTTATTCCTGAGCAACTAACAAATTCTATGGTAGAAGAAGTATTTCCTGATATTTGGAAAGAACGAAAAGAGGAATTTAAAGCGATGTCAAAGAGGGATTTAGCCGAAGAGATGTTCGGAGCAGGCGCGTATACAGCCATTCGGAACATGCTGTCAACAATGAAAAAAGTGGAAAAGGATGGGTCGCATTGAAAAGCCGTAGGTTGTTGAAGAGCGAAGCGAACTCAACTAAGAAAATCCGCAGATTTTCCGTTGTTGCCGAACGAAGTGAGCGCAACTAAGAAAACCTCAGATTTTCTGTTGCCATCCTTCTTGCGAAGCTCAATGGTGAAATCTTTGAGCTGACGGGGGGACGTCCAGCAAGAAAGGAAAGGCATTAACAGTGAATGAATTTGTTGTCATGCTCATTCATCCCGCGATGCCTTTCCTAACGGGAGGATGTTTCCTTGGCGCCCTGATTGTCTGGCTTATCGGCTAAAACCGGTTCCTTAAAGCCCTCGAGAGTCCTCTGCCCTTTGTCGACAGAATAGGACAACAAGTCAATCTCCATCCCGTCCCTTGCAGCAATGGTCTGGACTCCCGTCTTTTTCT
>JACPII010000075.1 GCA_016188175.1 Candidatus Woesearchaeota archaeon | reverse complement strand
TAATATGTCCAAACTGAATTTTGCTTTGATTTTCCGCGCTTATGTATTTCCCCTCCGTATGCATTAAGCTCCTATCGGAGCGGCTCTGCAATGCTTAATAATGCTAGCGCATTATTGGCACCCAAGAAACTTTGTTTCTTAGGGTTGTCAAAAACACCCCGTGCTAAAGCACGGGGCGTGTTTTTGAGCACTCAGAAATTGCCATCTTCTCCGGGCTAAAGCCCAGAGATTGCGATTGGCAATTTCTGTTGTTTCAAAACTCCCGATGGGTTGTACGATGGCCCTGCGTCCCCGTAAGGGTGAGCGTAGTGTTCCGGTTGCTTCGCAACGGAGGGATAATCCAGCGTTCCTGCCTTGCAGGAGGAGGGCGGCCCCGCGACGGTCTGGCTGTATTTTTGGATTGAGTTTTGACCTTATAGCCAAAGACACAAATATTTATACCCAATTGTTGTGTCTTTCAATATAGCAGGTGAATTTTGGCATAATTACTCGATCAAACTTGCGGACGAGATCAAGGGGGATCTGACCAGCGAATTCCTTAAGAGGATGAATAGGCTTAAACCTAAAGTTCCTCTGGTCCGGCAATCTGGATAGGCAGCAGGTTCCATCTGACCAGTAATTGATTCACAGCCTCCTTCCTGTTCCTTAAATGAACACGATTAAAGGTAACCAAAGCATCGCAAGAGAATAAGGAAGCAACAAGGACGAGAGCAGCATCTTCCCTTTTCACCCCATTTTGTTCGAGAGCATCAAGCACAGCTTCATAATCGATATCACCTTGCTTGCACTTTTCTTTAATCTCAATGTCGGTATATACCCTGCTAGAGAAGGTTTTATAAAATTCCTTAATCCTTGATTTCAAGGATTGGTGCCTCCACCGCTCAACAACATCAATAAGCAACATGGGGGTAACCATAGCAAACTCCAGATTTTTGACCCTATTCAAAAACTGGTCAGCCTTCTCTTTGTTCTTTCCTATTTTATCCCACAGGGAGACTGTTACTATATCGAGGTCAATAAGAACTACCTTCTTTTTCACGCTGTTGGCAGTCATTTTACCACACCTACATTCTTAAGCTTGTACCCAGATAATGCCCGAATGTTAGAGGATTATCCATAAAGCTGTTAACCCGGAAACGCCTCATCAAAGCTCAGCTCTCCGGTTGAGCCGGCTGCTCCCGGGGCAACGCTTGTCCCGAACATCTCGTCAAAGGCTGACGCAGGGCCGGTAAATGTCCCGATGTCGTTGCAGATCTGGCCGACATCTTCATCATCGCCTTTCTTTCCGACGATAGTTACTTTTGGATTGAATTCCAGGCAAATTTGGTCAAAGGTGAATCTTGAGGTTCCAACGACGGGGCCCCTGAGGTAGTCTTTGTCTGTTCCGTCTGTGGCTGCGACAAAGCCCCTTATGAATTTCTTCCCTTCCTTGACGGGGATGAAGCTGCGGTAGAGGTAAAACCTCTGGCTGGCTTTGGTGATGAAGACATTGAACCTTAATTCCTTCCTTCCGGAGCCTTCCGGGTTTCTCACTGCGTACGTCAGCTTGTAGATATAGTCAATCGAGCCGTTGGGGTAGGTAACCTGGGAGCGCTCGCCTGCCGGGAAGCCTCCAATAACTTCTTTTGCTCCTGAGCTGCTCGTGAGAGTAACGACATTCTGGTCCCTTCCCGGGGAGGGAAGCCACGCATCGCAGATAAGCGAAGCGTAATAGTCTCTCTTGAGGAGCTTGCTGATGTAGGTCTTGTCAAGGAATTCCCTCCAGTCCTCAACAAAGCCGTCGGGAAGGAACTGGGTAAATCCGGAAAAGCCCTGGAACTGGCCAATCGCAATCCTCCAGTTGGCGAAGGATTCGCGGGAGAGGGATTTGGTGTTGCGGCTTTTAATTTTTTCTTTGATAACTAGGCCATCTGCATTGTCTTTCTTTGCTACAAGTGCTTGGCCACTAATTTTAGCGCTGACTTCCATTTCGTCAATAGGGTTAATCTTTCCATTGTTGCCCATTTCATACCAGTGCCCATTCCTTCCAATCAAAAATTTATCCCCGACCCACTCCCCATTGATGTTCTCCCTATAGGAAGTATATTGTATTGTGCCGTCCTGAGCATAACCAACTCCCGTTATGGTTTTGTCATTTGGATTGAATGTTTCGAAGTATTTCATGTATTGGTGTGTTGGGTTTGGCGGAGGTTCATCCTTTGGCCCTTTTACGTTAGCGAGAGCAGGGACGGGATTATCGGATTGATCTGTCCAACCTTTATTGCCATTCCAAACAACATCTTGGGCTCCAAAAGAATATTTCCAAAACCCTTGGTCAGAACGGCCAGAAATTCCACCTTCTAACATGGTTTTTTTGCTATTATCATCAACTAAAATATCTCTTGTGGTCACCTTGAGTTCAGAAGCACCTCGCGCCTGCTTAAATGCATCCGGGGAGATGATATTCCCTTCAGCATCAAGGTAGACGGTTCTCGTACGCTCAGTAGGCAGAGTCCCGGAAAATTTACCGTCGTTAATATCCCCCTCGGTCCAACTTACAAGGTTTTTGGAAACTCTGTTTCCAAATTGGTCATTATAGCTGACAACTTTACCAGCGATAGTTAATTGGGGATCTTTCTGGTCAATTTCTTTGAGGATGTCATCAAGGGTCCCCCTGTCCATTTCCTGAGTATCTAGACCGCTTGCCAGGAAAACTCCGGTTTCACTCTTAATCCTGCCCTTTTCCATCTGGTTTTCTTCCAAAAAAGTGATTGAGCCACGGGTTTGTTTGGTGTAGGAGGTGCCTGAAAACGGGTGGTTACTTTTTTTATCTGCAACCGAGGAATAAAATGTTCCTGTTGCATCTTTATAGAGATTTTTTCCACCGGATAAGGAGCTGTCAGAAGGTGAAAGGCCGGCAGCAGCCGCATTTAGGCGGTCGTTTTGAATTTCTGCGAATTTATCTGCTTCCGATTTTGTTGGGAAAAAATTTGTACTCCCATCAGGGGTAATAACCCTAAATCCTTTCTTCTCATCGGTTTTATCTATGGGGATTGCAGTAACGATTACGGGGGGATCAGCCATTCCTTGAGATACTGCTTGTTGTGTTGAGAAAAGTCTTTGTGCATCTTCTTTTGCTGCAGATTGTAAAGCAGCCCGTATTTCTTGAGTGATTGAGTTTCTAGGATTTTGAGTTTGGTATTGGGAGAGGTAT
>JACPII010000074.1 GCA_016188175.1 Candidatus Woesearchaeota archaeon | reverse complement strand
TTTATGGTGCCGGTGATGGACTCAGTATGCATATCCAACCCAGCGAATAATTGCATTTGCTCCATGTTAAACACCTCCTTGTGTTGTAATGGTAACCTGACGGGGAGAGTATTAAAGAATTCTCATCGCTTCACATACTTTCCGGGAAAACATTTATAAACGAACCCCATTCCTTAGGTGGCATAACGGAGGTCATCACTATGACAATCATCGGCTTTAATTTCAACAAGATACAGGTTACCCGGAATGACGGCGGCTCGGGAAAGATCAACGTGAAGAATAATGTTGTCCTCAAGGACGTCGTTGACCACCCCCTCAATCTCGGGGGCGACGGCCAGAAGGCAGTCCGCTTTGAATTTGAGTTTAACTCTTCTTATGAGCCTAACCTGGGAAGCATCCTCCTGGGCGGTGAGCTGGTATTCATCGAGACGAAGGAAAAGATCAAGTCTCTCCTGGATGAATGGAAAAAATCAAAAAAAGTGTCTAAAGATATAATGACGAATGTCCTTAACACGGTCCTGACCAAATGCAATATTGAGGCATTGATCCTGAGCCAGAAAGTCAATTTGCCGCCACCTATCCTTTTGCCCAGGGTGAATCAGGGAGAGCAGCAATAAGCACAAGCCATGGCAATGCCGGGCAGGAGCATCCTCTGTATCATTGTCCTTCTTTGCCTGCCGTTAGTATACGCTTCCGAGTTCCCGTTCAGATATGATGCGGTTGGCTCTCAGCTTTCTATCTCTTCTTCTGCAATACTTAAGCCTTCACAGGCCGATTTCTCGATCAGCCAATTTTTGGTGAACCTTTCCTTCTTCCCCTACAACACGTTCCAGCAGAGGGTTATTAAGCTCGAAACAAGGCCTGAGGCGATCACCCGGGATAATGTCGCTTCCTTTGTCTGGGAGAAACCTAAACAAGTTGAATTCCCCTTCTCTTTGTCTGCAAGCGTCGAAACGTCGCCTTCCGTCCTGCTTATCAAAGAAAAAATTCCTTTTCCGCTGGGGACGCTTCCTGATGAGGTCAAGCCCTTTCTTTTTCCATCCGAAACGGTGGATTCTGATTATGCGCCTATCCAGGATTTGGCGGCATCTCTTGCAGGGGGGGAAGATGACCTTTTTCGGCTTGTCGTAAAGCTTGCGTCGTGGTCTAAGGAAAATATTGTCTATGACTTAAGCACGCTTACCGAGAGCGTGTCCCAAAAGGCGTCCTGGGTGCTTGAGAACAAGCGGGGGGTTTGTGACGAGCTGACAAACTTATTTATCGCATTAAACAGGGCTTTGGGGATACCGGCGAAGTTTGTTTCCGGTGTTGCCTACACTGATGCGCTGCCCACCGGTGAGGGCTTTGGCGCGCATGGTTGGGCAGAAGTCTATTTTCCCGGATATGGGTGGGTGCCTTTTGATGTGACGTTCGGGCAGTTTGGCCATATCGATGAGCTGCATGTAAAGTTAAAAGAGGCGCTGGATGCAGATGATCCCTCAACACGCTACCAATGGCTCGGGAGGAATATCGATGCGGATACCTCGCCATTGGATATCAAGAACCAGGTTATCAGCAGGAAAGGGAACCCAAAGCGATTTTATTCCATCGAAGCTGTTCCTGAAAAAACCGCGCTGGGGTTTGGCTCCTACAATCTTATCTCGGTCAATGTCAAAAACCTTCTTGACGGCTACTTTGCGACGGAAATAGGGATCGTCAGCTCTCCTGAAATCTCTATTGCGGGCAGCCAGCGGCAGGTATTGGTCCTTGAGCCCCGGGAGGAGAAGGCTGCTTATTTTGCCCTAAAGGCTGCAGGGGAGCTGTCCTCCGGCTATCTCTACACCTTTCCATTCCTTGCATTTACGAGCGAGAATGTCTCCTCTGGCGGGGAATTCCAGGTCCGGGAGGATGGGGTAGTTATGTCTCTTTCTGATGTGGAATCCTTAATCCAGGAACGGCAGGAAGAACTCAAAAAACCAGCGTCAAAAAATGTTTTCCTCTATTGTTTTCCTCTTTCTAAAGAGATTTACCTGTACGAGAATACGAGCATTTCCTGCAGCATCACCAACAGCGGGGAATCTGACCTTGCCCCCATAAGAGTCTGCTATGGACAGGAATGCAGCGAATTGAGGCTAACGAAGGGGGAACATGCGAACGCCTCATTTCTTTTTTTTCCGTCAAAAGCTGGCGCCCACCAGCTGGCTGTCAAGGCAACGGGCCCGGAAATAAAGAAGACCGGATATGCTGAGGTTCTGGTTTTGGATAATCCCGATGTTTCTATCGGGGAAATCTCTGCTCCGGAAAGAGTTGGGTATGACGATGTTTTTTCTTTAGCATTTTCCCTCGATAAAATATCAATGAGCGATCCTGTATCATTGGAGCTGCGCCTGGACGCTCTTGGGCAGGCTTGGGAGATAGACCGGCTGTCCCAAACACGGAAGTTCTCCATCGCACTGAAGGGAAGCGACCTGGAAGCTGGCAAAAATGCCTTGAAGATCACTCTGGAATTTGAGGATCAGAATGGGAGGACGTTCCATACTGAAGATGAGATCATTGTCCATCTGGTCAATCTTTCTTTGAAACAGAAAATTGTGCTTTTCTTCAGGGGGATTCCAAGAAAGATCGGAAAGCTGGTGTCAAAATTCTTTTAGGCTCGGGATAGGAAAGAACCCTGCTGGCTTTAGCCCGCAGTAGTTTAGTGCGAGGGTCCACAAGAACTATTGTAGGATGAATACGGAGCGAAACCCGCGGCAGTTCACCATAGAAAAAAATATCCTATAAAGTTTTGACCGGCCTAACACTATTTTTCAATTAAGAAGTGCAGGTTACACAAAACTTTTCTTCTCCACTCCTGCCGCAGCCTAAAACGGATGGTTCGGTCCTCAAGCGGGCA
>JACPII010000073.1 GCA_016188175.1 Candidatus Woesearchaeota archaeon | reverse complement strand
TTTATGGTGCCGGTGATGGACTCAGTATGCATATCCAACCCAGCGAATAATTGCATTTGCTCCATGTTAAACACCTCCTTGTGTTGTAATGGTAACCTGACGGGGAGAGTATTAAAGAATTCTCATCGCTTCACATACCTTTTTCTTACTGAAAGAACACTTCTTCAATCGGCAGGTTAAATGTCCCTGCAACCTTCATCGCTAAAGAGAGGGATGGCATTCTTGCTCCAGATTCAATCGAGATGATCGTCTGCCGGGAAACTCCGATATGGGCGGCAAGGTCCTGCTGGGTCATTTTTAGGACTTTTCGATACTTTTTTATGTAATTTTTCATAATGTAATGCTTATTTTACTTTTCATATATAAAGGTTTTGTTAAAAGTCAATATTTGTAATTCAAAACCATTAAATAAGCCAGCTGTTTACTTTCCCCTATGAGCAAGTTCGAGAAAAAGGCGAGGGCGAAGAGGGAGGCTGCTGCCCTTTTACCGAGCCTGTTCGGGAAAGCAAGGGAGTTCCGGAAAAAGGGAGAGATTTCGAAATTCAAGGCCTTGAGCAAAAAAATATCCTATCTTAAGAACAAACACAAGCTCAATGTCCCTCTCTCGGAAAAAAGGCATACCTGCAAAAATTGCAGATGTATCCTTATCCCCGGCTTGAACTGCCGGGTACGGGCGAGGGATGGCTTTCTGGTCGCCTACTGCCTGGAGTGCAGACGGTACTCCAAGCTTAAGTTAAGTAATTAACTACTTTAGAATAACAACAAAAACGAAAGGTTTAAATAGTTGCTATTTCTGACTGGTTAGTAGATAAAACTTAACTGCTAACGGCTTCAAAACTCCCAATGCGGGGCGGGAAGGTTTGCGTGCTGAGAAAATTCCAGGAATTTTCTGGCACCTCGCTCACGCCGTTCGGAGGTTCCCGTAGGGAGCAACCCCTCGCGACGAACTCATTATGGGGGCCGTTTGAGTTTTGACCTTAGGCCGTTTGCAGTTAAGATAAAACCACTGTTTTTGGGGGTGGATCATATGAACGGAAAAGACAATGAAAGCTACGTGGCTGAAGAGCAGTCGGTGCTCGACGACGACTATGAATTTGATGAGATCAAAGGCTCACATGGGAGAAAGCCCAAGATGGGGCTCCTGAACAAGAAGAAAGTCGGCAGCTATGAGATGGATGAACTGTTTTTGGAGTTTTGAACGAAGAAAAGGGGAAAAAAGAGGGCGATATGAATTCCAAAAGACCGGGAAACTTGGCTGTCTCAATCATCGCTCTTTATACCATTCTAGGCGGCGGAAAGCCTGCCCAGGGATATGTTGTCCAACAAGGGGATACTCTTTCTGAAATTGCAAAAACCCATGGGCTGCGAGATTGGAACGAGCTTGCCCGGTTAAACGGCGTTAAACATCCAGACAAGATAGAAACCGGCCAATACCTTCAGGAGCCTTCTGGATGGAAGTTCAGGGAAGGAGAAGTCCATTCCGTTGAAAAAGGGGACACCCTTTCCCGCCTGGAGAGATTGTACGGGACTACTATTGAAGATATCCTCATCCTAAACCCCAATATCGGGGATCCTGACAAGATTGAGGTTGGGCAAAAAATCTACCTTCCCAAAAATGCAGGGAAGCTTTCTTTACAGGAACAAAGAAAACAGCTTCAGGAGCATCCCCATATAGAAAAACTTATCTACAAAGTATGCGGAGATGTTGGCATTCCGGTCCCAAGGCTTGTTGATATGGTCATCCGGAGTGAAAATGAGCCATTAAACGCTATGGCCACGAGATATGAGCCGGCATTCCAGAAAAAATATGTTGAGCCGATGCTTGTCCTAAACAAAAAAGGAAATTTTTTAAAGAACAATTACCTCACAAGAATGTTTTTTGAGCTCAGGAAAGAAAATCCGGAATATTCGCTCGGCCAGTTTACCAAGGATTGCTCCCATTCCTACGGGCTTGGCCAGATTATGGGGTTGGTTGCCTATGAACTCGGGTATAAGGGGCCCTTACGAAAAGGAATGAAATACAAGGGAAAAGTTTCCGACGGATTACAGGGGGTTGAAACCAATCTTTATTGGACTGCTAAGAGGATTTGGGCGCACCGAAATAAAACAAACTTCCTCTGGGACGAAGTCGCATGGAATTACAATACGGGAAGAAAAAAGCCAAAGGGGCATCCTCATCCAGGATATATGCAGCGGTCGGAACGGAACTGGGAACAATCCCAAGTTGAGAAAAAGCTTCCACAAAGCTTTGCAGCTTACGAGAAAAGCCAGATAGACTGGAATTAACGAATATTGCCAAACAAAGAGTTGAAACGATGGATGCTGGAAAATTAGCGGGACTAACGGCCGGGAGGAAGAAAAAACCCTCATTGATACCCTATAGTCTTGCATTAGCTGCGTTGGGGGCGGGTGCATTTATTGGCGGACGGGAAGTAATCAAGGAAAGCAGGTTGCCTACGTTGGAAAGGCTTGCGGGAAAATTTTCTGTCGAGTCCGATGGTAAATTCCAATATCTCACCTTAGAGGGCTCAAACCGGAGATATTTTCTTGGAGAGGTTGTTCCTCAAAGAGGAGATACCCTCCACGGTTATATCAGGCGGGCTTTCTCTCAAGGTGGGGTAAAGTTTAACCCCTCGGGTCCGGAGGCGGACCTTGCAAGCATCCTATTGGAATTATACGGGTTTCCGAAGGCTGAAATGCGTTATACGACAGTTATTTCTGTTGAGAAAAAAGAATAAATCTTTGGATAAATAACAAAACTGGGGCACCCCGGCTAATGGCTTCGCCCTTAGGAGCCCATGCACTATCAGTGGAATTTCGCTTTGCTCAATTCCACTAATCGCCCTGGAAGGAAATAACAATAAAACTGGGGCACCCCGGCATTTCTTTTCGAAAGAAATGAGAAGAAAGAGCGGCACTAAAGCGCCACGGAATAAAAAAAACTGGGGCACCGAG
>JACPII010000001.1 GCA_016188175.1 Candidatus Woesearchaeota archaeon | reverse complement strand
AAAAGCCTTATATAGGAGAAGGTGTATAAAAATGTAACGAAGGAAAACGGGGAGAATAGGAAGGAGCAATCCTTCTTGTTCGACCTAAAGAATTCTCATGGATGCATAGCACCCTAAGGTCAAAATTCAATTTATTGACTATTATTGACGAGCGTTGCGGGGGCCGCCCTCCTTCCTCAGAAGGAACGCAAGATTCTCCTTTACGGGAACCTCCGAAGCGGTAGCGAGGAAGTTCCAGAAATCCCCCGGATATCTCAGAACCTCCGAAGCGGTAGCGAGCGAGGTACCAGAAAATTCAAGAGAATTTTCTCAGTACGCAGCTCCTTCTCGAAGCCCGTCGGGAATTTTGAAGGTGCTATGCCCATACGAGATAGAACGGCCAATCAGCCTTTCAGTGCCGTTCCAACAATTTCGTTGGGAGTGATAGTTTCGGCCTGAACATTAACGATTCCTCCCAAGTACGGGAAGTCCCTGACAACGACCCGGCGATAATAGCCGTTGGCCTGATGGTCCCGGGGTTTTGGAACATATCCGACTCCAACATTTCCACCTTCGCCGCTTTTTTCAACCCCTACGATGGGCAGGCTGAAAATCCACCATCTGCCCGAAGGGTCTTGAAACATGCTTGTATAGGGAAGCCGTTCTCCATCTGGGCGGTAAGCTAAGTCCTTTCTCCATAAATTTACCACGGGAACGGCAAGATTAAAGTGTGGGGTATATACATTCTTTTTGCGCACAATAATCTGGCTCCCGGGCTTGAGCCTTTCAATAATATTTGCTGTAAGCTCAGACTCCGCTCTCGCAAAAGCCCATTTGGGGTCATCTTCCTGTAGATCACTGCTTATCCGATAGGGGGCAGGAAAGAAGACAATCCCCTCTCCGTTTGGGAGGTATGCCTTCAAATGGAGTTTATTATCATACCGGTACATGGCAACTGCAGGAAATATGTTTTGGCCAGGGCCGGGGCCAAGGATCGATTGGGCATCTGCCCTCAATAAATGGAACTTAGTGAAGTCCTCCGGGACATCGACCGGATGAGCAAGGTAATAATTATTAGGAGTATGGGCCTCTTCCTTCTTTTTCCAAACCCTAACTGGAAAAGGCCCGGGGTCTTGTGTTTGGCCTCTTGCCCAAGCTCTGAAATTTTGACTGAAACTAAAGTCGGAATGGTTTTCGTTGGCCTCCGTTAAATATCCCCAATATCTCCAGGTTTCATCTCCGGAATCGATGAGAACTCTGAAGTCTCTTCCATTACTTCCTGAACCCATAACTAATCTTCCCGAGTAAATTTCCCCGAGGCATAGGCTTTCCAACCCCAGATTTACAGGCATTTGAGGCATGATCGAGGGGAACATATTCCTTCTTAAAAACCTATGGGGATTAGTTTATAGGGGCTGAATTTATTATCCGTAACAAATTATTAAAGTCCGCCTGATATTTACAAGGTATTCCATCACGAGAATCAAAGTCCTTGCCTATTGATTTGATATCGCCTGCCTCAGCTCCTCCAAATTCCCGAATGTTACTATCTGCTCTCCGCCCTTTTTACATACCTCTATAATCTGTGGCAACAACCTAACCACGCCTCCAGAATCCTTGAAGATAAAAATCGGCTTCTTCATCACAAACGCGAGGGTAAACTCGTTTAAAGTTCCGATCTGGCCCCCGATGATGATGACAGAGTCAGATGCTTCGATAATAGATTGATTCCTTCCGGGAATGCCCTTACCTGTGAAAACGTACTCGGAAGAGGGGTAGAACGGAAAATGGTAAACTTGAATATGCCCTGGCTTGTCCTTTGCCGGGGAAAAGCAGATGGATTTTCCGTTTCCTTCAAGAGCCCCTTTAAGGGCCTCATCAGGGTAGCCGGTCGTTCCGCCGCAAACAAGAGTATGGCCTTGCTGCGCGAGAAGATGCCCGATCTCCCTTGCTTTTTGCCGGATGGAATGGTCAGGCCCGACGGCAGAGCCGCACACCCCTATGTTCATCTGAAAACACCATCAAATGTGAAGTTGACGTCGTTTTTTGCAAACAGCCAGTATCCCAGCCCGGGAGTCAGGCTCGTGAGCGTGTTTAACGATGGGTCCCGGAGGGTATTGTAAGTCAGCCAGGAGCTGTTCTGGTAGGAGAACAGCATGGTGATGCTGTCATTAACTTCGGCAATCGCACGGGAGGCATTAATCTCTTGGAGCGAGGGGTAACTTATCAGGTTCCATCCCTTGAGGAGGGGGAACATGATCGGGTAGGTATGATTAATGCCGGTAAAGGAAATAGTGATGGGAGATTTTGGTTTCACCCAAAATCCTTGAGGGAATCCGAGGGATGCAAACGTGTTGGATGTTTCATTCCTGAAAAAAAGCCAGTCATCTGATGTGCTGTTAAACGATAGTGCAATTGAGCTGTTGGATTGGGAGAGAAGATTTGAAATTGATTTGTTATCGCCATCCAAAGGAAAGGAAAGAAGGTTCCATCCTGCGGGAAGGGTGATGCTGAAGGTAATCTTTCCATCGGTTAGCCCTAAGAGGCGGATGTTGTTTGTTTCCGAGCTTTCCTCGACGCTATTGTCGAGGTCAAGGGCGAGGAACACTTTTGAATGGTTTGAAAAGTTGACTGCCAGAGAAATATCTTTTGTTTCGCTTGGCCCGAGGAAGTCCGCAATCCCCTGGGAGATCTGGCTGAAATTGCTGTCCAATGCCGTAATGGTAAAGGGAAGGGCGGCTGCCGAGCCGTTGTTTTTTACCGTTATCTGTACAGCACTTTCATTGTTTGCCGTTCCTGAGATAAGAAGGTCGGGGAGTGATGGCTTTGCAAAGTCGGCGAAATTGTAGGGGGCGGTCGTATGGATGTCTGTGAATGAATCTTCTGTTGTATTACCTTTCATGAGGGTTAGCTGATGGATTAGGTATGGGCCATTAATCCCTGAAAGGTAGATGGCTGTCCCATTGATCCGGTATTGGATAGGTTGAATGCCGCCGGGAATGTTGAACGATTGCTTTTCTATCGTTACGAAGGTTCCGAATGTGTCGGCCAGTTCGAGGGATATGATATAATCCCCGGCGTCTTCTATATCCACGCTGAAATTTATTTCAAGGAATTCGGATTCGTTGCCGCCTTGAGGGCCTACCAGCCCATCTTTGAATGTATCGCCAAAGTGATTGGTTGTTGCATCAAGGTCATCGAGATCTAAGGGGATGGAAACATTAAAGTCGAAAAAGTACTGGAACCCGTTCTGGGCAATCATCCCGTAGAGTGTCGGATTTTCAATCCTGAGCCGCTGAAGGTCGTTTGCGGAGAACGAAAATGTAACGTTTGTTATTCCTGTCTGAAGGGTTTTGTTTTCCTCATCGCTGAGCGAGGAGGCATTATCTTTGATGAGCGCTGTAAGCCGGTAATCTCCCGGAGCAGTTACATTAAGGGTTGCGTTGATGGTTAGGAATTCAGCCTCTTGGTCGGAGTCGTTGCTGACCAAAGAAAATCCTGAGATGTTTATCTCGATTGCCGGCTTTTCAAAAAGAGCGTTATCATACTCGAACGAAAAGATATTGTCTTTCTTGAACAGGGTTAGGAAGCTCTCCTGCATGGTGAGGGTAAGATTGTAGGTGCCGTTCTGGAGCAGGGTGGGATGGTAAGTGAGGAGAACCGTGTTAGCGCCAGCCAGGAGCTTTTCAAATTCCGTGATTGTCGTTATCCATCTTCCCTGCCGGTAAAGGTCTCCGGTGAAGGAATAATTCCCCCCTTCAACTTCTGTGGAGATGTTTATAATCAATTGGTCTAATGTCCCGTCATTGTCCGAATCGTTGCCAAAGACTTTAATGTCTGAAACATTCACCTGGGGGGCGTTGAAGGAGAAGTCATAAGAATTGAGTAAGTCGTCCAAAGTAATGGAAAAGGTCAGGGGGAGAAGTAGGAGGAAGAACAATTGTACAAATAATCTATTGGGTTTCATCCTTATCCAAATGTTCCCGAGGTTTTTTGCGCATAAATAATAAGTGAAAAATATGTCAAGGCAAAAATGTAATAAACAATAATAATCCCTAAGATAATCTTTCTTGCTAATTTTTCATTGCGCCCTCTAAGTTTGATATACATCAGACTTATCGCAATTCCAATAGACCCCAGCAAAAGATTTCTTTTAAGCGTTCCCAGAAAAAAATCAGGGGGGTATGCTTGAACATATATCGATTCCAGGGTTTCAATAAAACCGGGTAAAGACCCAATTAAAAACCCCTTTATTAATATCCAGACGTTCTTTTTTTTATTAATTTTTCCTCACCTCTTTAACAATATAATCTTTAACCTCCTCAGAATCGGGAAGTTTGTCATGCCTCTGATTTACTTCCTTCAGGGCTTTTCTTTCCGAAATAATCTCATTTGATATCCCGAAGGCATCTTGTTCAGTTACCACCAAGTCATTGTCTTTTTGAAACTGAAATTTTGCAATTCCATACATCATAGAAAATTTGTCAATGCTCAAACTTTTTCCAGGTTGGGTTTCCGAGTTATTTGAGATAAAATTAGAATACTCTTTTGCGAGTTTTTTTGAAATCTTTCCTTCCCCTTCCCCTAAAAACTTTGAAAGTAGGTAACATCCTAAGCTGGAGGATGATGACAATTCACCAAGTTTCTTACCCAATTCTTTTTGTGTTATATGCTTAATCCCCTCACCCTCAAACTCATTGAGGATCTGCTCTCCGAAATTTTTTAAACAACTCGCAAACAGGCTGTCCCCACTGAAATTACCGGGACACCCGACCCCGACAAACGTATCCACTTTCGCGGGGTCTAAACAACTCGCAAACAGGCTGTCCCCACTGAAATTACCGGGACACCCGACCCCGACAAACGTATCCACTTTCGCGGGGTCGAAGGAGCCTTTTTCCAACGACGACAATGCACTCCTGCACCCGTTGCTGAAGCCGACGTATTGGAGTTTGGTCTTGTTTGTTTCATTCAGGACTTTGTTCAGCAGGGCGGGAACGTAGCTGTCGGTTAAGTCATTATAGGAATAGTCCGGGCAGTCATAGACGGCTTTCCCTGCGCAGTCGGTTCCCGGGCCTCCGGTTATCTCGATGGCGCAGTCGGTTCCCGGGCCTCCGGTTATCTCGATGAGCCAGGTGTCGCGTGCTTCGGTGCTTGCCAGCTCAGCCCCAAAGCCCTGCCAGGAATTGAGGTTTGACCATAAGCCTCTTGCCAAAACCACGGGCAGCTGCACGGTGTCTTTAAAATCTTTTAAATTCTTAGAGAATGCGGGCTGGAGACGAAGGAGCCTAAGCGTTACGCCATCGGCAGTGGTGTTTATCTGTGTTTCTTCAACCATATTCTCGTTGAGCGCATCCCTCACGATGGAGCCGAACTCATTTGAATCCTCTTTGTAGTGTTTCTTGTTGTTGGCGTTATGGAGGAAATCAAACACGGATATCCCACCGATGTCGTCCCCGCCGACAAAAATTTCACTTTTTCCTTCCTTCAAGACATCCTGCTCTTTTATAAAACGCTTGGCTGCTGCGATGAAACCATCTACATCATTGCCTTCAATATATATCTCTTTTTTTCCGTTGACATCGAAGTTTCCGATAATCGCGCAGTAGGGCTTGTCGCAGAAGGTGTCTTTGTGCTTGATGCCGCCGCCCATAAAGCCCCATCCCCGCTCTTCGACGGTCTGGAAGTGCCACACAATCAGCGGATTATGCCGCGCTATCAAGATCTTGAAATCTGCATCGTTTTCATTCTCCACTAAAATACCGTCCTTAAGATTTTCCTTCACAAAATCCAAAATCTCCTGATTTGCCCGCGTTGGGGGGACGTCTGCGGCGATGAAATATTTTTTCAGCCCGAGGAACTGCTTCTGGGCCCTGTTGTTGCCGCGGTTGTCATCACGGATTTCATTGTCGGGGTCAGCAATAACCATGACGGTATCTCCTTTGGAAAGGCCAAACGCGGTTGATGCATTCGCTGAACCGTTTGCCGGCACATCAGCAACCAACACCGATTTTCTTTGAGCGATTGCTCCCTGTGAAACCTGAAGGAAGGAAACCTGCACAAAGGGCACCTCCACGTTTCCTTGGTTGAACACCTCTGCAAGCACTCCCGTGCCATCAGGCGATGCCTGGAACGATATTCCTGAATTAAGGACGGAAAGGTCGAATTGCCGCTTTTCAGGGCCTTCGGTGAGGAAGGGGATCGGGTTTACACAAAAGGTTTCCTCTGGCTCAAGGCAGCTCAAGGAAAGATTTTTTGATATCTCCTCCGGGTCGGCTGTTCCCCACCAGTTGTAGGGCAGAGTAATATTGCCCCCCCTAACAGCATCATACCGAACATCAGCCTCAACATTATTGAGAAAGTTGTTAAAGCGGACATCCGAGTCATTGGAGACCGTATAAATGCCATTTTTATTATCGGTAAAGGTATTTCCCACGATTTTGCTTCCAACACCGCCATCAGCAATCCCTTCCGTATAGTTGGTAAATATGCAGTTCTTCACTTCCACTGTCCCCGAATCATAAACAATGGAAATGCCGGGAGAGCTAAAAGGGTCTGCAGGGAATGGGAATTCTGAAAGGTTGCCGCGAACAATAGTTCCATTGCATTGAACGATCAAATGGGTGCCCAATAGCAGGTTAAGAACCTCCATCCCGACCGCCTTGTAGGTACCGGGGCAAAATGTTGTATTTCCGGTAATCCGCAGCTCATCTAAGGGGACGAGGCATGTGCAGCCCGGACCAATCGCACCCGATTCATATCTGTTCCCTATTCCATTTTTACAGAATATCTTCGGGTCGTGGGACTTCTGGTAGGTAATACCCCTATAGGTAAAAAGATTATCCCAGATGTTAGTATTGTTGAAAAAGGCCAGCTCGACAAACATGCTGCTGTTCAGGAATTTGTTGCCGGTAATCGCCAAACTGCCTTTATTATTGCCTGAAATTATTAATCCCAAATCGATATCGGTGAACGTGTTCCCTTCCATCGTAAACCCATCAGGGGAACCAACACTGACGGCAGCGGACGAATTGATAAACGTGCAGTTCCTTATGCTGAATCCCCTTTTACCGCTAACCCGCAAAGTGGTAAAAGACCGATTTCCTACCAGCGTTGCACCATTGCAGTCGAGAAACGAATCATTTACCTTCACTACAATTGATCCGTCTATGATTGACCCGTTTCCAATTTTGTAGATTCCCGGAAGAAGGGTCGTATTTTGGGTAATATTGCAGCTGACCGTTATATTGTTAGTACAGCTCCTCTCTGCTGCAACGGCACCGCTAAATAGTAGAAATACGACCAGCAACAACCCAACTGCCCTTTCGATAGTTCTTCAGCCTTGCAAAGCGCCTTGCGTTTAAAAAAATATCTAAACTACTGCAGGTTAAAGCCCGCAGGGTTCCTGCCCATTACGTGCTCGGGATTAATCGGAAATTCATCAACGGGCTAAAGCCCACGGGGTTCTTTCCTATCCTTAGCCTAAAATCGGCTAGTTATCGGTTGGACATATGCTCTTCAGTGCACAAGAATAGTGAAATTATATTGCCCAAATCCCGGGCAGAAATCTATTTAAACAACGAAACATTCACCCCTCGTATGGCAGGCGCATTCGCACGAAGTGCTCAACTGATGAGGGAAAGCTTTGCAATACTGAAAAAGGACAAAGAAATGCTGTGGTTTCCGGCGCTATCCAGCTTTTTCACCATCATCCTGTTTTTTTCCTTTATTTTCCCCATGGCGTTTGCGCCGGGGTCATTTGAGAAAAACCAAGGCCTTGTTGCTGGGCTATTGTTCCTATATTACCTTTTTTCCTATTTTATCGTGATATTCTTCAATACCGGCCTTATCACGTGCGCCCATATCCGGCTGCACGGCGGAGATCCGACGGTGAAAGATGGGATAACGAACGCATTCAAGCATATCGGCAAGATATTTGCATGGGCGGTCGTGGCATCAACGGTCGGTGTTATCCTCCATCACATCGCTGAGAAGTCAAGAGGCATCGGGAGGCTGTTCGCGGGCCTTTTAGGGATTGCCTGGAGCCTGCTTACGTTTTTTGTCGTTCCCGTATTGATCTTTGAGAAGCTTTCCGTCGTTGAATCTATAAAAAAATCAGGAGCTGTATTTAAGAAAACCTGGGGGGAGAATGTCCTTGGCCAGTTCACGTTTGGGGCTTTCTTTTTATTTTTAACACTCCTTGGGCTCCTTCCGTTCTTTTTTGCCTTTATTTCACAGACCATGCCCCCTCTATCTATCATCCTTATCATCATCCTCTATTGGGTTCTCCTGGGGATCCTCAGCTCAACCCTCAACGGCATCTTTGTCACTGCGCTTTACCTGTATGCAACAACAGGAAAAGTGCCTGCGGGATATTCAAAAGAAATCGTTGAGACGGCTTTTGTTCCCGGAAAGCGCTGACGGGGATTTTTTCTTGGTCTGGAATAAAGATTATTGCAAGCATGGGAGCACAGGCAGGCTCAGTTTTCAAAGATATTTTCCAGTCTGAAATAAAACTTATTGCGAAAGCGGGTGTATCAAGGCCCATCCCATACGATAACGAAGAGCGCCTGAAATAAAGCTTATTGCGAGCGTGGGCAGTAAATGTAGTCGGGCGTGTTCATTGTGGCGCTCGCCTGGAATAAATCTTATTGCGAATGTGGGGCAGCTTGGGAAAACCTGGCTTTTGGTGTCCATAATGACCATTCTTCCAAACCATTTTTTTTAATAAAGATATTCCATCAGTTTTTAACTGATGGTGTAAACCTGCTGGAAACATAGCGGGAATATCTTTATTCTCAGAAATCCGACCGAGCGACCGAAGGGAGCGAGCAATCCCCCCGTCTTTAACGGGGGGTGTCGGATTTCTTTTGAAACGCGGCGAAAAGAATATAAACTTAGGATTCTTAAGCGCCCCTTGTGGAAAACCTGCGGCTCATTGGGGCGGATATTCTTGAGGAAGCTGAGAAGGAGACTGCAAACAAGCTTTTGGGGGAATACGAGGTCAAAATCCAGAGAACCCTCAAGAACGTTTCCTCAGTCGTTGTCCATTTTAAGAAGCATTCAAAAGGCGGGAAGTCAGCAAAGTACGACATCCGGGTGAGGGTCGTTTCGCCGGGGAACCTATTTGAGGCCCAGGAAAGCGACTGGGACTTTGCAAAAGCCCTGCATAAGGTTTTTGAGAATATCGAGCATGAGATAAAGAATACCCTGCACACGGACAACCAGCACTATAAGAGCTATGGATAGTTCTTCCGGCGGTGCTGCGCTTGAGCTTTTTTGTTGAAGATACTGTTCCGATTTTCCCCTATCTGATTCTTCGGGCCTGGATGCGCCTGAGCCTGGTGGACAAATCTTTCGACTTATCGAGGTTATTACATTTGTTCAGAATGCATCACCCCCCCAGGATGCTCCGCTTCCAGGGAAGTAGCCGTAAGGAAAGAAAGTATTTAAATGTTTTTATGGGGGTTGGCAATTATTATTGGGTTTCTGCAGTTCCCAAGAAAAAAATAGCGGAGAGTGGATTTGAACCACTGACCTATGGGTTTCTTAATGGATTGATTGTCTTTATGAGCCCATCGGGCACTCCTGACTGCCCTACTCCGCTATAAATGAAAGAATGCGCAAACTGTTTATAAAAGTAGCGAAAAGGCTTCTCCCCTATCTCCCGTTTGATATGAGTTTTTAAACAAGGGAGAATTTCCGGGTTTATGGGCACGTTGGATATCCACCTCATTTTGATAAGGTCCCCTTACGAGTATTCCCGAGGAACTCAACAAAATAGAGACGGCTTAAAGATGGTTGCAGATTTCGCATTGACCCACGAAGTTCCGGTGAGGGTCGATGGGGGAGAGCTGCCCATCACATTCTTGGATTCTTTCCGGGATTGCAATATTGAATCCCTCTCGATACCTCTTGAGCGAGTGGAAGAGAAGTATTGGAGGTCATTCGGACACGGTTCGCTTAATGTCCTTGTTACGGGTGGATTGCTGGGTGCCCAGGATCCATTGTTGTTTGCGGAACCACTTAAGAAAGCGCAAATCTCCCTTGAGCAAGTCCTTTCCCCCCGGGACTGTGCAACCGGGCAAGAGTTTGCAATTCCCGGGTATTGCGTTGGGGCAGTTGCAAGGTGGCTCTATACATCATTCGACCGGTTTGGGTGGAGAACCAGGATTTTTATTGACCCCCGCAGTGCCGTCCAGTTTCATGGGATGTACCCTCATGACACGCTTTATGAAGCCGTTAATTTCCTATGGGGGGAAGTCCTTCTCCAAAAAACTCAGCTTCGGCTCACTCCCTCCGGCATATCCGACCCAGGGGATAACGGGCGATAATCTTATATAGAGTTTGCAAGTACAATTTCCAGATGCCGTCGTGGCACAGCCTGGTACTGCGCGGACAAAGTGGAGTAACTCATAGGGGTAGAAGGAAAAACCACCAACAACATCGGTGCCTACGGTCATTTTCTTGTGAAAATGCCCTACACGACACCCCGACGGGGGCAACCCCCGTCGTGTCGGCACCAATATTGGTGGTTTTCTCGAGTCAAGGAATAATGCGGTATTCCACGTGGCGTTCGATTGCTAGGCCGTGCGTAAAAATCCCGTTTCCGAAAGGATTCCCCGGTTCAAAGAGATGTCCAGAACTCTTGATTCTGGCGCTATGAAAGTCCGGGCGACGGCGTTTTTTATTTTGTCCAACTCCCCACCCTAACGTTTAAAAATCATCAAAGCGTTACCAGGGACATGCCCATAATCGACAATCTTGCCAGGGCAATTCAGTTTGAGGGGGAAAAAACCTTAAGGCCGAAGTGGAAAATTTGGAAGGAACTCTTATAAAAATCCAGCAGGATATGCCAAAGATAATGGCAGACCTGTTAAGGGAAAATATTGAAAACCTCAAAGAAGGAACGAGAGTAAAATCAATTGTCCCCCTGAGAACTGAACCCTTGTCCGTTTTTCTGGGGGATATCCTTTAATATTTTGAAGCTTTTCAAGCAAGGATTTGACGTTAAATTTTTTCGTGCGATTCGCCCCCCATTTGAAAAATATGGACTCTCAATAAAGCTAAGGAATACCGGGGGCATAGTTAAAGTTTTTGATTATTTGCTTTCTCTTTGTTTGATGTGTAGCAGTGTTTGCACCCATACACCTCGCCTTCATCAAACTCTGCAATCTCTTCCGGGGGCGAGACCATGCAGTAAGGGCAAAGCTCTACCTTGCCACCTGCTTTTTCAAGAATCTTGCCCTCAAAATCAATAACCCTGAGATCTCCTTCAATCTCCTCTGTTGAGGATGCCCTCTCCCCTCCGCGTGATTGAAGCTGTGCCATACGGTCTGACTCAACCTCATAATCTTCCTCAATCTCAGCAATTAAATCCCCTCCTTGTTCCCTTCTTTTCTGTTTAAGCTTGCTGGGTGGAAAGACTCAAGATTCTTGAAGTTTCTTCCCCTGAGTGCAACTCCCAGGCGGCTGAGCCTCTTCCTCACAGTTTCAGCATTGATGCCAACTATTCCGGCTATCTTCTCGGCTGAGTAATGATGGTTGGTGTAGAGCTTGATGAGCTGCTGATTAACCGGATTGTTTTGGCTGTAATAGAATGCATACCTCTTCCGGTCATTTGGTATCAAAAATTTAAGATGCCGTTTAATGACTGGGACTGAGCAGCATAACTGCCGGGCGATCTCTTTTATTGGCTTTTCGCCATAATATAAGCTCTTGAGCTGCCCGCAGTCGAGCATTATTCTTTTGAAACGTCCTTTTCGCTTTGGGTTTGAGAAGCCGATGGAATGGTTGTACCATGCCATAGAAATCATTAGGAAATTTTTTCTTCGATAAGAAAGGAAAAATTAGGGGAGTTGGAAAGCCAACTAAAAGTTAGAAACAAATGAATATTATGCTTGCTTTTTTATATCCCTCAAATACTTTTTCGGAATGTGCCTTTCAGTATTGGCAATGTCAACCATAAAGTCAGATGGCTTTTCAGCCCAATATTCAACGCATTTCCTAAATATTCTTTGTTTTCCTTCAACCTTAATGCCCAATGTATTCTCAACTCTGCATAATTG
Source organism: Candidatus Woesearchaeota archaeon (assembly GCA_016188175.1). Taxonomy (GTDB): domain Archaea; phylum Nanobdellota; class Nanobdellia; order Woesearchaeales; family JACPBV01; genus JACPII01. The sequence goes on along the minus strand of JACPII010000001.1, from coordinate 1,987 downwards.
CTCATAAACAAAGAAAATCCACCTGACCCCTTCCCTTTTTTGCAAATCCGTCTCTTCCAATATAATTTTCCAATCTATGCCTTCCCTTAGCAGCCTCTCAATATCAGGAATATCCTTAACTCTGTCCGATAAGCTCTTGAGCAGGAAAATATCCACATTTGAACAAAGCTGTACGGCAAGCTTTCCCTTAACAGCATAAAGCTCTGCCCGCTTAGCCATCCTTTCAGAAAAATCAAGCATCCCCACGATGGTTTTTATGAAAATGTCAATTCTCGATTCTCCCTTCTCAAATACCACTACAGCATTCTTGTATACTGCTTCCTTGAGAAGCTCTTTATCTGCCGGAGAATAGCCTAATTTGGCGATTCCATCGCTCAAAATATCAAACTCTTCCTTTGAAAGGACTACCATGTCCATGTCTACAGTAGCGTCTTTGAGGTTTTTTAGGCATAGGGCTCCGCCGCCTATCATAAATACTGTGAGGTTTTTATCAATATGCCTGCTTAAATTTTCGTATTTGTTTAGCACCTTCGAAATCCTAGACGATGAACCACAGGCGCTGCGTCCCCGGATGGGGCAACCCCCCGCAACGCGCTGGCCGTCGGTAGATGAAAGGATTTCGACTTTAGGGTGCTAAACAAATACAAATTTTCAAGAAATTCTTCGACGTGATTCTTACTCAATGTATCGGCCATTTTTTATCACCTTGTAGGTTTCTAACATCTCTTGCATCCCTTTAGCTGATGCAAGAGGTAGATTATTTGTTCTTAGCTCTCCTTCTTGCAAGCCCAAAATCTTGAAAAAGTCATTCATTGCATCAAGGCAATCGTACTTTACAGCAAGGTTATATAGCCTCTCTTTTGATAGGTGATTTTTATGGTAAAAAACCACCGCCAGCTCCAGAAGCCTTGTATCAGCCCGAATCTGCAACAGGCTGTGCACAAATACCTCTTCCTTGGACAATTTCTTTTTAGGCAAATAATATAAATATTTAATTACATTTACTGGAATTCCAAAAGAGCGGTATGCTGCAAATCCTGTTAAGCTTGCTGCAATTGGTTTAGAAACTTCAACTAGAATTTCTTCTTCAAATTTCCATAGAACGTTTCCTATTTCACTATAGTTTCTGAAATCTGACAGGAATTTGTAAAGCACTGGCCATGATTGCTTATTAAACCTCAATAATCTATTTTCCTTGCTTAACAATTGCCTGTTTCTTAGCCGCAATGCCTGATTCATGACCGTCTTCTTTGAAATATTAAGCTGAGACGCTACATCTGAGAAAGATTTTCCTGAAAAAAGGCAATATGATAAAATCCTATGATTAAGCCCAAAAAGAAAGCTTGAGTAATCCGTGCCTGGCTCCTGTATTAACATGCTCTTGAAGGATAGCGCAAACGGGGTATTGGAAAGCTGGATAGAGATTATCTTACCATTTTTTTCCAAATCGATAAACCTCATTTTATCCAGCCTTTTTAGTATTGGCGTTATGTAGTTTGGGGTTACTTTAAGCTTCTGGCTTAGGGCTGCCCTTCTGCCAGCTCCCCTGCATATTTCCATCAAAACCAGAATATCTGACTTTTTTAGCGCCATACTACCCCCTAAGCAGGCCAAATATATAAATCTACCTATATTCCTATAAAAGCTTACTTATTATATTAATAAAGTAAGTAAAATAGGGAAAGAAATAAACAAGAGGATGGCTTGTCATTGCCCTTCTGCCCCTATGGATGATTCGCTGCCATACTTCGAGAAGCTCAATGAAACATTTTCTCATGAAGAGGAAAATGTGGAGCAAAAGGATTTAAGAAAAAGATAATTACGAGAGAGGATTAACAAAACATTAAACTGAAGTTTTGCGTTTTCCTTTTTAAATAGCAAGTTTTAAGGGAAGCCTGTTTCACGTAGATTTTGGTGACCCACCATGAAACAAGTGCTTCCCGAAACAACTGTATTGAACTCAATTATAAGTTTTGCGAAAAAGTGC
>JACPII010000015.1 GCA_016188175.1 Candidatus Woesearchaeota archaeon | reverse complement strand
AGAGTATAAAACGCCGGAAGAGGTTTACCGAGAAAAACTGTAAACAGATTTCGGAATTGTAAACAAATTTTGAAATTATACGGTTTGTCGTCAATAAAGATAAACCTAATTTCAAAATCACTTGACAAAACAGTAAACCCCATATTGGGGTGTGTCCTTTTTAAACTTTAAAAACAACCTATATACTGGAGAAGTGTAAACTGATTACGGAATTATTCAGAAATTTTTTGCAAAGGTCATCTGATATACAGGCAACTGCTATTAACCAAATCCCGCTATTTCTTCTTCCCATACACACAAGCCGGAATATCGAGATGCTGGGCATCGAGGTAGATTTCCAGCCAATAATCTCTATGAATTTTTGAGGCGCGCCCAAACAAAATTCCGGCGTTTTGCCCATGGAGGATATACCTAAAGTCGCAAAGTCGTGGAAAACTTACCCTAAACCGAATTTCGTCTTTACTACCTTGTTCCGAAGCAGCCTTCAGTAGCTTTGCCCCCAAGCCATCCGGCCCATAGGGGCTTTTGCCCAATATCCATCTGAGCAGGGGATTTACGGAATCTCCATATTGTTTTACTGCTGTTCTTTCAATGGCCTGAATGCAAGCTTTTACAATCTCATGGGTTTCACCATACTGCTTTACCGCCTCGTCCAGCCCTTTAACCAATGCCGAGTAATTGATTTCAAGAACATGCCTGGATTGGCTCCCGACCAATTTGAGCCCGGTCAAGTCAATTTTTACAGCTCCATTGCCTGATTGCGCCAACGCCTCAAGGGCTTTTGCTTCCGATGGCTGGATAAAATACCTATTCTCAGCAAGAAGCCTCTCTGACTTTTCAGGAGCTTTCATGAGTGGATTGTTGGGAAAATCCGTCAAAAGCATGAACGGCTTTTCTCCATCCAGGCCAAAAAATACGCCGTCGCCGCAGAAGAGGCCTCCTTCAGGCAATTTTTGATGTTGAGAAACGACCAGAATCTCAAGGGCATCGCGGATTAAGGCAACTGCTGAACATTCGGGAATGAGGGCACTAAATTTATCCGGGCCAAGTATTTCACAGCCACCTTGAGGATGTTCTCTCATCGAGGAGGGGAATGTTTAGAACCTTAAAAATGTTGGGGAAATAAATTTATTCAAACGCAAACGAGTATATTGCAGTCTTTCCCCGAATGGCAAAGATGGCAAGCGTTCCATTCTTTAACGATGCATTCGGGATGGAATAAAGTTTTGGGGTGGAAATTCTCAGCTTAGCTTCCCTTGGCTTGCGCCCCCTACTCCATCGGGCCAGCAAGAGCGATTTCTTTTTCCCGATGGCTTGGGCAATAACATTCACTTTGTTTCCTTTGGTTTTTAAGGAAATGCAGCTGTTTGGCCCATCGCTGATGATGCATTCATCTGTCTGCCTGCAAGCTCCGGATGTATGCAAAACCCCAAATTCCTTCGGGAGGCCATCATTGCAAAATACTTTTTTGTTTTTGCTTTTCCCGCAATAGACTGCCGGAATCTTTGAATATGTCGGCTCAGTCGGAAAAATGCTCTTTTTCCCAGCCCGTAAAATGCCTAAATCCTTCTTTAGGGAGCTTTGAATAACCTTATTTTTGTGAGAATTCAAAGCGGTTCTATCGGGGGCTTTGACTCTTTTTTTATAGATATTCAAAGTCCTCTTTATTTTCAATTCCAATTGCTTGTAATTTCCCTCCCCGATATGTTTGTAAATAATCTTTCCATCCTTCACGAGGATCTGCGCCGGCCAAAAATTTATCCCCAACTCTTTGATGAGCTTCCTCTGGGGGTCAAGGATGACGGGGTTAGTAATGTTCAATCCTTTTAAAGCCCGTTTGACATTTCTTGCATCCTTCTCAAACATCCATTCATAGGGATGGATTATGACAAGCTCCAACCCATATTTCCGGTAGGCCGTATGCAGCCTCTTTAGAAACATCCAGAAACGCTGGCAGTTCATGCAGCTAAAAGTAAAGATATCATATAGGATGACTTTTGCATTTCTTGAGATTAATCCCTTATGGAGAACCGGATGCGTCCGAACAAGGTCGCGTAGAACCAGCGTCTTCTGCATCAGGGGAACTGCTACGAAAGATATTTTTCCAGCTTGATGTTGTCAGCGATAACTGCAGCAGCCAAAAGCTTGATAGCGTCTCCGATGATGAATGGGACAACCCAGCCGGCCATGATTGCTCCCCAGCCTAAGCCGGTGACAGCCTTTCCCCACGTTGCTCCAAAGGCATAGATGATGAGGGAACCGACGATCATTGCGAAGACGGTATTCCACGTGAGGGCTTTCTTTTTTGCGCTCTTTTTCCTGCTTGCTATCTTAACGATGGAGCCAACGGCAAATGCAGCGATAAAATAGCTGAAGAGATAGCCTCCCGTCGGGCCGAGAAGCGCCCCAAAACCAGAGCCGCCGCCAGCGAATACCGGCATCCCCAAAGCCCCGACAAGGACATAAAGGATCATGGACAATGACCCATACCCGGGGCCAAGCATTGCCCCCGACAAAAGGACCATCAAGGTCTGAAGAGTGATGGGCACCGGTGTAAAGCCCAACGGAATTATTACTGGGCTGACGGCTGCTGTAAGGGCAGCAAATAATGCCGCAAATACCATCCCTTTGATCGATTTTTTACTTATGGTTTCCATGTGAATCACCTGCAATATTGGAGTCGTGAGGGGTATAAAAATGTGATGGTGCCGGCGCTGTGGCGTGGCATAACTTATTTTGGCTCGGAGCGTCGGTTTACTGCCCCCCACCCGGTGCCAGCGGGGAAAATGGCCGGGAGATAGCCGGTCATGTAACAATCCCATACTTTTTGACGTTGAGGCACGTTTTCCTTCCCCTTTTGAGAAACGTCATGTGCGCTTTATCTATTATGGACATCGCTTGATTGATATTTTCTGCAAAAAATATGAAGCTTAAATCCTCCGAGTTTATGAATCCCTTTTTGAGCGGCCATTTCTTTATCCATGTGAGAAAATCACGCCATAATTTTCCTAACAAGATTATCGGGGTGTTGCAGATGTGCTTAACCTGAACAAGCTGCCATGTATAAAATATTTCGAGGAGGGTTCCAATCCCCCCCGGAGTTACTACCACAACGCTGGATAATGCCATAAAATTGTCAAGCCTTTCTGAAAACCTTGAGAAATCTTTCTTCACGTCAAGGTGGAAGCTGTCCCTTTGTTCAGTGGGGAGCCTGATCGTCAGACCGATGGAGTGGGCATGGTTGTTTTTTCTTCCTGCATGGTGCCCCCTGCTGGCAGCATCCATCAATCCCGGGCCCCCGCCGGTTACGATGTCCATCCCCATTCCTGCAATCTTTTTTGCCAGAGAATATACCATCCTGTAGCGCTCATCGCCCATTTTAATTCTCGCAGAGCCGAAGATGGCGACGCGAAAATGCGGTTTTTCCAGCTCGGAGGAGAGTTTTCCTGGCATTGGCTGATGCCTCTCTTTCAAAGATATTTAAATGTGATGAAAATAATATGTTTATCTCAGTTATTGGAGAAATATTTCCCATACTGCTCAAAAAAGCCAACGAGAACCTCATAGCTGCCCTTCCAATTGAGCAAAACACCGGCGGGAATTCCACTATGAGCTCTCCATGCTGCGGCATAAATGAGAAGACGAAAAAAGAAACCCGGCATACCAAAAACGTAATTTGTCAGGAGCCTGAAGTTTAGGTCTTGACATTTCTATTTATCCGGTTGGGAAACCCAATAACAATGGCGAGGCGAGGTCGGGGGGCTTGCCCCCTCCGGGGTGACCGAGCAGGGCAAATCCGAGCGTAGCGAGGATTTGACCGTTGAACCCTCCGAAGCGGTAGCGAGGAGGTACGAAAAAAGCAAACTCTTTTTTCTAGTGAAGTAAATTATTTCATAATTTATT
>JACPII010000072.1 GCA_016188175.1 Candidatus Woesearchaeota archaeon | reverse complement strand
TCCTTTATGGTGCCGGTGATGGACTCAGTATGCATATCCAACCCAGCGAATAATTGCATTTGCTCCATGTTAAACACCTCCTTGTGTTGTAATGGTAACCTGACGGGGAGAGTATTAAAGAATTCTCATCGCTTCACATACGCAAAATCAAAAGTTATAAATACTGATTTTCGCTTTATGGGGCTATGAACAGAAAAGAGGCCCTCGTTTGGGTTATTATCGTTATTCTTGTCGCTGCAATCGGCATTTTGGTGTTCAGGGGAAAAGCGATTTCTGGCGGCCAGGAGCAAATTCCTTCACCGGCAGAGCAATTGAGCCCGCCGGCGGGTGAATCTCCCGATGGGCAAACTATCGGAGAACAACCTGAAGAGCTCCCTCAGTCTCCTTTGGAAGAAACAAGCCAATCTGCTGCCGCTCAAAAACAAACGGGAAGCGGCGTTCCCCCGGTAACTATCTCCATTGAAATAAGGAAATTTATCCCCGATGAAGTCTCTATCGAGCCCGGGACCCAGGTTACCTGGATAAACAATGACCGTGTGCCCCACACCATGGTCGAGTACCACCGAAAATTCTATGGGCCAAGGATGCTGCCGGGGGAAAGCTTCAGTGTCGTCTTTACCGAGCCCGGTGTCTACACTTACTTTTCAGCGAACTTCCCAAAATGGGGAAAGGGTAAAATCGTCGTGGGAAGCCCTGAAAACCAGATAACGGGGGATGTGGTCGCTGAGCTTGCCCGGGAGGAGAATGACAGCAAATTTGCACTTCTTACACTCCTTTTCGTCGTGCTGGTGTACACTGTATGTGTCGTCGTCCATCGAAAAAGAAGGTATTAGCCGCCTGCGGTAATGGGGCAGAGTTTCTGAATCTATAACTTATAAAAGAAGAACATCACGCATCATCGAACAAAAGAAGAAAAAAATAAAAAGAAAAAGCGATTCAGCCTTTATTTCCTCGCCATCTTGGCCATGCAGACGCATCCCTTGTTGTCAAGGTAATACAAGTAGCCCTTCTGCCTTTTAATCCCAGTTTTGGCAAGAACTTCAACTTTTTTCTTGTAGGGCTTTCCTTTTCTTTTCATGTTGACTCGGGCAACATCGCCTTTCTTGTCAACATAGTAGAGCCAGCCATCCTGGCGCTTAACACCTGCTTTCACAACTACGCTTCCCATTTTTTAACCTCCTTCGTTTTGCTTCCTAGGGATAGAGACGATGAAGAATACTTCTTCACCCATTTATCACCATGACGGTGCCACATCCCCCATTAAAGCTGGAATTTTAGAGACGGAGCTCCTATATAAACTTTTCGGATTATCGACGAAAAAACCGGTTTTGCGACGGAAGAAAAGGGATAGGCCTCCTTTTTCCGTCGGAAGGGCCCATTGGAAAATGCCCAATTCCGCCGGCCTCCAAGTTGTTTTATCGCGTTTCACTTCCAAGCACTACAAACATTTAAATACAGCTGAACCATCCCTTCTTTTATGAAGTCGCCTGGAATGTGCTGCTGTTGCTGAATTCTCATTACATAGTTCGTTTTCCATAATGACTAAATTCAGGGGTGATTTCCATCACAAACTATATAAACACTTTCCAAGCAAACAAAAACCGGCGCGGGGGTAGCCAAGCGGCCAAGGCAATCGCCTGCAGACGCCTTTTGGCTGTGGCGAGCAAAGCAATTTGCGATGACAGGAAGACAGCGATGATTCGGGGGTTCGAGTCCCTCTCCCCGCTCTTTTTTCTTTTTTTTGGCGAAATTATTTCTGGACGCAACCAGGGGGCGGCTCTATGGTAGCCATCATCGAAGACATCAAAGCCATCTATCGGAATGACCCTGCTGCGAGAACGATAGAATTCCTTATCTATCCCTGCTTCCATGCGCTCCTCATCCACCGGCTCGTTGCCCATCCACTGTACCGGCTGAAAATACCCTTTTTTCCAAGGCTTGTCAGCCAAATTTCCCGGTTCTTTACCGCTATTGAGATCCATCCGGGGGCAAAGATCGGGGAGGGCTTATTCATCGATCATGGGATGGGGGTTGTCATCGGTGAGACTTCGGAAATCGGCAAAAACTGCGTCATGTTCCACAACGCAACTCTCGGGGGGACGGGAAAGCAGCGCGGGAAAAGGCATCCCACCGTCGGAAACGATGTCCTCATCGGGACGGGAGCGACCCTTTTAGGGCCGATTACTGTCGGAGACAATGCCCTCATCGGCGCGGAAACCGTCATTATCAATCGGGATGTCCCTGCAAACTGTACGGTGATTGGCGCACCGGGGAGAATTGTGAAAAAGGACGGGAAGAACGTTGACCTTCCCCTTCCAACGTCCGACTATTGGAAGAAGCATAAGGGTGTGGGGGAACTGCAGGGGGAAGTGATGGGGGGGAATGGGCGTTAACAGGTCCCGAAAATGTAACTGTCATCCATCCAGAAAAAATAAGGTTTATATAAACAAACAAGAGCTATAAGAGTATGCTGAAAATATACAACACGCTTACAAAAAAGGTTGCCCCCTTTAAAACCCTGAAGGAAAAACAGGTTTCCATGTATTCCTGCGGCCCAACGGTGTATGATTTTGCCCATATCGGAAATTTCAGGGCGTATATCGCCGCTGATATCCTCAAAAGGCATCTTCTCTATTCCGGATTTAAGGTCAAGCACGTGATGAACATCACGGATGTTGATGACAAAACTATAAAAGGGGCGAAGAAAAATGGAGTTTCCCTGAAGGAGTTTACCGCCAAATTTACCCAAGCTTTTTTTGAGGACCTTCAACGCCTCTCTATCGTGCCTGCCGATATATTCCCCCGGGCGACCGAGCACATCCCCGAGATGGTTGCGATTATCGAAAAACTGAAAAAAGACAAGCTTGCCTACCAAGGCGAGGATGGCTCATGGTATTTCGATATTTCCGGGTTTCGCGGGTATGGGAAGCTTTCCGGGCTTGATCTTGAGAGCCTTGAGGCGACCGAGCGCGTGAAAAAAGATTCTTATGCGAAGGAGCAGGCCCAGGATTTTGCCCTGTGGAAGGCATTTGACCCCTCCGATGGGGATGTTTTTTGGGAGACTTCTCTTGGAAAAGGCCGCCCTGGATGGCATATCGAATGCTCTGCCATGTCCACAAAATACCTTGGAGACAGCTTTGATGTCCATACGGGCGGGGTTGACCTGATATTCCCCCACCATGAAAATGAGATCGCCCAGACGGTAGGGGCAACCCATCACCCGTTCGTGAACTATTGGGTCCATAATGAGCACCTTCTTGTCGATGGGAAGAAGATGTCAAAGTCCCTTGGCAATTTTTTTACCCTCAGGGATCTGCTGTCCAAAGGGCACAAGCCCCATGCTATCCGCTATCTTCTGTTAAGCGTCCATTACCGGCAGCAGCTTAACTTTACCGTCTCTTCCCTGGAGGCGGCAGCCCAGGCCGTGGATAAGATAAATAATTTTGTATTCCTCCTCCGGAAAAAATCGGTCGGTAGCTCCCATCCCGAAGTCAAGAGGATCCTGCAAAAAGCAGAAAAAGAATTTTCCGGGCATATGGACAACGATCTGAACATTTCCGAGGCGTTATCGGTCATCTTTGAGCTTATGAACAATATCAACAAATTGGACATCGGCAAAGGGGATGCCGGCGCTGTTCTTGATTTTTTCGGCCGGGTTGACCAGGTTTTAGGGATATTAGAACAGCCGGATCAGGCGGTCGATTCAAAAGTTAAGGGCCTTATCCAGAAGCGCGACAATGCACGCGCCTCAAAAGACTGGAAGAAGGCTGACGAGATACGGGAATTGCTGAGGAACGAAGGCATCGAATTGATGGACACTGAGCAGGGGACGATATGGAAGAAGACGTAAAATATTCTTCCACTCATCCCGTGAGGACACCATGATACTATCTCAGGCGATAATTGGAATAGTCAATATCATTTTTGGATTGGCGGTAGCCATTTTTAGGGACTATATTTCTCAGTCTCATCTTTTTACAATTCCAAAAGGGTTCGGAGGGAAAAGCCTGGAAGAGAAATTTGGGGAAGTGAAAAGCAGAAAACTAATCTTGATTTTTGGCCTTTTTATCTTAGCCGCTGGTTGTTTGTTCTTAATAGCCGGGTTGTTTGATATACCATTGGCATCAAGATGATAAACGCCCCGGTTTGGAAGAAGCGATAGGCTAATCTCCCCCTATTATGCAGCAATTCCCTGGACTCGTTTTGATGCTATCGGCATCGTTTTAACAGCCAAGCCTCGATTATTTCTAAGAAAGAACGGCCATCATCTGTTGAAGGTGGTTGTGGATTAGGGACACAGCGTGTACCATCCCAGCATTTTTCGCTCCCGCAATCGCAGCTCTTGGTAAATGCCTGAGTGCACATGTGCCGGACACCGGGTATTTGGGAGTTGCAATTATCCGCGCAGCCATTGGAAAACTCCTTCCAAACCCCCCCATCATTGGAGCAGGCAATCTGCCCTGAACTGGGAGTACATTTTCCATTAAGGCACTGGGAACATCTCCCCTCGATACATTGGTATTGGTAACATGGCGCTTTAAAGCAATTGATAGGTGGGCATTGCTTTTCCGAGCTGCAAGGGATATTTCCGATAATTTCGGGATGGGATGGCGCAAAAACAATAACTGACAATAAAACAAAGATGCCTAGAGAGAGGCAATGAAACCTAATTTTGGGGGCAGTGCTGCTCATTGTTGTTTTAATCGGTCATTGCCTATATAAATCTTTTGGCAACCAAAGTTTTAAAAAGGATATGGCTATCCGTTGGGGAATGGCATTTAGGGACAGAAAACAATCAAAATGGCCGATGTACATGGTTATTTTTATTTCCTTTATCATGATCACCAGCGTCATTGGATTCTTGTACGGGGGGAGCGGCACAACCTCCGTGCGGTATCAGGGAAAGAAATTTGTCCGCGACCAGAAGGGATGGTCAACGGTCATCGAAGGGAAAAGGCTCCGTTTCGAATTCCTTCCTACCGACCTCGCGCAACTGAACTACTCCAGGAACCTGACTGAAAAAATCAGGGGGAGGCTGGAATGGGACTTCACATCATCCTCTCAGGATCCTTATGCAGAGGACATCGCTCTGGCACAATACAATCTTGGTGTTACGGCAAACAGCCTCAATCTCTTTGTCCGGCAGGGGTTCATCGGAAATAATTCTTTTGGCCTGCCTGTCATCTCCTGCAGGGATGGGTCACCAGAAGTTCCGGTCATCCTGATGCGCGCTGGGAACAAGACAAGGGCTTTTGCAGAAGGTAATTGCATCGTTGTTGAGCTTAGGTCAGCATTTGATGCGCACGCGATGAAAGACAGGTTTTTGTATGCTTACCTTGGGCTTTTGGAGTGATGGGTGATGGAAACGGGAAAAGAGGCTGAAGGGGTTAACCGGGACGAAAAAAATCCTCATCCGAACGATGAGGAGGCTGCTGAAAGGCTGCGGGAGGCTAAGCTTCAAAAGTCATCCCAAATTCTTCTTCTTGCAGCTGTATCGGGCATAGTTGTTGTGATCGGTGTTTTTTTCCTTCTGCAGTATGTGAAACCTGAGGCTCCAAAAACAATTGACGAGCTGCATCAGCTCAATATCGACGGAAAGCTTCCCGAAGAGCAGGGGCTGGTGTACCGCGGGTTTTCTTTCGTTTACCTCAATGGGCTTTGGCATACCCAGTCCATCGGGCCGAACACCTCTAATGTCTACAGCCTGTACTTTCATTATCCGCCCACTGACCTTGAAGGGATCCCCGTCGAAGGGTCGCTCAACAAAACCCTTTTCGATGCTTATCCCGGCGTGTATGTCACGTTCAACCCCATCGGGACAAACCTCCAGTATGTTGCCCTTGCCATCAGCAAGTTCGACCAGACTTTGACTAAAGCATTCGGAAAGCTCCCCGTTGCCGCCTGCGACCGGAATGAGACAGAGGCCTGCAAAACACGGCCCATAATAACATGCAACAATACCCGTAGGCCTGTGTTGTTTATTGACCAGCAAGATGACCCTAACGTAATATTTAGGGATAACTGCATCATCGTCCAGGGGACTGACGATACCATTGTAAAGGCGATGGAACGCCTGTTGTACATCCTCTATGGGATCATGGTGAGATGAGCGGGGACGATGAGCTCGGAGCATTACTTTTCTCAAAAACAGACATCGGAACCGAGGACAAAGGTTCTTTCTGATACCTTGCGCGGGAATTATCTCAGTTTTACCACTATCTCTGGAACTTTTTCCAAAGGAAGGATTGACCCCGGTACAAAGCTGCTCATCGAGAGCTGCGTTATGGAAAATGGCTGGAAGGCATTGGATTTTGGGTGCGGCTATGGCGCCGTCGGAATTGCGATCGCAAAAGCATATCCTCAGGCTGAGATAACTATGGTCGATACCAATGAGCGGGCATTAGGGGCTTCGAGGCTGAACGCAGGGGCAAATGGGGCCAGGAATGTGTCCATCGTTCGTGGATGGAAAGAGAACAATCATTTTGATTGTGTATTGCTGTATCCGCCGTTCCACGCCGGGAAGAAAGTTTGTTTTGGGATGATCGAACAGGCAAAATCATTCTTAAAGGCGGATGGAATGCTGCAAGCCGTTGCGAGGCATAACAAGGGCGGGAGTACGATGAAGCTCTGGATGAAAGTGGTTTTTGGGAACGCGGAAGATACTGCAAAAAAGTCCGGCTATAGGGTGTATCTGAGCAGGAAAAACGGATGATGCAATTGACAAAAGCTGAACGGACAGCAGATCAATTAGGGACTGTTTTTGCTTATTGAACCAGAGGATGTATCCGCCCTGGCTGCGAACAGCGGATCAATTAAGGATTGTCTTTGCCCTTTGGTAAATGTCAACAAATGGTTCTGGTTTCCTGGCGCCCGCCATCCTGCCGGGTGAAAGGCCACTGCCGATTTCTGGGGAGAACAAGAGTTCATCCAACTTTGTTAATGAAACCGGCTGCAACTTAGGGAGATACTGGGCGACAAGGCCGACCAGATTATCCACTACATATCTGTCTCCATTCCTTCGGGATTGGCCGTGGAAGAGGAGGTAAAAGAATTTGAGGGCATTTCCCGCGGCCCTTCCAAGCTTGTTAGCGTATTGGTCTGCAAACTCATCGAAAAGGTGGCGCTGGCCGGTGAGACGCTCCATCCCCCAGAATGCGAAAGCCTCGTTGATGGCCTGGATTACAGGATTTGGGGAAATTTCCTCATGGGTAACATCATCTATCACGTGAGAATAAACCACTCCCGGCTTGACCTCATAAAAGACAGGTATTGAACCCCTAGAATTCTGGTCACTTTCGCCGTTAAAAATCTTAACAAGCGGCTGAATGTACCTTTCAAAAAAGAACCTGTGGAGGTCTTCATGAATCCCTACACTTTTGACAAAACCAGCCCCGTCCATGTCAACACCTAAGTTTCTGTTTAAATCCCGACGGAGGGAAAATGATTGTTCCCGGCCAGTTCCTTCGACTAAACTAGCCAATCCGCTGTCCATATGGATAAAAGGCGAGCCATGGGCATAACAAGCTAATGGGCCCATGCCCCGGACGATATTCACTTCTGCCGGCGCAAATCTTTCTCTAAGAAAATCTTCCAATGCGCGGTGGCCTTCTCCGTATAATCTCTCAAGGGCGGGTGTGGCTTGCATGGGGAGAGAGTGGTTAAGATGTTTATAAAACTATTCTATGCCAAATCAATCACAGCACCTTAACCCCTTCCTTGGTCAAGGCGACCAATCTGATGCCTAAACCTAATTCCAAAAGGGCGAGCAGCAAGGCCATATGCTCCTTCCCGCTTCCAGAGACAAAATTGACGCCAACTTCCAGGTCGGAGATTTTTCCATCGAGAAAAGCCTTTATTTCGCTGGAAAGCTCTGCGATTGTCCTTTGGGGATCGACATACAGAATTTTCATATTTTCCTTCCCGGGAATCTTTCCTTCGAAGCTCTTGTCGGCGAAAAGGTAAACAGCGCCCCATTGCATCCCGTCGATGACTTTTAATACATGGGCTCCTGTTCCGGGGCCGGTCGAAAAGCAGGCAATAAGGTCAGTCATAGAACCACGGAACAACCATAGGTTTAAAAGGGTTTGGGAACTCGGTATGTGAATAGCACCTTCAAAATTCTCGACCGGCTTCAAGGAGGAGCTGCGTCCCCGTAAGGGACGACCCCCCGCAACGCTCGTCGATAATGGTCATTAAATTGAATTTTGACCTTAGGGTGCTATGCACCTACGGAACCCTATTATCATCCCCAGAAAAATGGCCATTTCGCAATCGGCAATCGGTGGAAAATTCGCAACCATCAAACACTATTCTCTTGAACAGGTTCTCCAAATTACCAGCCAAACCACTGATGAAGCAATGGAAAAGGCATATTTGAGGGCAGGAGCGGAATATACAAGACAACTAGCGCAAGAGAGGATAAGAAACCGGCCGTGGATGGATACCGTTAGGAACCATGTTCGGGAGATAATAAAGGAATCCCATGCCGAACGGATACTTGAGATGGGTCCAGGAGTAGAAGATATCCTTTATCAGTGTGTGATGGATTCAGATGGGGGAAAACTTCAATGGACAGTATTGGACATCATCCCCGAAGTGGTGGCCACGATTCAACAAAAGTTTGGGGGAAGGGGTTATTATGCTGCCATCCTTGGAAACGCGAGATCCATCAGCTTACAAGTTCCTGGACTGTATGACCTCTTTATTGGGATGGACACTCTTGATTCAGTGGTTGCGTTTTCGGGGATTGCCGGGGAAATAAAATCAAAAGGAATTCCATGGGCGGTACACATTCAAGATAATATTCCGGCGATTGAGGTTATTGCGTCCCTTATCAAAACGGATACCCGCTTCAGAGAAGTAAAAACAATCTCTTTGGTTACCCTGGGCGACAACCTTTCCTTTCTAAATCCGCTGGGTGAGACAAGTTGGACCCATATTGCTGTCCCAACGGGCGGTGGCCTACTCTGGATGCAGACAAACGAGTATCTCCATACCCGAATAGCTGAGGAATTTTCAAAGGCAGGTTTTCATCGCTTTGATTCCGGGTTTAAGCCCTATCCAAATGGTGATGGGGGGGATGCTTTCTTAACCGTAAATCAAATGCTTCGGCTCCTCTCCAATCGAACTGCGCAAGCAGATGGACTTCCCACCGAATGCACATACCATTACCTTATAATGAGGTTGGCCCGATAAAATTAATAGATACTACACACTGACACAAGTGGATTTATATGGAGACCAGCAAACTTCTTTCCCAAGGCTGCCCCCCTTTTGTTATCGATCATTTCCAGAAGAAAGGGATAACCACGTTGAATCCGCCCCAAGTCAAAGCGGTTGAGCAGGGGATTCTCGAGGGAAAAAACATCCTTGCTTGCACGCCTACGGGAAGCGGGAAGACTGCCATGGCGACTCTGGGAATTGCAAAGTGCCTGTCCGACAATAAGGGGGCGAAGGCGATCTACCTGGTTCCGCTCAAAGCGCTGGCAAGTGAAAAGTATAAGGAGTTCCAGGAACTTTTTCAATCAACCAAATATTCCGTTGGGATTAGCACGGGGGATTTGGATTCCAGCTCTGAGTACCTTAACAAATATGACCTGGTCATCCTGACCGTTGAAAAATTGGACAGCCTGATACGGCACAAAGTGTCATGGATCCATGATGTCAGGTGCCTCGTCGTTGATGAAATCCACCTCCTCAATGACCCTGGGCGGGGTCCGACCCTCGAAGTGATGATAACCCTTCTCAAAAAGATCCTGAAGCAGGTCCAGTTGATTGCGCTCTCTGCCACGATCGGAAATCCTAAGGAATTGGCTGGCTGGCTGAACGCAGAATTAGTCATAGACGATTGGAGGCCGGTGAAACTGCATAAGGGGGTTTATTTCGGAGAGGGGGTGGAATTTGTTGGCAACAAGCAATGAAGGGGGGAATGTGGATGATAGGCAATGGTGGCTAGGAAAATAAATATAGATCATCTAATCCCTATAATCTCCCTTGAGGCCCCCTGAGTAGAGTACTCATCAACAATGAGAACATTTAAATATAAGTACTAATTACTAGTTAGTATGATTCCTCAGGAAACCCTCCGCCAGGTAGTTTTGAGGCAGAAAGCTGGCCTTTCCCTGCCCCCGGGAACAGTCCCGAGAGAGATTACGGATGATATTCTTACGTGGTTTGATGACAAGCGCATCCTTATCCTTACGGGTGTGCGGCGATGCGGGAAATCCACCCTTCTCAAGCAAATAATGCAGAAAAAGACCGGTTGGTGCTATGTTAACTTTGAGGATGAGCGCCTCCTGGATTTTCGTGCAGAAGAGTTTGAGAGGCTCAATGAGGCGCTTATTGGGGCCTATGGGCCATCCCGCACATATTTTTTCGACGAGATCCAAAATATCGAAAAGTTTGAAACCTTCGTGCGGAGGCTGCACGAGGAAGGAAAAAAAATCCTCATCACGGGATCAAATGCAGCTTTGCTGAGCACGGAGCTTGGAACAAGGCTTACGGGGAGATATAAGGCGTTTAGCGTGTATCCTTTCTCATTCGCAGAGTTTCTCGCCTTCAAGAATGTTGCACTTCGTAAAGATGCCTTTCACGTCACCGAAACTAAAGTTCGCCTCCTGACACTCTTTCAGGAATACCTTGCTCAAGGCGGCCTTCCCGAATACCTTCAAAACAGGGATAAGGAATATGTTAAGACCATTTATGAAAATATCCTTTACAGGGATATCATCACCCGATATTCGATAAGAAATGAAAAAATACTCAGGGAACTTGTCAATTTTCTGACAACAAACTCCGCATCTTTGTTTACCTATAACTCCCTTAAGAATTCCCTTGGCCTTGCCAATGCAATAACCGTAAAGGAATACATCTCTTACCTGCAGAACGCATTTTTATTTTTTGAACTCCTAAAATTTTCCCATTCTGTTAAGCGGCAACTGGGATCCCCCCGGAAAATATTCCTTATCGACAACGCCTTTCATCATGTATGCGGCCTGAACTTCACGCCTAATAAAGGGAGAAACCTTGAAAATGCAGTCTTTTTGGAATTGCGCCGGAGGGGAAAAGAGGTTTTTTACTTTGCGGACAAGGGAGAATGTGATTTTGCCGTAAAGGAAGGGACAAAAATTACTGAAGCAATCCAAGCCTGCTATGCTTTGGAAAATGATAATCGTGAGCGGGAAATTGCAGGCCTTTTGGATGCGATGGATTTTTTTAAGCTCAAAACGGGGCGCATCATCACTTTTGAACAGACAGAAGAATTAGTTCGCCGGGGAAGGAAAATCGGCGTTGTCCCAGCCGCCAGATGGATGTTAGAGGGCAGATAACCTCCAGGCATGGTTTATTTCGGAGACGGGGTGGGGTTTTTTTAACCAAGGAAGCCAAGATTGTCTGAGGCTATATGCCGGGCCCTGTATGCCATTTAATTCCCTTTAATTCCCTTTGCTTGATTTGTTAAACCATCTAGTGCAAGGGTAACTTTTCTAATATAATGATCTACTATTCCTGGAAGTTCAACCATAAAGTTATAAACTACTTTAGGCTCACCGCCGAGGAGGCAGACATCCTGCAGGCATTCATAGAGAGAAACACCCTTCGTTTTCCGTTCTGTTGTTGAAAAAACCCGGTCCAACCCATAAGCTTGCCCGTCCCTGCCTTCTTTCAATTTAGTGGAACCCCCATTTTCGTGCGTCAGGGTAAATACTCGCGGCCCATAACCATCTCCCTTGCGATGTTTATAAACATTAATGCTAATAGAATTGCTCGGTCCGGGAATTTTGAGATACACATCAAAAACCTTATTATCTGCTTCGAACCCCCCCATGAGATATTCTTTTGGGCTTGTTCGGGAACCTCTTAAAAAGGAATGAAATTCTTGTAACCGACTGGAAATTCTGAGTTCACTCTCCGACAATTTTGAATCCAAAAAATGGTCAAGTGGAGGAACCATATCCCCCAATAATCCTTCAATGGGGAGTGGTTTTGGCGCGTTTGTTTTTGGTGAAATTCTTTTTTTATTTGTTTTGGCCATCGGTTCAAGAAAGTAGGAATTCGTTTATAAAACTATCCTTCTTGACCACTCAGGAGTAGATAACTGGAACCTTTACTTATTCTCCAATTTCTCAATATTCTTGCACTTCGGATAACTGCTGCAGCCCAAAAAGGTCCCGTAGATTGATTTCCTCAGCACCATACTTCCCGTATCGCAATCCTGGCATCCCCGTTCATTTCAATCAAATTATTTACAATTATAGCAAATCACTTTAATAATCGCAACTTTGTTTACAGCGAAAAGTGATTTGCTTACAAAGAAATGCCTTGCATTTCTTGTACCAAAAATTGCAT
>JACPII010000071.1 GCA_016188175.1 Candidatus Woesearchaeota archaeon | reverse complement strand
GGAACGGGTGGTTCCCTAAATGCCAATCTGAGTGTTGGCACCCATACCGTAACAGCCACAGTAACTGATTCCCACGCTAATACTGTTTCTGCTTCTATTTCAGCCGAGGTTAAACCACCACAATATCCAGTTGCTTCCATTATTTCTCCAAGAAATACGCAGCAGTTTACTCATGGAGACAACATTACCTTTTGGTCCTCCTATAGCGACTTTGAAGATGGCACTTTAACAAATGCTTCACTTATATGGAAATCTAGCATTGATGGAATATTTGGGAATGGAACTTTATTCACCAGATATAACTTCTCGATTGGCAACCATACGTTTTACTTTAATGTGACTGACCTTGATAATTATAGCTCGGCAGCTTCCGTTAACGCTACTATAAATCCTGCTCCTCCTGTGCCAACGATTTATTCCCCTGCCGCTGGAAGTATCTTTGCTCAGATCGACAGCATTATTTTTAATGGAACAGCAGCAGATTATGAAGATGGAACCCTTTCAGGCAATTCCCTCAACTGGACATCGAGCAAAAATGGGTTCTTGGGAACGGGCCCATTTCTCAATCTCACCAATCTATCGATGGGAACCCATCTCATTACCTTAAATGCAAACGACTCCACGAGCCGGGTTGGCACATCCTCCCTAAACATTATCGTTGTAGGAAAAAGCAATGTTCTTGTTAACAAACTTGCCGATGGGTTGCTAAGGAAAAATGTTACCTTCTCCATTGGCGGAAATAAAACAGAATATGTAGCAATTCCAAGAACCAGTAATGTGACCTATGCAGCAATAAACGTCAAGGGGTATTCGCCGTGATGAAGCCGAAATTTGCCATCCTGCTCGGATTATTATCAGTCAGCTTAGGATTAGTTCTTGCCCTTAATCATGATAGTATAACAATTAATGTGGAAAGTCAATTGGCAATTTCTATTGCTCTCAAATATGGAGACAATGATTGGTTTGACCCAAATAATGATGGCATTGAGGCTAAACTGGGAGTTATTGATTTTTCCATAACAGGGACACATTTTAATTTTTCGCCTGATGAAAACTATCTTTGCACACGATGGCAAGTTAGGAGTCTCGAGAACCAAACAACCCAAACTATCTGCTACGGCAATGAGCTCTGTTGCAATTTTTTAGGGCTCCAAGCAACACCTCAAAGGTTATGGAATCAGGATTTTTTCCTTTATGAGTCTTATTTGGGAGCTACCGGAAATAATGAATTGAGCGCACAGATTATCTATTATAACGTAAGTGTTGACCCTGAACAACCATATGCTGTTGTCCATAACTCTGCTTGGGCAACTTTACCTGCAGTCTTCAAGCAAGAATCAACTCATTTAGCCACTACAGTGAGAGACCTGCTGATAAATGCCATATCGGCAGTTAGGGGAGCTATTGTTACCATAAAGGCAAAGCTTGTTTACGAGAACCAAAGCCCAGTTCCCTACCAAAAAGTCGATGTATTTGCTGGCAATGAACTGATAGGTATCGCAGGGACAGATATCACCGGTCTTGTTGTCTTTAATTGGAATACTTCTCAATCAATCCCCGGGAATTACCTGCTTAATGTAACCTTTGCAGGCCAAGAAACGGTAGGAAATCAGCAAACACTGAGCCTTTTGCCCAGCTTTAATACATCGGAAGTTGAAATAACCGAAGGTGGTCCTTTAAGTCTTGACCTATCTCAGGCAGAAGCAACAAAAGGAAACTACTATTTTATAAGTAGAGATACGGCTTGGAGCATAATCAAGAAAGATTATCTAGATGAGTATTTGGATTTTAGCTTTGTTTATGTTAATGATACCCATTATCGGGTTGACTGGGGATGGAATGATGAATTTGTTAGGGATATATTAAGAAATTGTGTTCCTCTTAACGGGCAGAAACAGAAAGATTGTCAAAATAATGCTACGCTTTACCATATCCAAAAAGGGTCTGGAAAGTTAAGACTTAAGGGATGGGTGAATGATGAATTTCAGGAGGAATTAAGAAAAAAATGCTTTGAAAAAAGGCAAAAGAGTGATTTTGAAAATTGTAAAAATAGGGTAAGCTCTTCCCTGTATAACAAAAGAACCTTTACGATTGAAAGCTTTTCCCTTCCTTATTTGGAAAAGGATAGCGTTACCCTAAGAAATGATGTGGCAAAGATAAAGCAGGAAGGCATGCCCCATATCGTTTTAAATGGCAAGGGGAAATTTGTTGGAGACCTAAACCCAATTAATCATGACAATGGAAGTTTTTTCATCGAACTTACAGATGGTTTCTATGAGAGTAATGGCCTTAATATAAAATGGGGGTTAAACAGCACTTTAGCTGAGTTTAATAACAGTAAAATGATAGAAAATTTAACTTTTGTTGAATATCAGAATATTTCGCGGTATTTAAAACTCCATAAAAATGCCACCATCTCTTCTGCTACCTTGACACTTCGTGGCTTCGAATCCGATTTTAGGCCAATCCAACCTGTCCCCTTTGGTCACTATGGCCTCTCTAGAGCTAATAACGGCAGCAGCAGGTTTTTAAGTCAGCATGGAGGCGGAGACAACCTCAATTTGAATAACCAAACAAATTTTGGTAATAGAGTTTGCATAACTTCTTTACAAGGAGATGTTGTTGACCAGAACGTCCAGGGCCTTGCTGTTACCGATGACAACAATTTATGGACACTTACCGACCCCCCAGGCAATGTTAAATACCGAAATGTACACAAATGCACCGGGACCCTAAATTGCCTGGATTCCAATGCGACGTGCGGTAGTTCCTGGTCTGAATGCCTTAACTACACTTGCACCAATATTTTTGATGTTCCCAATGCTGATGTTGGGGGCAATGACACTCAAATGACTGGATTAGCCATGAGGGGTGACGAATTTGTATACCTTATCGCTTTTGAGAACGAAAGCATTTTAAAATATAATGCTTCCGGGAATTTGATTTCAAATATAAAGCTTAACTTTAGACCATCTTCATTAGAATTTGACGGCAACAATTTTCTTGTGGGTGTTTATCAACAGCCGACATTGGCGAAATTTACCGGTGATGGCACCAATATTCGAAATTACACCCTCCCCAGTATTGTTTGCAGTGCTGGAAATTCCCAATATTTTCTTAGGGGATCGTACGTAAGAGATAAGTTTAATTTTGACTACCTGTACGCGGGAGTATACGATGGAGGCCTTTCCGCCTGCCAATTTGAGTTTCCCCGTTATCCAGAAAACCTTACTGTTGATACGAATAATGATGGGGCTTTAGACTATGCAAACTTATCTCTGTTCAATGGAACCATGGCCAGTGTAAGCCTTAATGTCACTGCATTACAAAATTGTTTGTCAACCTGTTCCAGCCCTAGCGAGGACTATTGTATTTGCGAAGTAAACTTCACTTCTGCAAAATCCGGCAAGTTGGAATATTCCAACATAAACATAGTTTATAACATTCTCCCCACCTTTTCCCTTCAAACTTTCGACGATTCTAATGAAACAAATACCACCAAAAAAGGATCACCTGTAAATTTCTCTGCCTCAATCCAAGATACTGATACCAGTGATACGATTAGGCTTCTTATCTGTGATCCATCGGGGAGAACTGGCTCCCAATGTGTTCAGACAGAATACTGTAAGAGCAATTTCCAAGCTCCTGGGCAGGTTTCCTGCAGGTACAATACCACGAACCTTACAGGAGTTAGCTACAATTGGACATCCTTCGCCTGCGACAACAACAGCGCTTGTGCCAATGGCGTTAACGGAACCTTCTTTATTTCCCGGCCTCGTAATCCAGCCTTTTTTGTAAATGGAACTGAGTTTTGGAATTATTCTGGCTTATTTGATGGCCCCATTACCGTAGAAGGTTTTTCGGATGAAATAAACAATAGTTTGGCAAATTGCAACTTCGTAAATGATTCTTGCAATGTTTCTTTTATTTTCTCTTCCGATGCACCAGGGGTTCTTGAAGTCTCCCTCATAGACATCCAATACCTTGCTTATGATACAGAACCCCCAACCATTAACAATATTTCCGCAGTGCCTAACCCAGCTCCAAGAAACAGCAACATTAACATTACTGTTATAGCCACAGACAATGGCAACGTCACAAGGGTTGTTGCAAGCCTTTTGGACAAAGAGGCCAATTTAACTTATGATGGCTCCACAGGACAATTTACTGGTTCGATATTGACTCCCCCTTCCCCAGGAAATTACCCACTTAATATTACTGCGTATGATTCCGCCAACCTTTCCACAACAAGCTCTAACATTTCCACTACCCAATCTGGAGGTTCTGGAGTTGGAGTTCAATCAGGCAATCAATCCTCTCCACCCAATGAAGAACTTACCCTTACTACTTCAGATATCAGCTTTTCCCCCTTAAACCCCAATGAAAACGATTCGGTTTTTATAAACGCCACCATCCTTAACTTTGGCAATGCAAATGCCTCAACCTTTTCTGTCCAGCTCAAGGTAGATGGATTGGTGAATGCAACCAATGCTCTTTCTGTTCAGGAATTAAGCAGCAATCTTACCCAGTTTAATTGGACTGCAATGGCAGGAAATCATATTTTTACCATTGTTGCAGATTCAGGAAGTGTTATTTCGGAAGATAATGAATCCAACAATGAGGCCAGCAAAAACATATCTGTCCAGGATTTGACCCCTCCGTCGGTCTTGGGGATAGTAACCGAAAGAGGAAGCCTTATCATTAAATTAAATATATCCGATAACCTCAATATCAGCAATGTAACGGCATGGGTAAACGGCACCATCTTTCAATTCAACTTTAACATCTCCAGCGCATTATGGGAAGGCTTCTCGAGCCAGGTTGGCCCTGGAACCTACCCTATAACTATCAAAGTTATTGACCTTTATGGCCTTACCACGACGGTCCAAAGCACTATAACTGTTTATGGCAGCTTAATTGACTTATCGCTTGCCACAGGCGATATGCACATTTCTCCTCTTTCTCCTCTTGAGAGTGAGCAGGTCAATGTGAGTGTTAACATCTATAACCGAGGGGTTAACGCTTCAACCAACTTTAGTGTAGAATTCCTTGTTGATAATTCTTCAAAAGGCACTAAAACCATTTCTGTTCCCGGCGACAGCAACACCACAACGAGTTTCCAGTGGAATGCAACCTTTAGCAACCATACCTTAACTGGAAGAATTGATTCCTTGGACTCCATTTCCGAATTGAACGAAACAAATAATGAAATTTCAAAGCAAATAAACGTGAAAGATGGAAGATTGCCAACTATCAATAAGGTAATGCTTCCTCAAATCTTATATGCAGGCAGTTTATTCTCTGTCAAGGTTAATGCAACCGATAATGTTAACATCAGCAATGTTAAGGTTACCCTTAATGGCACAACCACAACCCTCCTTCATAATACTTCAACGGGGCTTTATGAAAATACTTCATTATCACCCTCTGCTGGAGCTTATACACTTCTCGTTGCAGCAACCGACACCAGCGCTTTAGTGAGCTCAACAGAAAGGCTTGTTACAGTTTACGGGTCTTCTGCTGACTTGCTGGTGGATACAGGGGGTCTACAATTTGTTCCCTCGAATATCACTGACCAGCAATCAGTTTCCATTAACGCAACTGTCAAAAATTGGGGCGGATCAGATGCAAACAACTTTAAGGTGGAATTATTAAGGAACGGCCAATCCCTTCAGAACACCACCATCTCGGTTGCGAGGGCAGAAACAACGGTAGCATCCTTTACGTTGACTTCTGGTTATGGCTCTCAAAACTTCACCATTAAGTTAGACGCAGATAATGGCATTGGAGAATCTAACGAAAGCAATAATATTTACGAAAGGACGGTGTTTGTTTATGATAGTACGCCTCCAGCAATAATTTCCGGGCTTTCTGCCAATCCTTCAGGATGGACAACCCAGACTACCGGAACAGTTTCTTGGAATATTGTAACCGATGCCAATGGTATTGACCGTTACGATTACCGATTTGATAACCAAGATTGGAAAACGAATAGCTTAAACACTAGCATGACCTTCAATAACTTGTCTGATGGCATTCATAATGTTTCGGTAAGAGCTATCGATGTTCCTGGAAATATTGGAAATATCTCCAACGTAAGTCTTTTTATTGATACCATCCAACCAAATACGCCCATTATAAAAGCGTGGGAAGCTGAGAAAAACTGGACAAACCAAAATACCACCCTCATTACGTGGGAAGACCCGGGAGATTCTGGAAGCGGGATAGTGAACTTCTCAGTTTCTGTTGATTCGGGGGGTGAAACCTTAATCGGTAATAATTTAAGCTATCGAACTGGAATTCTTGCCTCAGGCACCCATACTCTTAAGGTAAGGGCATACGATGCCGTGAATCAATCGAGCAACTTCTCAAATATGATTACGGTTTATATTGATACCTCAGCGCCAGGAAATGGAACAATAACCTCTTCAACTCACCCATCAAGCAATAATTGGTATGCAATCAAAAACCCAGTGTTCAATTGGACTTCACCAGCGGATAACTCTGGTATTTTAGGGTTCCATTACCTCTTTGACCAGACTTCCAATACCACTCCAGATAGCTTATCCTTATTTTCTACGAATAATTCAATTAATCTAACTGATACTGGCAAAGGAGTAACAGGTGCAACGAATCAAACAAACGCAACCAATGAAACCGGTCTTCCTGATGGTATTTGGTATTTCCATCTTGTACCCAAAGATAACGCAGGCCTTCTCGCAAATAATGTGAGTCATTTTGCCTTTAAGATTGACAGTACAGCACCATCGGTCTTTAATATTAGCCCGGGAAACAATACAAACTCCCAAAACACCACTCCACTTATAAAAGTAGAATATCGTGATACGGCATCAGGGGTAAATGTTTCTGCTGTAGCCTTATTCCTTGACGGAGAAGATATTACGGTAGGTAGCACCATTAATGCAACACTCGCTAGCTACACCCCATCAAACCCCCTAAACAGCGGCTCCCACAGCGGAAAAATCTCTTTAACCGACACTAATAGGAATACTGCCAATTATATCTGGACTTTTGATTTGGAGGGGTCAAATGTTGATGTTCAAAACCTAACCGAGTTGTATGTAAGCAACTCATTTCGAATATTCGGATTTATAGTTAAAAATACTGGTCAGACTAGTATCATTAACACAAATTGGTCATTGAATACGGGCTCGACTACCTTTTATGGAAACTCCTCGTTTAATCTCACCGTAGGAGAAAATAGGTCGATTGTTGCCGACTTTAACTACACGCAAACGGGGGAATACACGGTAACTGCGTTTGCTACCAACGGAAGCAATAATGGTTCAGCCTCGATAAATGTAATCATACCCGACGTCGAAGTCATGAATCTAACCGTCTTAAATGCCTCTGCAACGGAAAGGGCATTTGAATTCGTCCTGAGAAACTATTTGGACATTCCCTTAACCAATGTTTCTTGGACCATAAACTTTGGGGACAATATCTCCAATACCGCGTTGACTGACCTCTCGTTGGCTGCCCTTGAGAACACCTCAACTATCATTAACCATAACTATTCAGCCGGCACGTATCTGGTCAATGCCAGCGCTTTAAATGGATCATTGTTTGGATACCTCAACAAAACATTTACAGTGATCTAAAAACAAAAGGTGATGTGAAATGAAAAACAAAACTATGGCATTGCTCAGCATGGTTGCGCTTGTTTTAATTGCAACCATAATTGTTGCCCAATCGAATACGACCTACCTGAAAAGGATTATTGGGTGCAAAAACATAACCTCTTCCATTATGGAGCCACTATATGGAAATTGTACGAGAGATTACACCGAGAGAGTTTGCCAAGACCCCCCATTAAACACAACGTGTCAGAATGAAGCCAAAACACATACCTACAAGTGTATAACTTCCACCGGGACAGTCCAAAAAAGCAGTTTAGATTGTTCCCCAAACTCATTTGAAATAAGCAGAGAACTTACTACTTTAAAGCACAAGATTGAATTTTCGGACTGGGGAATGTGCACTCAGGAAAGTGACAATGTCATCATTTGCGATAGCAAATTTGACGGAAACAGTGACGGCAAATGCACCTCGGGTGAGAGTTGCACTAAATTTTTGGTAACTTCAGATGGAGTAGAAAGCTATGTAAGAAACTCAAGAGATGATTGGGTAGTGGGGGATGATAGCTTTTTCCTGGAGAAGTTACAGGCTCTGGAGGTGGCAAAATGAAAACGATAACCATCTTTATAACCTTCTTGCTCACCCTATCTGCAGTATCAGCTGCCAATTATTCTCAAGCTAGAGGTGACTATTATTATGATGGAACCTACCGTTTAGCGCAAGGAATAGAAGACGCAAGTTTTGTTCAATATAACGGAACAACCCATACCAATGCAGATGTAATCTCCATTAACACAAATGTATGGGGTGCAGGATCTGGAACTTTCACTATCAGCAACGAAAAGGCATTAACAGATAGCTTAAGCATGAAAACTTCTGCCGGATATATCCGATTAAATCCAACGCCGAACATATCATTTCAAGGTTCGTATGGGTGTTGGGTGTACCTTCCAAATGAGCTTGATGTCAGGTCGGTTTTTGGTGCTGTAAGCGGGGGGCAGTTCTTCAACGGCGTAGATGATGACGCACTAGGCGGAATAACCTCTGTTTCCTATTATGATCAGGATGCGGGAGACTGGTTCGCAAGCAGTGCAGGAGCTCCCCCGAAAGGGCAATGGTTTGAAATCATCCTTAACCATACTTCAGGAACAGGAATAGCCTCTTACATTTGTTACGAAAACCAATCCTGCCAATACATCGCAACGGGATTGGCTTCTTCTGAAAATGGCCTTCAGGATATTGAACTAAATTCAGAAAGCGCCTCTCAATATGCCTATTTTGACAATTGCTGGGTATCCAACAACGACCAAAGGCCAGAATCAGCAGGGGGTGGGGGAGACACAACCCCCCCAACTATCATCTCATATAACTGCACCTCCTGCAATCCCCCCTCCGGGGACAATTCCACACCTTATGAAACATATGATACCACACCCACATTTAGCCTTACGACGAATGAGGGAGCATTATGCAGAATTGGGGTTGCGAGCCAAAACTATACCACTTTGGGAACCTCAAGGAACTGCACGCCAGGCACAGCCCATAACACCACTCACACCTGTACCTTAACGGCCCAGGATAAATTCACTGCACCAGGGCAGAACAGCCTTTTCATTGGCTGTATTGACAGCTCAAACAATGAAAACGCAACATCCACGAGTGGGGTGGTTAGTATGCACATCTTAGGCGCGACGGAATCTTACGGAGACGATTCCATACAACTGGGAATAGACCGAAGCGAAATAGGGGGATTAGGAAACACGGGTGTCTATACTGACTACAAGGTTTCGGCAAGAAGGTACACTGACGGAACCCAGTTTTCTGGGGCATTCGATAAATTTGTAATAAACAGCAACAAAAGGTGGGTGTTTAACTATGTCTCAGGCGGAGAAACAGCAATAGCAAATCTTTTTAACCTAACACCCGTCCTTATTGTTCTGCAGCTGAAAAATGAAACAAATGAAACCATTGCGCACGAAGTAGGGTACTTAATTAACCTAACTTATCCCTAGGAGAAAAAACAATGATACCGCACAAAAAATATATGGAAATGGCATTGGAGTTTGCACTTAAAGGAAGAGGGACAACTTCACCTAACCCGATGGTAGGCTGCATCATCGTCAAAAGGGGCAGGATTGTCGGGAAGGGCTGGCACAAGAAGGCCGGTGAGCCCCATGCTGAAGTAGGCGCTCTCCGGGAAGCGGGAAAAAAGGCTAAAGACAGCATCCTGTATACTACCCTTGAGCCGTGCTCTCATTGGGGGAGAACGCCGCCATGCACCGAGCAAATAATCCAAGCGGGAGTCCGGGAAGTTGTCATCGGCTCAAAAGACCCTAATCCTCTGGTCAATGGATATGAAGAGCTCAAGCTTCGCGGGGTCAAAACCCGGATGGGGATCCTTGGGGATGAGTGCGACAAGCTCAATGAGTATTTCATAAAATGGATAAAGGCGAAGAAGCCGTTCGTCATCGTCAAGGCAGCAATGTCGCTTGACGGGAAGATTGCCACAAGGACGGGGGACAGCAAGTACATTACGGGAACTGCTGCCCGAAAAATTGTCCATCAGCTCCGTTCGGAGATTGATGCGGTTATGGTCGGCATCAATACGGTAAAAAAAGATGATCCTGAGCTCACGGTGAGGCTGGTGAGGGGAAGAAACCCTGTAAAAATTGTCCTTGATTCGACGCTTCAAATCAGCGAGAAAGCATTTATCGTCAAAAATGAGCCTACCAAGCTGATTGTGGTGACGACGGGAAAGGCGGACAAGAAAAAAATTAAGACCCTCCAGCAAAAAGGGGTGAAGATTATAACGGTATCCCAACAAAAGGGGATGGTTGACCTGAAAGAGCTGATGGGGGAGCTTGGGAGGCATGACATCACGTCCATCATGATCGAGGGGGGCGCTGAGCTCAACGCAGAAGCCATCCGGGCCGGCATCGTCGACAAGATCCTGTTCTTTATCTCTCCGAGGATGATAGGGAAAGGCCTTGGAGCCGTCGGAGACTTAGGAATAACCAAGCTGGACAAGTCTATCCAGCTCAAGAACCTGGATTACAAAAAGGTCGGGAAGGATATATTGATCGAGGGGTATCTTTAAAAAGAAGATATAACTCTCTTTTTCTATGGGTACTATTCTCCAATTCCCCAAACCGGGAGGGTTGGAAAGAAGGCTGGCGGGAAGAGCGCCTCTGAGCCAGGATAGTATTTTATTTAATGCTTTTTTCTCTCCCGGGAACCGGATGGTAAGGGAAAGATACACCGGATCGGATTATTTTAAGGATCTTAAAGAATATACTTTTCTTGGGCTGAGAGCGGCCAGAAACAACCAACGAGCTGCCGCAGAAAGGGCTCAAATAATCAAAAAATCAACACCTGAAGTTTTTCTTCCTTACCTGGAAGCCCATGCGTGTTTAGAAGATGTAAGCCACGTAAACGTTGCGGCCGTTTCTCTACTCCTTCACGACCTGGAGTTTAGGGCTAAGGCTGGCAAAGCAATAAGGGAAAGAAATGATGTTTACCAAATTTCCCCTGATGAAAGCGCAGTGGTCGGAGATGTTAACCTGAAGGTTGATGATCCAAGTTTCCCAACTGAGATGAGCGAGCACATGCGTCGTTGTCCCTTGTGCAGTTATTCTTATGACGCTTATGCCCGGCTAGCGGACTTTGGGGGATTGAAGTACTCAGTGATTATGAAGAAAGTCAACAGAGAGTACGCGCGATTAGCGCAACTCCCCAAACCTTCGCGGGAAGCTTTGGTGGAGTCTTTTTTTGAAAGGAGCGTCTCAAATCCAGTAACCATCCTTGCATTAAACCTCCTGATAAAAGCGGAAATGGAGGTTTCTTCAAAAAGAAGAAAGGCCAAATAAGTTTTCCCATGGCATCCTCTATGATTACAACAGGGATTGAACAGCTTCAAAAAGGAAATTTTGTTATTTTTATTGACGACAGGCAGAGGGAAAACGAGGGCGATCTTGTTCTTGCGGCAGGAAAAGCGACGGCTGAAAAACTTAACTTTATGATCAAAGAAGCGCGCGGCATTATGTGCATTGCGATGACCGGAGAACGCCTTGAGGAATTGAAAATTCCCCTGATGGTCCAGGACAGCACCGACAGGTTCGGAACCCCCTTTACGGTTTCCGTCGACGCAAAACAGAATACGACGACGGGTGTGAGCGTCCATGACCGGCTTCAGACCGTCAAAACATTGATCGACCCGAGCTCGAAACCGGAACATTTGGCAAGGCCGGGGCATCTGTTCCCGCTGCGGGCAGCGGAAAACGGGCTGAAGGGAAGGCAGGGGCATACCGAAGCTGCGGTCGAGCTTTGCACAAGAGCCGGATTATACCCTGCGGCCCTTATTGTGGAAATCCTCAATGAAGATGGGCAGTCCGCTTCTCTCGGGGAGCTTGAAGCCTTTGGGGCCAGGCATCATATCCCCGTTGTTCCTATCCAGGCTCTTCTTCGAGAATAGTCCCAAATTAGACTGCTTTATCCAATTGATTCTTTTTTCAGTCAATAGCTTTAAATATTGCGGAAGGGGCTTTATCCCCATGGCAAAACTTTGGCAAACTTCGGGAAACCTTGCAAAGGATATCGAGGAGTTTACCGTCGGTGAAGATTATCTTCTTGACCAAAAGCTCGTCAAGTTCGATTGCAAGGCAAGCATCGCCCATGCAAAAATGCTGTTGAAGATGGGCATCCTTTCATCCGAGGAATTTGGCAGCCTTGCAAAGGCGCTCAGCGAGATCATCGCCCTCGAGGGCAGGGGAAAATTTACCGTCAAACAGGAAGATGAGGATTGCCATACTGCAATCGAAAACCACCTCACGAAATATCTGGGAGACCTTGGGAAAAAAATCCACACCGCAAGGAGCCGGAATGACCAGGTGCTTGCTGCATTGCGCCTGTTTGAGCGTGAGCAAATTTTTGCAACTCTCCAATCCATCCTTGCCTTGATAAAAGGGCTCAAGAAAACTGCCTCGGTGTCCTCGATCATGCCGGGGTATACCCATATGCGCAAGGCAATGCCTTCTTCCGTGAAACTTTGGGCAACTGCCTTTATCGAGGCGATGGAGGATGATGTCCAAATCATGGAGTTTTCAAAAAAAATCATCAACAAGAATCCCTTAGGGACGGGCGCTGGATACGGGCTGCCACTCGAGGTTGACAAAGAAACAACCCGGGCTGAGCTTGCGTTTGGGGAAAATTTCATGAGCCCCATCTCTGCACAAAATTCAAGGCTTAAATATGAGTCGATCATCCTCCATGGGCTTTCCCTCATCATGGGGGACCTTAACAAGCTTGCATCAGACCTGCTCCTCTTCACGATGCCGGAGTTTGGCTTTTTTTCATTGCCGGATGAGCTTGCTACCGGATCATCCATCATGCCTCAGAAGAAAAACCCTGATGTCCTGGAGCTCATCAGGGGAAAATACAGCGTTGTGGCGGGGTTTGAAACCCAGGTTAAAATCCTTATGGCCAACCTACCCTCGGGTTACCATCGCGATTTCCAATTGAGCAAGGGGCCCGTGATGAAATCTTTTGCTGCCACCCAGGAATGCCTTAAGATGATGATACGGGTAATTAATGCTCTTATCATTAACAAAAAAAATTTAGAAAAAAGCTGCACGTCCGAGCTGTTCGCTACCCAAAAAGCTTATGCCTTAGTAAAAAAAGGAATGCCGTTTCGTGAAGCTTATCGGAAAATCAAGGAGAACAGTTAATACCTTCAGAATTCTTAGGCCGAACCTTCGATAAGGATCGCATTTATGGTTCCGTCCTGGCCGGGCTTGGAGGTAATCCTTGCTTTCCCGGAATCTGTGAGGATGATGGCGCCTTTGGTCAGGATGTTCCTCCGGACAAAGTGCCGGTTAGCGGGATTTTCGACTGCCTGGGTGATCTTTCCTTTCTTGAATGCCTTTGTTGTTGGATCAAAAAGATTGCAGACGTCGACACTCAACAAACGGATCTTCTCATCACCGCCCATGAGGCGGATCCTTCGAAGCCTCTTTGGGCCGATGCCGGTAAATGCAGGGACCCTGCCCAGCTCGAACTGCCTGATTCCCCTCAAACTTTTTTTCCTTGAGCCGGCAGGCGTTCTCCGCCCCGGGCCTTGAAAGACAACCATATCTTGATGGATTTTTATCCTGTTTATAAACCTTATGGAAACATTTATAAACAACCCTCGTACACTTTCCCCGTTAAACGGAGGGGGGTTTCCCATGGAAGTTTCAAGACCACTTGATGCTCTTAACAAAGCAAGAGATAAGCGGGTTATTGTCGATTTGAAGAACGGCAAGCAGTATGTCGGCCAGTTAAAAGCATTTGATATCCATATCAATGTTGTTCTTGAGAGTGCTGAGGAGCTTGAGGACGGAAAGGTCAAGCGGAAATTGGGTTCTGTGTTCCTGCGGGGCGACACCATCACCGTCATTTCGCCAGAGTAGATCGTTGCAGCTGACGAGGTAAAGAAGGTCCACCATGAAAGGCTCTAAAGCGATGGGCAGGAAGTCCGGCAAAAAGAATGCCATCCACTGCCGGCGGTGCGGACGGAGATCCTTCAACCTTAACCAGAATGCGTGTTCCTCCTGCGGTTATGGCAAATCAAAAAGGATGAGAAAATATTCCTGGGCTAAAAAGAAATAAGGACGTTGGCCATCAACCTCTTTTCGGTCAATAAAACTCTATTTGATTCTTGCTATGGATGATTGCGTTGATCAGGCGGCGCAGCGATGGTTTGTATCGCTGCCCCATCCAATGCATTTCGAGTATCGCATACTTGCGAAATGGGACAATAGTATTGCAATTATCCCTATGTTGCTGCAGTTATAGCGAGCCCGTGCTATTGTCCAGCAAACTCTTGTTGTCCCCTGCGCCAACCTTATTCCTGCAGTCCTTCTTAATCTCAAAGAAAGAGATCAGGTCACAAATCCTGACGTCGTTTTTCCCCTTTGCAATCTTGTAGATGCAGGCATCTCCGAGGACGACATTTCTTGTCTCTTCGCATACAGACTCATTTTCGGTGGAAAGTGCAATTTTAGTTATGCAGACATCATGGGTGGAATCATTCTTGATATAAGTGCAGGCATACCAGTCATTCGTAGCGATGCCAACCTTCCTGAAACAGTCCTCTCGTTCTTTCTCGTGGGCTACCTTAATGCACCCTTGGGTCGTGTTTTTTGAGAGAGAAACTCCCTTGTTGCAGATATCTGACCAATAAGTGCTGTTGACCAGGTTGCATCGGCTCAAATTTCCCTCGGCAACCGCAATTTTTGCGATGCAAAATTCCCTTGCAGCCGTCCTCAAAGAAGAGCAGCCTTCTCCTTTGCCTTCAAGGACCCATTGTTCAGCAAGGCAGGATTCTTTCACTAATTCTCCACCGATAAGATTGCACGGCTCGATGGACTGGGAATTCCGCGCACGCTCAAGAAAACAATCATCCCTGTCCGCCTGCTCCTGTATGTCCTCGCATCTGGCTTCGTTCCTGCACGAAGCGACAACAAGAAGCACGATCAGGAGCAGTCCGGGCAATATCCAATTCATTCCCATACCTTTCTGAAAAAAACCATATTATTTAAACGTTACTATGGGTTTTGCGAATACCCCTGATTACCTTCTCAACAACCTGGGGCACCTTGAGTGCCGTTGTGTCGATGACGAGGTCATACTGCCCTTTTTCATGGTAGTCAATCCTGTAATACTGCCTGTACCTCTTGTCTTCTGAGGTAATCCGTTCCCTTATTTTTTCCAGGGATTCATCAATATCTTTATAGGATTCGTGCAGCCTTCCCTGCTTAAATATCCTTTTCGCTGCTTCATCCAAAGCCACTTCCAGGAAAACTTTAAATGAATGGGGGATGAAATGGAATCCGAGCCTTGAATCAATCACAAAATCGTCTTTTTTCTTTCCCAGGCCAATCTGCTTTTCATCCAATGCCTTATCAATCGCCGGGTCTTTCTCCGCAAGCTTTCCCAGCTCAAGGAGGCTCATCCCCCTTTCCTTTGCCATCTCCCTCATCAAGCTGCCAATGGAATAATGCTTCAGGCCTAATGCTTTTGCAAGCTCCACTGCGACGGTGGATTTTCCGCTTCCGGCGATGCCGCTTATGGTGATGATCATCCTGCAACGACAACGGGACAGCTGGTATAAATAATTTTGGAAATTAGGTACTGCTCATTTTACTATTTCCTGTGTTTTCCCATCGACAATGGAAAAAAATTTGGTGAATAAGTTTATTAACTAATGGCCATCAATGAAAGATATGAAACAGAACCTCATGGAGCAGGCTTCCCTGCTGCTGCTGAAAGAAGGATATCTCCTGAAGACCCTGACTAGGGCCTGCTTTGATATCATGGCAAAAAAAGGGACGACGATGCTTCTCCTGAAGATCCTTGAGGATGCCAATTCGATCCAGCAGGAGGCTGCCGCTGAGATGCTGAGGATATCCACTTATGTCGGTGCAAGCCCTTTGATTATCGCCGTGAAGGCAGGCACCCCTTTGGTAAGTGATGTCATCTATCAGAGGTTTTCCCTGTTTGCGGTAAACCTTGAAACCCTCGAAAAATCCCTTCACCTGGAGTTCCCATTCCTGAAAAGCGACCATGCCGGGCTGACCGCAAGGCTCAGGGGCGACCAATTGAGAGAATTTCGGGAGCAGGAGGGGAAATCCCTGGGGGAAGTTGGAGTGAAACTCGGAGTTTCCAAAAGGATGGTCCAGCGCTATGAGGCGGGCCAGGCAAACCTTACCCGCGTCAAGGCTGTTCGGCTTGCTGAGCTCTTTGGGACGTCTGTTTTTGAAAATTTCAACATCCTCAACAACAGCATGCCTGCCGGCAGCATTTCCGTTTCCCCTCAAACGGTTCTGATGCACGACGAGCCGTTGACTGTCGCGAAAAAATATACCCTCCTTGGCTTTGAGGCGTCGGAGACGAAAAAAGTCCCGTTTGATGTGATTGCAAAAAAGGAGACGGAAATAATCCTGACGGTTATCGGCGACAGCATCACCCCCTACCTTTCCGATATTGCTGGGATGGTTGGGGCGGACAATCTGGCAATATTCAAAAAACAGAAGCCCAAGGGGATCCCTGCGCTTTCTGCTGAGGAATTTATGGACGTCGAGAAAGCGGAAGAGCTGATCGATTTTGTGAAAGAAGAATCACGATAAAGTTAAGTCACTTTACATGTGTCGGCATTATTCTATTCATTTGGCAACTACAAAAATGACGGCAGACGGCCATTTTGCTGATGCAAAATGCCCTACGCACCACCACCGATGGGGCAACCCCCGGTGCGTCTGTGTCATTGTTGTTGCATAGCACAACTGAGTTGACTA
The DNA here is from genome assembly GCA_016188175.1 of Candidatus Woesearchaeota archaeon. Lineage (GTDB taxonomy): Archaea > Nanobdellota > Nanobdellia > Woesearchaeales > JACPBV01 > JACPII01. The sequence goes on along the minus strand of JACPII010000071.1, from coordinate 280 downwards.
AACCAAGATAATAAGGTTTTTATATGCGCCTTCCCCAATAATGCAAAAGGGGTGATATTATGGTTAAAAAGCCTTATTTCGGCATTAGGTGTTTTGCTGTCTTCTTGTTTCTTCTTATCTTTTCAGGGTGCTCTCAGCCGGAAGCTCCGGCATCACCTGTTGCTGAACCTGAACAAATTGTTCCCCTTCTCAACGTTGAGATAGAGGAAACTCCTGTGGTGCCGACGGAGGAAATCGTTGGGGAGCCAACTGTCCAAGAGCAGCTTCCCGCGGAAAAAAT
>JACPII010000077.1 GCA_016188175.1 Candidatus Woesearchaeota archaeon | reverse complement strand
TTTTCAATGCAGTTGCAGATTATTATTATCTTTGAAATTTTTTTATCTTCGTCTAAATCCTTGGCGAGTTCCAAAATGGACATATGGAGGTTTTTGAAGCTAAATTCTGGCTTGTCTGAGCATTCGAACACTGAATGAACCAGTCCAGCGGCTTCAACAGCAGACATGGCTTTTTTTATATCACCTGTTTCTAAAAGCATTTTTTCAAATTCGTTATTAATCAGTTCAATGAGCCTATCTTGAATTGAACGGGAAGCTATAGCTTTAAACTTTTTCGAGGAGGTAATAGCAAACCTTTCAGTGTGAAGTTCTTTAACAAATGTTTGTGCTGAGGCATTAAGAGTTTGTTCTTTGTCTAATGTGTCAGAAATAGTGCTTGGACAAGGTAAGAATACAACATAAGGAAGTTGACCCACAACGGCTCACTTTAACCCCTTAAAAAGGGATAACAATCGTGGACTAAATGAAGTGATGCTCTTATTTAACCTTTCTAAAAAGGGGCTAAGCATGAACTCGTAAGTATCGGCACTGGGTGAAGTTCTAGTGCTGCTCTTGATAACAATTCCAAATTCTGGTAAATTGTGGACCGTTCGAATCTCTTCTTTAATGTCTTCAGCTCTTAAGATTTCAATTTTTATTTCTGGTCGGTTTTCCATTTTCACCCTCTATTCTTCTTGAAGATAAGATTCTATTTAAACTTTTTGCTATTTTAGTAATTCCGACGACAATATATCAATTGGAAGAAGGAGTATTTAAGCTTTTTTTACTACCTAGTTATGACTACTCTTATTCGTTTTTGGCCCGTCTCAATATGGACTCTCCATCCTAATCTATCAGGTGCTCTTCCTTAACTCTCGAAATAAGTGAGAAGCCGATGCAGACAACTCCGATGATAACAAGCGTAATCTCCAGATTCCATTCAACCAGTTTTCCGATGAAAGGGAGCGTGATTCCCAGGAGGAAGAACTCAAACATGTTTATGGATCCAAGGACAGTAGCTCGGATGCCTGTGGGTATGAACTTGTTCACATAATGGTCGAAAAGGACATACCTGGTCAGCCCAAACCCGCACAACACAAAAAGAAGCATTACCGACAGCCACAGCGAAGAGTTGATGCCCAGGAACAGGTAAGAGGCCCCCGCTATTAAGGCGCTAAAAAGGAGGTACCCTTTCTTTGAAAATAATTTCTCAAGCCGGGGGAAGCTGTTGAGAAGCAGCAGCCGTGCAGCAACGATTCCGGTTGAGATATACCCCAGGTAAGCCAAAGGCAAACCCCTCCCCATGAGCATGACAGGATAAATCCAGAACATAAGGAAGAACAACGCATCAAGCACAACCCTGTCGAGCGCTAAGATCTTTAGTACCTTATGATTTTTTAGGTATCGCAGGGCACCCTTCACCTGCCCGGCATAGCCTATCCCTTGCTTTCTTTTTTTTGGCGGTTCCTTCAGGAGGAAGGGAACGATGAGGCAGACAACAAGGGGTATTGCAGTAAACAGCATGACCGCCCTTAAGCCAAGCCGCTCTGCGAGCATGCTGCCAAGCGGTGCAGAGATCATGAACCCCGCATACTCAAAACTCCTCAGTTTGCTGATTGCAGATTTAGATGACATCCCCCTTCCGCTTGACCGGACGCTGTCATAGACCATCGCCACTTCTGCGTTTTGTTCCATGCTGAACCCTACCGCCCAAAGGAAATTCGCAATAATAAAAAGGAAAAAGCTCGGAGCCATCGAGTATGCGCCGACAGACAGGATAAAAAATACAAGGGACAACCCTAACGCCTTCCTTCGCCCCAGAATATCAGCCACCGCCCCGGCAGGGATGGTCAATACCATCGAGGAAAACATGAATGCGCTCTCCAGCACCATCACCTGAAAAAAGCTAAACCCGCCATAATCCAGGTAGTAAGGGACCCATACCCCGTTGACAAGAAGAAAGCTAACCAGAAACTTAAAGAGATACATCTTCCAGATATTGCCGGAGACATCCCCAGATTAGGCGTCTTTGTCAAGAATTTTATTTTAGGTTGCAGGGTTAATCAAAACTCCACATATCTACACAACTATAGCAAATCACTTTAATAATCGCAACTTTGTTTACAGCGAAAAGTGATTTGCTTATTAGGAAATAACCTTACAATAATTTAAAACATACGAAAATTAAGGTTATTTCCTATAAATGTGATTTGCTATATTGGAAATAACGGTATAAATATTTAAGTTATTTCCTATAAATAATTGCGGCAAATTCAAAAGAAATCCGACCACCCCCCCGTCAAAGACGGGGGGATTGCTCGCTCCCTTCGGCCGCTCGGGTCGGATTTCTAAGCATGCAACCATTCTGGATGGGGCTACTGCTCCAACCACCGGTCAAAGACCGGATGGAATAGTTGCATTTAACATAAATGCCGCCATTATCTATAATTCCTCGAGCAAGCCCCTTAGTGGGCCGTTTTTTTATCAAATGATAAAACCTTTTTCAACGCAGCAAGAGCAACCTCAAGCTGTTTTGCCGAAGGCTCTTTTGTCGTGATGTGCTGCAGCCAAAGCCCAGGCTTGCTCACCGCCCTGAAAAACAAAGACTGCTGCTTCCGGGCGCTCAGCCGCAAAAGCTCATAAGAAAAGCCTGCAACGACGGGCAGCATCAGGATCCGCAGCAGGAAATAGATCAACCTTTGCAGAAGCCAATGGACGTTAAGGATTCCAGGAAACAACACCTGAGCGATCGCCGGGATAAATGAAAAGAGGAATATTGCGATGATCATCACGAGGAAGATGAAGGACGTCCCGCAGCGGGGATGCAGCGTGGAAAACTTCCTGGCATAAGAAACTTCCAGCGGCTTCCTCTGCTCGAAGCAATGCACCGATTTATGCTCCGCCCCGTGATACTGGAAAACCCTCCGGATATCCCTGGCCAATGAGATTAGCCAAACATAGGCAACGAAAATAGCAATTTTTACGATTCCATCGACAACATTAAACAGCGCGGGGGCCGAGCTTTCCCTAATCCCCATCCAATAGGTCAGAAGGTAGGGGAGCAGCAAAAAAAGCCCAAGGGAAAGCAATAAAGAGATGATAAGCGTCACCGCAAGCATCCCGTCGGACATCTGCCCATCTTCATCTCCCGCTTGCGCTGCACTCCATTGCAGCGTTTTGATCCCGAGCACAAGCATTTCCCAAAGGTTGACAACACCCCGGATAAAGAACCATCTGCACCACGTTCGCTTTTTCTTGAGAGAATCGTGGCGAAAAAGAATTTTCTTTCCCTTCCGCACGGCAGTAACCGCATGGAGCGCGCCGCGCATCACCACCCCTTCAATGACCGCCTGGCCGCCGACCATCGGCTGTGATTTGTCCATACGAGAAAAAGACTTGCCCCTGATTATAAACGTTGCGATTAGGATTTGGGCCGTGGCGTTACCGCCGGAGGAAGCAAATTATATACCATCTCGTCAATTGCTTGTTTCATGGTAAAGGGAAATCTCTCGACAATTTCCGTTTGGTGTGGGTTTACAGGACTTCCATCGGGAAGCTGGGCATCAAAAACCTGCCTTGGAAGTGCACCACAGAATGCCCCCCTATAACCCATTTCGCCAAATTCTGGTGAAAGAGTTAAAGAAACCTCTGTTCCGCTTGACCTTTTAAGGTGGAGCATACAACTGAAGCGTCCATCATTTTTATTCAGGGATATCTCTGGGGGGCCTAATATCCGATACATTGCACGGATAGCAGCTTCGTCCAATGACCTCCCCTCATTGAATTCTCGGGGAAGATATTCTTCTTGTTTCCAGATTAGGAAGAGAACCTCCCCCCCACCATCCTTGAGATAGGCATTCCTCCGGTAATGCCCTTTAAGTAAGGGTGGCGAATTGAGAGTATCATCAGGCTCCAGCCCAATCTCTTTGATACCTAAAAGTTTTTCAGCCACTGTGGCGGGTTCCTCGTAATGGAAAGAACCGGAATATAGTTCCACGTTAAATCTGCTGCGAAGAAGACTTTCAAGGTGGACCTCATCAGGACCTACCCCCAATCCGAAGGGAACATCGATTTCCTCAGACACCGGGATAAAACGAGTACAAACAAGCTTCATAACTCAAGGTGTTAAGTTAAAATATAAAAAACTTCCTAAAGGTTGCCACTTATCATCCATGAGAATTCTTTAGGTCGAACAAGAAGGATTGCTCCTTCCTATTCTCCCCGTTTTCCTTCGTTACATTTTTATACACCTTCTCCTATATAAGGCTTTTGACGACATACATCCATACGAGCTCCAAAGGCTCAGGT
>JACPII010000076.1 GCA_016188175.1 Candidatus Woesearchaeota archaeon | reverse complement strand
TAAGATTGCTTTGAAGAAAGCCAGAAAAATGGTATTGGAGTTGAAGTCAAAGAAAGACCTGCCTAAATTGATTTCAATATTTAAGGATGTGGGCGTTGAAGCGGAAATTGCCAGAATATGAAATAATTATTCAACACAGCAATGGGGGATGGTTTTTAAACCTTTCGTTACCCGTAAGTGACAATATTAATCTCCCCCCATAAATCCCTACTTTTAAAAACAAGGAAACATTTTCCCCATGCCATGAGAAGGCGATTGAAAGAATTTTTATTCAGGACAGAAGCCATCCTTATAGCTGTTATCATCCTAGCTGTGCTGCTGTTTGCCGTTTTCGGAACAAAGGCGTACCTGTATCTCAATATCCTTATCGGACGGGATACGGTGGTCAGCTTAGAGGCGTCCAATGATACTTTTTCCCTGCAGCATGGTGATGAGGCGCAGGTGTCGTTTACGGCGAGCGTGCTTGCAAACCCGTTCTGCTCGGTTGCGTGCAGGGGGTCATTTGAGGATATCAGCAGGAACTACACGATGGAGATGGAAGATTTTTCCCTCCGGCCAGGAATCCCAGCGGTTAAATCATTTTTTCTGAAGGCATCGCGGACGGGATGGGGGCAGGATCTTTACCGGTACAGCATATCGTGCCTCAGCAGGAGCTCATTGCTCTGCCACACGCGCGAGGCGGAAAGCACACGGAATAGCCTGCTTGTGGTGAATATTGAGCCAACTCCTGAAGAAACGTCAGAGATTGCAGCATTACAGGACAGCCTCAATGGATTGGTTTCATCCTTTGAAGATGTTGAGTCATCGTTGCTTTATATCCCCCGCCTCCTGGAAACACTCAACGAGTCAATAGATGTGGAAAATTATGGGGATCCTGTCAAGCACTATTCTAACAAAAAATTAGCCCTTTCGGGGGAATTAGAAAGCCTCAACGAATTGTGGGAAGATTCTGCTTTGGCTGATGTCCGGGAATCATTTCCCGGCGTCCAGGAAAAACTCGGTTCCCTCAAGGGAGATATAGCCGGTGTAGTCTCTTCCATCACCTCAGACATAAACAAAAACAACGAGATACCGGATAAAATTGAGGAGATGGTTGCCCAGCTTTCCCGGGCAGCAAACGCGAGCCTGAATTCAACCCTTATTGGCCGGGCACAAGTTTTTGCGAACAACATAAGTTTGGCGGCAGGGCTTGTTTCCCAGACAAGGCTGTTTTCTGAGAAGTTGAGGATTATCGATGATATCCAAAGAGAGCTTACTTCATCTATTTCCTCATTGGAGGGCGATATCAGGAATGAGCTTGTTGAAAAGAAAGTCTCGCTGGAAATTTCCAGGAAGGAAGGCTGTATCGGCGCCGGCCATTGCGGCAATATTTCGGCACCTTTTCGCTGGGACAGCGATGGAATAATATTTTCAGATATTTGCGAGCAGATTGCGAGTTATTTGCCAGGGGCGAAAAAAGCACTTGAGCCTACCGATGAAAACTCCTCGGGGATAAACACAACCCCAGCAGGGAATGAAAGCGAAGTAATAAAGCTCCTCCGGAACGCTGCCGTCAGCAACCTCATCGATGGCCTGAAAGAAAATGCGGAGGGCGGTGCTATGGCTCCTGCGGGTTCTATCAAAGAAATTCGGGATTCCTTGTCACACAAGATTTATGAGAATGTCCCCAATATCTCAACTGAGGATTTTTTCCGGTATAAGCCCGTTCCTCCCAAAGTCCTGGAGATGCTGAAGCAGGAAATTCCGGCTTACTGCCCGCCGTTGAACAAAACAATATCCTGGGATGTTGGGGGGATTCGCCGGTCTGAGATACCGCCTTTTTCAAAAGTGGACATCCCGCTCTTGTTTAGCCAGCTTCCGCCCCAATGCTGTGTCTTTGGAGGCTGCAAACCATGCTGCGTGTATCCTGCATGCTCCCGTGAAACAAAAAAATCGCCAGTCCTTCTCATCCATGGCCATGCGATCAGCAGGGATACTGCCGCTGATTTCAGCCTGGAAGGTTTCAATAAACTCCTAAGCGCATTGGAAAAAGATGGGTTTCTGGATGCAGGAACTATTTCGGCATTCACCAAAAGGGGGACTGGGCTGAGCGGAGTGATCCTTGCAGACGCACCCGTCACGTTTGGTGCAAGCTATTACTTTGACATTTTTGAAGAGCCGGAAAACTATGTCGTTGTCCAGGCAAAAAGCGAGAACATCGACACCTATGCGGTCAGGATGAAAGAGCTTATCAGCCTCGCAAAAGAAAAAACAGGCTCATCAAAAGTCACCCTTGCGGGGTTCAGCATGGGCGGTTTAGTTGCCCGGAGGTACCTCCAGATATTTGGAGGCGGCGATGTTGAAAAACTCATCCTGATCGGGAGCCCGAACAAGGGGATAACGGGAGACGTTTCAAGCTATTGCCCTCTTTTAGGGGAGCGGCTTGAATGCAGGGATATGCACGTGGAAAGCCTCTTTATGCGGAAGCTGAATGCCGGGAAGAACCCTGAGATTCCTGTCACGAACATTTATGGGGCCGGGTGCCCCATGGAGGACGGAACAGGAGATGGGATTGTCCTTGCCCAAAATGCTGTTCTTCCCTTTGGAAAAAATATCCAGATAAATGGGACCTGCACCAGCGTGGTTGGCCCCCTGCATATCGAACTTCTGAATGTGGAAAAGTATCCCGAAGTGTATGCTGCTGTAATTGAAGCACTTACAGGGTAGGCCGGGCATCATTTCCCTTTTCTCCCCTTTCGCCAATACCATGATCATTTTTTGGAATGCAGAAAAGTTTAAATAGCAGCATCTCAAGAGATGCGGTAATGGAAAAGGGAGAGGAGCTTTTCAGGGATTTTGGAGTTGGAAAGGAAGAAAAGCGCTCCCGAGGGAAATCAATGGACGATGACGACATCATCATCAGGATCAATAAGCGCTCGGTGCACCTCTGGGTTGAGAGGGCAATCTACTACCTTATCATAATCATCCTTCTGTATTTCGTCTTTTTCAACCCGTTTTCCGACTGCGACGGCGTGGGAAAGAAGAAAAATGAGACCAAGGCAGTGGTTGAGCCTTCTGTGACTTCCGATAAGCCCAAAGTTGAAGCGAAAACAGAAGCAGTAAAGAAGGAAGAGCCAAAAAATGCGACTCCTCCCACACCTCCCCCTGCTCCCGTGGTCATTGCACCGGTAACCGGGTCAGGGAATGCAACTATCACTATCACTGAAGTGAAACTATCTGAAACTATCACTATCGGTGAGACTGCAAACACCACATCTCACAAAATAGATTATGTGCTGGTTACTATCTTCAACGATAGGAGCCTGTTTACCCCATCCATAAAATTATTTTTCTGGGTTGACAGCACCGAGGCGGCGATTAAGGCGAAAGAGGATGCTGAATTCGCCATCCCAAAAATCCCCGTCGGGCAGACAAAGGCATGGAAGATAAGCGATGAGCTGCTTGGAAAGCGGCTGAACGATGTTCCTGCTGACACGAAGGCCTACTTCAAAGTTGAACTTCTTGATTCCTCCAACAATGCAACGATCCATTCTGCAGAGAAAATAGTGTCATTGCAATAGAAAATGAGATGGCAGGGTATGTCCATGTCTAAGAGTTCCAAACCAACCGGGAGTATGGGCAAGGTGAAGTGCCCCGGGTGCAGTGGGGTTGTTGAAGCAAACATTGAGGACACTGAAGATGTTTTGTCAAAAAGGTGCCCTGATTGCAGCCTTTTATTTGAGGGGACACACAAGCCTTGTAAAGCAAAAATTGAAAGTTGGTCCCGTGAAATGGGGTGGGGGAGCGGTTTTGAAGGACAAGGCGGGGATAAATGTTCTAAATGCGGGAAAGAATTCCACCGCTAGATATCTTAATTTTTTGATGCATAACAACAGAGATATCCTGACTCAATAAGGGATTATCTGCGGAATCTCTTGGGGCTTTGTATATTTTCCGAGCGTTTTCGCACCGGCAGAAAGGGAGCCTACAACTGCACCCACTGAAGGGGCCTGTGAATACTGGTCGCCGAAGATGTTTCCAAATACGCCTCCCTGGGAGGCCTGCTGGGCAACCTGCAATGACGGGTCTGATCCGTCGAAGATGTTTCTTTGGCCATACGAGCGCTGCTCAAGGAGAGAAGATAACAGGTGAATGGCTTTCTGGATCTCCTCCGGAGAGTCTTCTTTTGTGTCGATGGTGATCTTCATACTACCAGCCTTCTGGTTTTGGGGGTATAAATAAGTTTTGGTGGAGAAATGAATAACGGTAAGAGAAGCTGTTAAGGCTGGCGACATATGTCCTGATAATGCACACTTTAATCAACGCCCAAATCTTTAAATAAGGCGGTATTCCTCTTTATTTTACGCCTCCGTAGCATAGTAGCTATTGCGTCTGACTTGTAGCCAGCCGATGCTGTAATGCAGGGTATCAGAAGGTCGTGGGTGCGACTCCCACCGGAGGCTTTCAGCATGTTCTCAATGAAGTAGAAAAGGGCAATAGTTATTGACCAAACAGTGTCCGTTTCTAAGTAGTAGGCGACAGGATTATTGTCCTGATACTTGTATCGTATACAAAAGGACAGGTAGATTTAAATAACAGAAAATGTTACTAACCCTATGGCAAAGGTCGTAATTGATGATAAGATCAGGCATGGGAAGCCCATTATTGAAGGGACGAGAATTACCGTAGATGAGGTCCTAGGAATGCTTGAAAGCGGGATGGCCTACGAGGAGATTGAAAAAGAGTTTGGCTTAACCCGAGAACAGGTTCTGGCTGCTGTCAAATATGCCGCTTCGTTCATCCGGGGGGAAGAGGTCCACATAATACCTGCCTGAAATGAGAATCCTTGTTGACGAAAATCTACCTTATTCTGTGGCAATCAAACTAAGGGGTTTGAGCTTTCATGCAGAGCATGTGCGTGATGCTGGCCTTTGCGGAAGCTCGGACAAGGTTATCGCTTCCTATGCAAGGAATAACAAAACTGTCCTTCTCACAAGGGACCTTGAGTTTGGGAATATCTTGTTATATCCTCCTGCTTCACATCACGGTCTTGTTATCATCAGGCTTCCCTACCGGTTTAATGCCCACCAGGTTTCCCGAATTGTTGAAGATTTCTTCTGCAAGGTGAATGAAACTACTATCTTGGGAAAAATCATAATTTTAGAGTTACACAGGTTCAGAGTCCGAAAGGTTGCATAAACAGGATTTTCCGGGTAAGCTATCACCGGAGGCTTTCTTTTTTTATCTACTAAAGCTTTTTCTCTCCCATAATTTTTTAAGTTAAACTCCATTTCTTCGGAAAATGTGGCATTATATTGCCTATGGCCTGCATATGAACTCAGATGCATTAGCGGAAGCTATCAGGGCGGACAGCCCTCCAATGTCCAGAAAAATAACCGTTACTGGATTCCAAAGGCATTTTGGCGCCGTTAAGCTTCTGCCTGGTGGCGGTAAAACTGGTAGGGCAGGGACATCGAAGAACAGGGGTACCATTTGCACCATCACTAAATCTGCCGGCTACTCCTTTAATGGAATTATTTACGCATTGGATGATAGCCAATTTGAGCAGTTAATCACTGAGGAAGCATCTTTTGGCTTTTCTCCTGTTCGGATTCTTCCGAGGCAAGTATCAACTTTTCCCCAATGCAGGAATATTAGCTTTGAAGGGAAAAAAGTTTCATTTGCTGCGGCCAGGGAAAACGTCGAGCGTTACCAAGACCCAAATGGAGTATATCTCGACTCACTAATCGCAGCTGCAAAGACGTATGGTGAAGGCTTTTTCCAGGAATTTATTGAGACCACTTACCTTGCCGACAGGAAGCAAACCATCAAACAAAGATATGGGAACCTCATCCGAGAAGGATAATCTACTTGGCAAATACTTGTTTACCCCAGAATAATCTTAAATGAGACGACGATAAGGGCAATTCCGAGAAGATAATAAAATAATTTTACACCCGTCTTTCCCATGATCTTCTGGAAGAAAAGGTATTTAGGGTCTTCAACCCAATAGTCATACTGCTGATGGACTGCAACGATAATATATAAGCCAAAAAAGGATATCACTATAGAGAAGATAAACCCCGGGATAGGGAGGCTTTGTACCTCGTCACGAAAGAGCCGGCGGGCAACCTTTATGAAAACAAGGGCAACGACCAGCACTATGCCGCCATAATAAAAGAGCTTGTTCTTTTCCATGTTTAACGGGAGTTCGTGCCTATTTTATAATCTTTCTGTTTTTCTGAAAACCAATCAAAACATTTAAATAGTTCATCATGTTTATATTCTTATATGCCAGCCAGAAATTTGTTGTTGTGCAATATCGTTATTCTGGTAGTTATTGTGCTGGTCGCTTAAGCCTTGACTCTCGCTTCAGGGGGTCTGTAAGGCCATCGCCCATTCAACTTGTTTATTCTCATTCAATCAAAAAACAACCAAAAAGCATAAAAATGGAAACCAAACTTAACAGCGGAAAAGGAAGGGAAAGGAGCTGCATCAACTGCAGGCATTTGCACTCAACGAAATGCCCCCATGCGATGTGGATAAGCGACTTGGATATCGCCAAGCATCATTGCTCAAAGTTCAAGAGGGCTTCTGCACGCGCTTCCCGGATGAGCAGTTTCCCCGTCAGGGTCTTTTCCTAGGCCGCTTGGGACTGCGGCATATCTACAAGAGGCAGAACTACACATGAAAGGCTCGGAAGTGATGGTCCAGGCGCTGTTGAAGAACGGCGTGAAGAGCATTTTTGGGATTAACGGAGGTGCTATCATCCCGTTTTATGACACTTTATATGATTATTCTGATAAGATCCTCAATGTTGTCTGCCGGCACGAGCAGGGCGCAGCCCACATGGCAGCTGGCTATGCAAGGGCGTGCGGGAAGCCGGGTGTTGCTGTCTCGACATCCGGGCCAGGAGGCACCAACCTCATCACGGGAATCATGGATGCGATGATGGACTCCACGCCGATGATCGCTATCGGTGGCCAAGTGGCTACGTTCCTTGTCGGAAAAGACGCATTCCAGGAGGCAGATATGTGGGGGCTTACCCTTCATGTTACCAAGCATAATTACCAGATCACCGACCCTGAGAAGATCGGAGAAACGTTCATGAAGGCATTTAAGATCGCGACTGAAGGAAGGCCTGGACCGGTATATATCGACATGCCTAAAGATGTCCAGGTTGCGGAGGTCAAAAGCAAAAATCCAATACCCGATGAAGTGATCATCCCCGGATTTAAGGAACTTCCTAAACCGGACCGGGACAAAATCAGAAAGGCAGCTGAACTTTTGCTTAGCTCCGAGAGGCCGCTTATCATCGCCGGTGGAGGCTGCATCATCTCGGGATGCCAGCCGGCGCTCGTGGATTTTGTCAATGCTTCAGGCATCCCTGTCAATACAACGACGATGGGGAAGGGCATCATGCCGGAAACCCATCCGCTTTCCTTTGGAGTCATGGGCATGCACGGGGAGGAGCACGCCAATTATGCCGCAATCAACTGCGATTGCATGCTGGTCATCGGGTGCAGGTTCTCTGACCGTGTTACCGGAGATACCAAACTCTTTGCCAGGGGGATAAAAGTTATCCATTGCGACATCGATGCAAGCGAGATCAACAAAAATGTGAAATCTGATATAGGGATTGTCGGTGATGCAAAAGAAATCTTCGTTGCATTGAAAGAGGCATTTTTATCCCAAACGAAGAAGTCGAAGCACAAAGACAGCCCATGGCTAAAGAAGCTTTCCGAGCTCCGCGAGCTCACGGACAGCGCCGAGCGGCGTGATGTGAAAGGGATGACTCAATCCAATCTGCTCACGCTTTTCAACAAATTCATCAAGCAGGAGGACATTGTTGCGACGGGGGTAGGCCAGCACCAGATGTTTGGAGAGCATTATCTGACGAGGACCCTACCTCGGACATGGATAACCTCGGGAGGCGCTGGCACGATGGGATATGGGCTTCCTGCCGCCCTTGGCGCCAAGATGGCTAAACCCGATAACGAGGTTTATGATATTGATGGAGATGGAAGCTTCATGATGACCAACCAGGAGCTTGCTACCGCTAAAGAATACAACATCAAGGTCACCCCTATGATCATGAACAACGGGACGCTGGGGATGGTGAGGCAGTGGCTTGAGATATTCCAGAAAAAGAGGTACTCCGGAGTTCTCTATGACATCAGCCCGGATTTTGTCAAGCTTGCCGATGCATTTCATCTTCCGGGGATGGCTGTCACGAGGCCTTCTGAGTTTGAAGAGGCATTGAAGCTTGCAAAGGGGAGCGACGAGACGTTCATCATCGACTGCAAAGTGGAAAGGGACGAGAATATTCTCCCCATGCTGCCTCCGGGAAAAGGGCTCAAGCACATCATCGGCGGAAAAACAGTCTTTGCGCAATCATGGGAGGATGTCAAAAATGCCTGATCCCGATTTCGCGGCTCCAGCCCCAAGCCCGGTGAAAAGCCATATCGTCGGTATTTTAGTGAATAATGAGCCCGGGGTATTGACAAGGATCTCTGCACTTTTCATGAAGAGGCATTTCAACATTGAGACCTTGACCGTCAGCCCGACAACCAAACATGACGTATCCCGGATTACCCTTTCCTTTGTAGGAGATGACCAGCGCCATGAGCAGGTGGTGAAGCAGCTCAGCAAGCTTATCGATGTCCTCAAGGTGTTCACTATCCCTGGCCATGAAGCGATCATCAGGGACCTTTGCCTTATCAAATTGAGGGTTACCGATGAGGCGGGAAAGAAGAAAGCGATAAAATTCCTTGAGGCCCAGGGCGCAGCATTGGTCCACGAAAACGATCAGTCTATCATCGGGGAAATGGTTGCAGCGCCAAAAAAGATAGATGCGTTCCTCAACGAGTCAAAGAGCTTCGGAATCGTTGAAATCGCAAGGACAGGGCTGACTGCGCTCGCAACACACCCCGAAGGGCATGAGGAATAGGTTTTTATACCATCCTTGATATTCCATTCTCAATCTGTTTATCAGGAAACTATGGCTGCCGAAAACCTCTTCAATAAAGTTTGGAAATTGCATACCGTCAGAGAATTGCCTACAGGGCAGACCCAGCTCTTTATCGGCCTCCATCTCATCCATGAAGTTACTTCTCCCCAAGCGTTCCAGATGATGCGGGAGATGGGGCTTAGGGTCCTTTTTCCGAAAAGGACGTTTGCGACGGTTGACCATATCGTCCCGACGGACAATCAAGCCAGGCCTTTTTCTGACGCGTTGGCTGAGAAGATGATGCAGGAGCTTGAGAAGAACGCAAAGGAGTTTTCAATCAATCTTTTTGATGTCAAGAACTTTAGGCAGGGGATTGTCCATATTGTCGGGCCTGAATTGGGGCTGACCCAGCCAGGGATGACGATCGCCTGCGGTGATTCCCATACCTCGACCCATGGAGCATTTGGCAGCATCGCATTCGGCATTGGAACGTCGCAGGTCAGGGATGTATTAGCTACCCAGTGCCTTGCAATCTCAAAGCCAAAAGTTAGAAGGATAAACATCAACGGGGCGCTGGGAAAAGGGGTTTATGCCAAAGATGTCATCCTCACCATAATCCGAAGGCTTGGTGTCAATGGGGGGATTGGCTTTGCCTACGAATACAACGGCAGCGCGATGTCCTCTATGTCTATGGAAGAGCGCATGACTGTCTGCAACATGAGCATCGAAGGCGGCGCAACCTGCGGATATGTGAATCCTGACGAAAAGACTTTTGCCTACATCAAAGGGAGGGAGTTTGCTCCAAAACTTGAGGATGGAAGTTTTGAAAAAGCTTTGCAATATTGGAAATCGATTGCATCAGATAACGATGCGCGATACGATGAGGCCGTTGATCTCGATGCTTCAAAGATAGAGCCGACCGTCACCTGGGGAATAAATCCGGGGCAGGCAATCGGAATATCTGAAAAGATCCCCGCCATCTCCTCTTTTCCAAAAGATGAGCAGATGACTGCCCAAAGGGCGTTGGAGCATATGGGGTTTAAGGAGAATGAACCTATCGAGGGAAAAAAGATCGATGTCGCATTCCTCGGCTCATGCACAAACTCAAGGATTTCTGACCTTCGGGAGGCTGCCAGGATTGTGGATGGGAAAAAGGTCGCAAGCCATGTCAGGGGGATTGTTGTTCCCGGTTCCCAGCAGGTCAAGAAAGCTGCTGAAAAAGAAGGGCTGGATAAGATATTCATCTCCGCCGGATTTGCATGGCGGGGAGCCGGCTGCTCGATGTGTTTGGGAATGAACACTGACAAGCTTAAAGGTGATGAAATATGCGCTTCTTCGTCCAATAGAAACTTTATCGGGAGGCAGGGAAGCCCAAAAGGAAGGACCCTTTTGATGAGCCCGGCGATGGTCGCTGCTGCTGCAATTAATGGGGAAGTGGTGGATGTGAGGAAAGCCAGAGGCTGTTAACATCTTTAGGCCATCTTATATATATTCCCTCGATTGGAATACATAACTTTAAGGATTTATCATCAGATAGCTTTCACAATAATATGCTCTAATCAACAGAATTACCTATAATACTTCTTCAAGTGATTTGCGGTCAATTCCCGCCTGCTTTAATATGCTCAACAAAGTTCCTTTCGCCAGTTCAGAATGCTGGGGCACTACTGGTTTCCGCTTTATTCCATCTCGTTCCCCAAAAAGAATAACATGGCTTCCTGTCTGGTCAAGAAAGGTAAAACCAAATTCGTTACAAAGAATTTTTACCAACTCTTTCCCAGAAAGGACGGGCAATTTCATGCGGCTACAACTTGGGTAACAAGGGGAGACCGTTTTCCACTTATAGGGGCAAGTTCTTCGGGCTCTGCATGCTTAAGCCAAAGTCCAAAAGCATCTTTAAGGTTGTCCAAAGCCTCCTCTACACTGTTCCCCTGGCTTGCTAGCTCGATTTCTACTCCCCGAGCTACATAAATATCCCCTTCCTTAGAAACAACAACTGAAAGGCGATGCTCCATTCATTAGCGGAAGAACAAACGACTTTAAATAATTATCTATTGCAAATACGGAAATAGAAGATGCACTTGTGATAAGCCCATCGATGGTCGCTGCTGCAATTAATGGGAAAGTGGTGGATGTGAGAAAGTATAATCTAATCTAAATCTTGGTTTAGCAGTAAGATTTGAACCAAATAATTTATGAGGTGTAAAACCCGCTATTTTTATATAGTTGCCCATCAATCTTCATCGTATGAAGGTCGCTGTTGTATTGGAACCCCGGGAGGAAGGTGGACTTATGGTTTACGTGCCTTCTTTACCTGGCTGCATTTCTGAAGGTGAAACCATACTAAAAGTGGTGAATAACATTGAAGAAGCCATTCAATTATATCAACATCAATAACCCCACTATGCCCAAAATAACCTACATCAAAGGCACCGGCATCGTCATCCGGGGAAACGATATCGATACTGACAGGGTCATCCCTGCACGATACATGAAGGAAGTAACGTTTGCGGGCATGGGAAAATACCCTTTCTATGATGAGCGATTTGATGAGTCGGGGAACAGGAAATCCCATCCTTTCAACGACGAGAGGTTCAAGGGGGCTTCGGTCCTTGTCGTCAACAAGAACTTCGGATGCGGCTCATCAAGAGAGCACGCCCCTCAGGCATTGATGCGCTGGGGCATTAAAGCGATTGTCGGCGAGAGTTTTGCGGAGATATTTGCAGGAAACTGTACGATGATGGGTGTCCCCACTATCACTCTCCCCAAAGAAGAGATTGACGAACTGATGGATTTCATCGAGGAGAATCCATCGCATGAGATAGACATTGACCTTGGGAAAAAGGAGCTGCTCTATGCCGAAGATAAGGCATCGTTCTCCATGAAAGACTCCTCCCGAAGGGCATTCCTTGAAGGGACATGGGACTCCACGAGGCTTTTGCTGGAGGCAAGAAAGCAGATTGAGGCTGCCGCAGGAACAATTCCTTACCTCAACGGGTTTTTGTAGATGCCTGGGTGCAGGCTTTTGCATTTTATATCTAGAAACTACATTAGGCTTATAGGCAGGCTGAAACAGCCTTCTTTTCGAAATTCTTAAATAGGGCCTGTGCGAAGTGATACCTATGCGAAAAACGATCCTGCGTGTTGCAGGTGCCCAAATGGAGGCATTGCAGGGGGCTCACGAGCTTCTGAACATAGAGCGCTGGTTTTTTCTCGCTAAGAAGGAGAAGGCCGATATCATCGTTTTCCCTGAGCAGTTCTTTCAGAAGGGGATAACCCAAAAAACCTATCGGGAAAATGATGTTGCCTATGCAAAAAATATCTTCTCCCATCTTTCCAGGAAATTCGCGGTGTGGTCGGTCATGGGGTCGGCAGCCGAAAAAGCAGGTTCAAAGTTTTTTAATAGGTCATATCTTCTTAATGATAAGGGAAACATCGAGGGCTTTTACGACAAGGTTTTTCTCAATGGAGAGGAAAGAAATTGGAAAACGCCGGGAAATAAGTTTCCTGTGTTTCCGACGCCCTGGGGAAAGATGGGGATCATGGTTTGCCGTGACCTGTTGTATCCCAAAGCAGCGATGAGGCTGGCTGAACAGGGGGCGCAGGTGATCTTCTGCCCGGCATATTGGAGCTGCTACTCAGAAGATTATCCATCAACCTATCGGCAATATGTCAAAAAGGGGATGCCGGCAAAGGAGGTTGACGCCCTCGTTCCTGCAAGGGCGTTTGAGAATGGTGTTGGAGTTGTTTTTGTGAACGGGGCCGGCGAAAGCCCAAAAGAGATTCTCCTCGGAAAATCCCAGGTTGCTGCCCCTTTTTTTGGAAGGACGAAAAGGCTGGAACACAACAAGGAAGAGCTTCTCATCGCGGATATCGATCTCAAGAGCATTGCCGATGCAAAGAAAGGCTACGGGTTTTCTTAAGGTTGTCAATTTCCTTTCTTTCCGCAGTAGACAGTCCTGAGGATGGATGGGATAAGGCAGTTGGGGACAGCAAAATATATGGAAGAAACTCACCGTAGGGAAATACTTTTGGGATAGCACATGGGGATAGCAAAAGAAAGCTTTTTAAATAGCCCTCGTTTTCGGAGCATCATATGGAAAGGATGGGCGGGAAACGAAGGAAGACGAGGCACATTTCTCTGAAATATTACCGGGAAAAGGGAAAAGTCTCCATCCGGAAGTTCTTTCAGGACTTTGCACCAGGCTGCAAAGTGATGCTGCTGACTGATTCATCTCATCCCGGAGGAGCTCCGTGGAGAAGGTTTTACGGAAAGTGCGGGACGGTCCGGGGAAAAAGAGGAGGCTGCTACGAGATAACTTTTTTTGATGGCGGCAAGGAAAAACTCCTCATAACTCATCCGCTGCATATGAAAAAGATTTAGGGGTTTAGCGATTTTCATCATACTATAGCCGCGGACTTTACTATTCGGATGATCATTGTTTAAGTCCGCCAATATGGGCAAGATATCCACTTACGGAAAGTAATCTTCCTGCCTATAATCGGGAAAAAGGAGTGCAACTATGACCAGCGTAAAAATTTTATCGGAAAAGCCCATCAGCATTGGGGAGCTCAAAGATGACCTTGAGTCTATCCAGAAGCGCGATGGAGAGCTTGGGTTCAGGAGCAATAAGACTCTGGAATACCTTAATCAGTTTGTGGGAACGGAAAATCGGAAAGATCTTGTCAAGAAGCTTCAGGCTCTCAATATCCCCCGGCTGAAGGACACCCACATCATCAAAATCGCGGATTTCATGCCAACCAAGGTTGAAGAGTTAAAGATTGTGCTGCAGGGGTATCCTATCACTATCAATAACGACAATCTGAAGAAGATCTGCAGCACCGTCGAGGAGTCTTCCGGGAAGAAATGACCTTAAGGCTTTTGCAAAATTCTTATGGATTTCTCACATCATACCTGAACGTGATGGTGATTTCTTCTGGATAGGTCATCAGCCAAAAAAATTTCGGAACCATATCTTATTTCACCCAGGTTCTCCAAAAAGTATTTAAATAGCCCTTGCAGACGATGGTGCTGGGGGACTATGGAAGACCGAAAAGAAGAAACTGTCATCATATTGGATTTCCTGCCGAACGGCTATCCTTTGGACAATCGGCCGTTGCACCTAAAGACCGGAATAGCCCAGGCTATCGGGAAGAACCACTTTGTCCTCCTTGAATTAGTCCCCAAAAGGGGCGTTTTTCTGACTGCGTCTGAAGAAGCTTATATCGGAGAAGGAAAGAGGGATAAGATCCATCATATTTCAGGCAAGCTTCCGATGCAGAAACTTACGGAGACTGCAAAGAGCCAGTTGGAATATATCATCAAGGACATCATCGGGAAAAATGAATCAAAGTTCATCGATTTTTTCAACAAGGCGCAGCCCCTGGGGACGAGGATGC
Source organism: Candidatus Woesearchaeota archaeon (assembly GCA_016188175.1). Classification (GTDB taxonomy): domain Archaea; phylum Nanobdellota; class Nanobdellia; order Woesearchaeales; family JACPBV01; genus JACPII01. The sequence continues at coordinate 9,426 of JACPII010000076.1, read as the reverse complement.
ACCAGCTTGAGCTTCTCCCCGGCCTCGGAAAAAAGCACATGTGGGAGATCCTGGAAGCCCGCGATGAAAAGCCCTTTGAAAGCTTTGCCGACCTCAAGAAGAGGGTGAAATTGATGCCCGATCCTGAGAGGACAATCGCTAAAAGAATTGTCAAAGAGCTCGAAGGGAAAGAGAAACACCGGATCTTTGTGGATGTGTAGAAACATAGATTGGTAAATATTTCTAACTGCAGTTCTCACTCATGGGGAAAATAACGGGAATGCGACCTAGTCTTTTATCGCTTACTGGAGTATATCCCGTTAGGTCATTTTCTGGATCCCGTTTGGGCGGAACATTGGGGGAGTAAAAAGCGTTAACCTGGACAAGGACTTGTTCATGGATATCTGGTCGCAGTCTGGAAATTTGGGAAAGAAACCCCTCTAGGGCCCGATATACTTCTTTGGGAGCAGGGTTTTTTCCAGACTCTGGCTGCAATCGGGTCAATTCAGCTACAAGGGCATCAACACTGAAATTCGGCGGTGGTTCAACAGCTGCGAGGACTCCGATATCCTGGACCAGGTCACTGTAATTATTGGGCCTATTGGCTGTGTCAGGAACCTCAACAAAATAACCACCCCCTTCGGTATGGGCATAAGCTGGTATGAAAAATTCCTTTTTTCTTTCTTCGATGTTTGTACCATCACCATTTGCCCTACCGCCCCCACTGACAGGATGCAACCCAGGATAAATAGGGGGACTACTATCTCCAATGATGTTTTCCCTTCCACTTCCGTTGTTTGATCCAACCATCTTCTTTTGATTTTAAACTTCTCCGTTTATACTTAAATTAATTGACCAGAATGGTGTTATTTTAATGATAACGACAAAAAATTGCAGAAACAGCCAAAAAATAGCCTAAATTCATAGATTTGTTATATAAATTATATAACCTCTTGGATTAATTTCCGAGTTTTCCGGGGGATTTGGCATTAGGAAACAATTTATAAATCCCCTTAAAACTCTATTTTGAAATGAATCGCCCTAGAGAATTTCTTGAGGGGTTTGAGGAATTTAGAAAGCTTCATCAACCCAAGGATGTTGCATTTTGGGTAATACCCTCAAGCAGTGGAATATTTGAATCTGCCGCAGCAAAAGTTCTTGCCGATATAGATTATCCCCTTAGCTCAGCCAATCGCTTTAAGTATATGCCCCCCAAAGGGGCTAGCCACCATCTATCTGAAAAGGAGGAGATTCCAAAGGTTGACGACCCTTCACGCCCATTTGTGGTTATTGACGATACCTTAGACGGCGGTAAAACCCTGGATTTAGCCGTTCAGAGGTTAATTGGGCAGGGAGTTCCCCGTGATAATATCTGGTTCCTTGTCGGAGAAATAAGGCAAATGAGCGTTTATGATGGCCCTTTTCTTGACCGGGAATCTGTTTACGGGGCTTTCTTAGCAGAGCTCAGTGGGAAAAAATAATACAACCCGGGATTTATGGTGCATACTATCCAAATCCCTCATGGCTTCTGCTCTTCCCCATCGCCAATGTTACCCCCTATCCGATGATGGGGAGATTCAATAGAAAAAATATGAGAACAATCGCCGCTCAAAAGGGCAGGTGTTTTTTGCAGATGATATTATTTGACTATAAGAAAACTATATAAAACAAGGGGGATACACTTTTCCTATGATCCAGAAAATCAAAAACCTGCTTCAGGTTGGAGAACAGGTCGATGCATTGACCTTCCAAATGGGCTCTCAAAAGGCATCTTTCGATGGGATGGCAAAACAATTGGGAGACATCTCTTCTTCACTAATTGAGCTTAAGGAAAAACAGAAAGAATTTGTTGGAATCCTGCAATCGGATGTTGGGCTTCTGCAGGAAACGAAGGAGGACTTCAAAAAGGAGCTTTACGATTTTAAGCTGCTGAAAAGCCAGCTTCAGGAGCAAATCCTCAAACAATTTGAAGAGGAGCTTGCAAAAGACCTTACAACAAACAGGGAGCAGCTTTCCCATGATACTGAAGAATACCAGAAGATGAGGGAGCAGCTTCAGAGCCTTATCAGTAAAATATCCCAATCGGGGGCCGACCTCCAGAAATTTTTAGATATCGGCAGGCAGATAAAAAAAGAAGATTTTATGCTGGGGGACTTCGCAAAGAACATCCAGCAATCAGAACGGGAAAAACGGGAATTATTGATGAAGATCGATGCATTGGAGCGCCTTATTTCAAAGATGAGGAGGGCCTCTTAGCATGGCGGACAATCCTGAAGGCATTTTCCATCAGCGGAACAACATCTCCCTGGGGCCCATCGCAACTTCGCGGGAGGAATTAATAGCGCTGACAAAGGCGTGGGCTGCGATATCTTTTGCATTTGCGATCCTGTTGAGCGGAGGCGTGTTCTCCCCTTCATTCCTGTTCCTTTTTGCTGTCTCAGGGTTTACCGTCGGCATCGGGTTTATCTTTCACGAGATCGCCCACAAGCTGGTAGCACAGCGATTTGGATGCTCTGCAGAGTTCCGGTCGTTTGACAGCATGCTCTTGTTTGCGATCCTTATGAGTTTCTTTGGGTTCCTTTTTGCCGCTCCAGGTGCAGTCATGATTTCTGGCCCTGTTGGAAGGGCAAGGAACGGAAAGATTTCAGCAGCGGGGCCTCTGACGAACATCCTCCTTGCAGCCCTTTTTGGCATTTTGGCATTCACCCAAAGCAATCCGGGAATCCGGGCATTCGCAAGCTATGGGATGCAGATAAACAGCTGGCTTGCGCTGTTCAACATGATCCCGTTTTGGAATTTTGATGGGAAAAAAGTTTTGGAGTGGAGCAAACCTTTGTATTTTATCATCGTCGGGATAAGTGTCCTGCTTGTTTGGGCAAGGTAGGTCTTTTCCCTCTTTAGCATCCCATTTGAAGGGTTCCGTTATAGGCATGAACAGTCCAAAGCTGAGAGGTGATCCAAGGTGGAAAAAAATGATAAAAAGGCGAGGCCGTTAGCGGCAGGGCTTGCCACGGGAATTTTTTGGGGTTTGGCGGTGTTTTTTACTACCCTCTTTATGGCTGGTTTCGAGGGATATGGAAACACGTTCGGAGAGCTTCTTGCTTCTATCTATCCGGGCTACAGCGTCAGCCTGGCAGGCTCCATCGTTGGGCTTTTTTACGGGCTTGCCGACGGTTTTATTGCAGGATTGATAGTGGTATGGCTGTACAATAGGTTTGTGTAAAAACCCAGTGCAATAAAAATCCCAACAGGAGCAACACGAAGTTACATTCGTTAGTTGCGCTCACTTCATTTGGCAACGGTCAAAGACCGGATGGAATGGTTGCATTCAAAAAATCTTAGGGATGTCCTGGATCTGGTCCAGAATAAGATTGGCCCCTTCGTCAACCATCCTGCCCTTGAAGCTCTGCCTGTCGAAAGAAGGAGGCACAATACCGATAAAAGGGAGATGGAGCTCATGGGAAAGTGAAATGCCGGCCGGGTTCCCGGAAATGTAGACTGTTTCCTTCTTGGTGCCTTTGAAGTTCTGCAGGAGCTTAAGCAGGTTGTCCTTCTTGGAAGGCCCTTCCCCAGGCATCTCGTTCCCTACAACCTCATCAAAAAAGCTGTCAATGTTAAAGCGCTTGAGGACAAACAATGCTTCCCGGATTGGGCGGTCTGAAATGATGACAAGCTTATGCTTTTTCAGCTTCTTGAGGATACCCTCTTTCAATAAGCATTGCTCGTCGAGGATGTAGCCGTTATAATTTCTCCCGACATAATATTCCTGAAACTTCTTGATGATCGCGTCTTTCCGGAATGAGGAGCCCTGCTCCTGGAGCAGCTGGTCTGAACGTTCGTAAAAATCAGGGATGCAGTGCCCATTGACCTTTGCAAAAGGGGCATCACCCAACAGCCTTCCCAGGAAGAACTCGACGGTCTTTTTGGTCGCACACCTGCATGGATGAGAAATATCGACGATAGTGTTATCAAAGTCAAATACCAACAGCTTGGGCTTGCTTTTTGATGGCCTCATTTTTCCGTTTGGGGGGAAGATTACTGCTATAAATAGTTTCCTATTGGGAAAAAATTGGTTAGCGATACCCGTAAGACCTAATGAGGGGGGCACAGCCGTGAGAAAAGCTACGGTTTAGTAAAAGACAAATGTTTTGCATAAACTTGTTTGTCTTTTACAACCTAGAAGGCGGAATCTATTATGTGTTTCGACTGTCGCCTTCTAGTTACCCAAAACATATAAAAAGCAGGCTAAGAGATATACTTCTATGCATAACCGGCGGATTGGGTTCATCGGGTCGGGGAATATGGCGACAGCCCTTGCTGTTGCATTTAAGGGGGCTGGATTATTGGGGAATGCCATCGCTTCTGACAAAGATTTCAGGAAGGGGGCTGCAATCAGGGAAAAAGCTGGAGTCCTGATAACCACTGATAATGGGAAGGTGGCAAAAGAGACAGATGCAATATTTCTCTGTGTCAAGCCTCAGGATATCCCACCAGTGATGGATGAAATCAGGAAAGATGTCAAGGGGAAGCTCATCATCTCCATTGCAGCGGGAGTGTCAATAAAGAAGCTTGAGCAGGGGCTCCCCCGGGCAAAGATAATCAGGGTGATGCCCAATACGCCATGTGTTGTCGGAGAGATGGCGGCTGGATTCTCGCTGGGAAAAAAAGTAAATGGTGAAGAAGGGAAGTTTGTAAAAAATCTTCTTAACGCTGCCGGAAAAGCGTATGCTGTTCCCGAAGAACTTTTGGATGCAGTGACCGCAGTCAGCGGCTCGGGCCCTGCGTTTTTCGCCTATCTTTATGGATGCTTTATCAGAGCAGGAATCAAACAGGGATTGCCGGAAAAAATATGCCGGGACCTGGTATTGCAAACGGCGAAGGGAACAGCTGTCCTTCTGGAAAAGGCGGGGATGACCCCTGAGCAATTGATCGAGATGGTCAGCAGCCCGAAAGGGACGACGGTTGAAGGGAGGAAAGTTATTGAAAACGCCAGGGTGGAAAATATAATCAACAGGGCAGTTGCCCGAGCAAAACAGAGAAGCGAGGAGTTGAGGAAGGCTTAGAATCCAAACTCCTTTTTCCAAAAGCCGCAAATCTTTTCGACTTTCTTTGAGGCAATGCCCGTGTACTGTGCGGGATTCCTGATAATGTCCCTTTGTTTCTGGGTTAATTTCTTTAGATAAGGCTTTAGGGTTTCATCTTCGAACAGTAATTTTGGGAAAGAGGTTGAGGTCTTTTCGCTCTTCAGGGTCAGCTCACGGACGTATTCATGGGCATCGGGATGGCCTGAAGCGGCAAGCAGAAGGTAGGCTGGCTCTGCTGCAATCTTCTCCTTGCTTGAGCTAAAATTCCAATCCATGTGCTCCTTGTCGACCACAAGCTTTGCCATGGTCTTATCCAGCCGGACGATAGAGATATACAAGCCAGCGATTATCTCCGTCAGGAACCGTGATGACGCGCTATTCGTCAAATCGCGCTGATGCTCGCAAATCTGGTCCATGTATTGGGTCATCATCCGCGGCATGAAGGTCTTCCACATCGATTTGACATTCTCAAAATTGATGGGATTGCGCTTATGGGGCATCGTCGAGCTTCCGACCTGTTTGGCCTCGAAAAATTCACCGACTTCGGCAATCTCGCTGCGCTGGAGATGCCTCATGTCGTCAGCAAGATTGGCCAAAACGCCAAGGCAGGAGACGATGGCATGGATAAAATCAGTCATGTACTCCGCCTGAACGACCTGGGTGGATACCGGGGACGGCTTAATGCCGACTTTTTCCAGCACTCTCCGCTCGAATTCTTCGGGGTCGGAAAAGAACAGGGATGAGGCATTATAAGAGCCGACAGCCCCAGCCATCTTTCCGCGCAGATTGTTTGCCGCTTTTTTCAGGAAGATGGACCTTTCTCCAATCCTCGAAACATATTGGGAGATTGCAAATCCGAACGTGATAGGCTCGGCGTGCTGGCCATGGGTCCTTCCAATCTGCAATGTAGATTTTTCCCTCAGTGCAAGCCCTATCAGGGTTTTTTCAAGCCGGACCAATGCAGGGAGCAGCACCTCAAGGGATGCATCCTTGAACCTTGCGGCGTCTGCAGAGCAGATGATATCGTGTGATGTCGAGGTGAAGTGGACATAGGGCTTGGCCTCATCAGAAACCTTTTTTCTTATGGCATTTGCCAATGCCCGGATATTATGGTGTATCCGGTCTTCCTCGAGGTAAACTTCCTGGGCAGACACTTTTTGTGAAGCGCCAGCGACCTCTTTTGCAATTTTTTTGCTGCACAGCCCATATTCGGAAAGGGTCGCCGTCAGGGCGCTTTCGACCTTTGCGAGATACCTGATAAAACCGTCTTCGCTGAGGTAAGGGGCCAGCGCATCCTTTATGCCCTTATTTCTACCGTAATAGCGGAAATCCAATGGAGAGACAGCCTCAAATAAGGGGATCATCTCCGTTTGCTCCTCTTCTCCGCTCATGAGCCCCTGAATCCTCGAGACTGCGGGATTTGCCCTATTTAGGGTTATAACCTTCCGGTTTTTCACTTCATGCTCCGTGACCAAGCTATATTCCTTAAACAGCTGGATCATGCTGTGGACCTTTGCCGGCGATAGCCCAAGCTTATCGGCTATCTCCCGTATGTGGAGCGATTCCTCTGCAAGAAGGTTGAGGATCCTCACATTTGCCTTGGTAAACACTTTGTCCAGCTCCATGGCATAAAGAAAATGTTTACTATTTATAAACCTTTCTATATATTTTTATAAATCGTTCAATAAAATAGAACACTATTATCAGGAGTTATATCTCAACGGCAAGCAGCAATACCATCATCCCAACACCGAATATAAAACTTAAGATTTGGACCAATGACTTTTTTTCATTAAAATCCTTGTGCAGTTCGGGAATCAAATCTGAACCGGCGATGTAAATAAAGCCGCCGGCAGCGAAGGGGACAAGGAAGAGGGATACAGCCTCGACTTTTGAGCCGATGAGTATTGCGACCAAAGCGCCGGCGAGCGAGGTAAGTGCGGTAAGGAAATTGACAAACAATGCTTTGCTTCTTGAAAAGCCGCCATATAAAAGAACTGCAATATCAGAGATCTCCTGGGGTATCTCATGGAGGATGACGGCAACCGTCGTCGCAATACCCGTCGGGATGCTGGCAAGGTAGCCTGCTCCGATGATAAGGCCGTCAATAAAATTGTGGACCCCGTCCCCGATAAGGCTCATCAGCGAGAGAGGATGGGCATGGGCTTTGGTGATAGGCAGATGGCAATGCCTCCAGTGGATGACTTTTTCTATGGAAAATGACAGGATTACCCCCAGAAGAACCGAAAGGGAGATTCCAAGGGAGAATCCCCGTGATTCGACAGCCTCAGGGAGCAGGTGGATAAATGCATCCCCAAACAATGCCCCTGCGGAAAAGCTTACCATAAGAGCCAGGAAATTCTTTAACCTAGGCCCTTTGACCGCGAGGGTTACGATTCCGATCAAGGAAACGAGGCTGACAACCAACACACTTCCGATGGTGTACAGAGTTGTTGATTCCATATACTCCGGGGTGGGTTAAATGTTTATAAATTATTGTATAGCCAGAGATATTAATTGTTATGCACCCGGTTATGCCTTTTGGATATAGCGACTGCGATAATGGCCTATACCCCCCATGTCAGCCGCCCTATATCGCTAAGGTCCCGTTGTTTGTGAAATAACCTAAGCTAAGTCTCCTAAATTACATGGTGTTATACCCCTATATTTGAGTATCCCATTAATCACATATAGCAACTTACAATATGCAACTTAGCTTAATATCCGGGGGACTCATCAAACTATCAGGTAGAATTCCCATCCAAGAGCTTATTTCTTCCCTTTGCTCCCGGGAAACAAACTTTTAATGCCCCATCTGCCGCAGCCGTTGACCAATAAAACAAGGAAGGACAGGAAATAGAGGAGCGAAAGTTCTCCCTGATTGACGATGGGAAGAAATCCATTGGGCAGGTGCTGGTAAAAATAGGCTATAAGCATCTCCAGCGCACCTGCCAATGCAGCATACCTTGTGAAAAATCCTATCGTTATCGCAAGTCCGCCAAGGAGTTCGATATAGCCTGCAAACCACATGAGGCTGAAGACGGGAGCGGGGGCAGGGAAACCAAACACCCCAAATAGCTTTTGGACCCCGTGCTGTAAAAATAAAAGGCCTACGAGAATCCTAAATATAGCATAGATTGTTTCGCTTCGCTTTTGGAAAAAATTACCCATTCTGCCCATAACTGCTCACCTCCGGCTTAGAATAATCCTTGAGGCAGCCCTTATATATAATCATTTCGCCACGGGGGAATATGGATTGCATAATACTCAAATGAGCCTACTCTTGCAGGAAAACCGGCAGATGGCAAATGTGAACAATCCCCTTGTTGTTCCACAACCTATAAAAAGCCCTAATGCCTTTATGCCCTAAAACACATGAGGTGATGACATGAAAGGAAAAATATTTTTTATGATTGCGCTGCTCGCCGTCTTTGCGATGGGATGCACGCAGCAAGCAACAACGCAGGGAGCACCGGCACAAGCTGTTCAGGAGCCGCCCAAAGCCGTTGAGGCGCCCGTGGAAGCTGTGGCACAAGAGCCTGCGTCCGCAGTAGAGCCTTCTGCGCCTGTGGAACCATCCGCAGCTGTTGAGATAAGCATTTCCGACAAGGGATTTGACCCTGACACCTTGTCCATCAATGCTGGCCAGACGGTAACGTTTGTCGTCAGCCAGGGAAAACACAAGGTAACCATCAATGGGGAAGCCTTGAAGGATTCCATCAGTGAAGGGCAGCAGGCAGAATACACCTTTGGGAAAGCAGGAACATACAAAATATTTGATATCTTTACCAAACGGTCTGCAACCGTAAACGTTTCTTAGGGGATTTTTCCCCTTCTTTTTCTTTTTTTGAGGGGGGTTTTATTTCATCGGTTTTTCCTTCTTGACGTTTGGAGCATATCCTGCACCCCTTAAGTTTTATTTCATCGGTTTTTCCTTCTTGACGTTTGGAGCATATCCTGCACCCCTTAACATTGCCTCCTGCAGCAAAATCGTATGTGCATAGCACCACTGGAAATTCATCGGAATTTCTTGTGCCTCGCTCACTTCGTTCGGAGGTTCTGAGAAACCCTGTATTATTTCTGGAACCTTCTCGCTCCGTCTCGGAGGCTTCAAAATTCTCGACTGGCTTCGAGGAGGAGCTGCGTCCCTGGATGGGTGAGCGTATGTTCCGGTTCGTTCGGAACGGAGAGAATCCAGCGTTCCGGTCCTTCGGACGGAGGGCGGCCCCCCGCAAAGCTCGTCGATAATAGTCACTAAATTGAATTTTGACCTTAGGGTGCTATGCCTCCATGAGAATTCTTTAGGTCGAACAAGAAGGATTGCTCCTTCCTATTCTCCCCGTTTTCCTTCGTTACATTTTTA
>JACPII010000018.1 GCA_016188175.1 Candidatus Woesearchaeota archaeon | reverse complement strand
TTAGGGAAAAGCCGTGGTATCCCATGCAGTTTTCCGCCGCAGCTGCTGCAGTGTGCCTGCTTGGGCTTCCGCTTGGTATAATGGGTTACCGTCCTTCCGCCGGGAGTTTTTTTTCTGAGCCTGCGGAACGTCCGTGAGCGTAAGCGTGGTTGCATGTTCTTCGAGGTTTCAGTACACTTTAAAAAGCTTTCTTAGCAGGCTGCTGAATATGATGGAAAATATGATATAGGTTCCCAGCCAGCCGATCTTCCACCCGAACAGGTTGAGGAGTTTGGAGCGGCCATACTTTATCTCCGTCAGCTTCAGGACAGGATCATCTATCTTGGAGATGGGGTCGGCATACCTTTGCCCCTTGCTGATAATCACTGGATGCTGGTATGATCTTTGCTGGGTTGCATTCCCGTCCTTATTCTCGACAATGAAAGACAGGTTATAGCTGCCCTCATTCCCTTTAAGCTTCCACTCAAGGGTATCGCTTTCAAGGGTCAGGTTTTTTTTGCTGAGCAGTGAAATCCCTGCAGGAGCCTCTAGCATGATCAGCCCAACCGCCCCTTCCTGGGGAGTTGAAGCTGCCAGAAATTCAGCCCCCGGCTGTATCGGCACAAAATCAAGGTGGGCATTCATCCAGCCAAAGAAGAGGATCGCAGGGACAAGGGTAAAGAACGTTGCCCGGAACGAATGGCTCATGTACTTCATGTTTGTCGCCATCGACCTCTGCTGGACTTCCATCATCTTCGTCGGATCGTTCCTCAATCCCCTCATTTCTTTTTGCAGCTCTTTCATCTCCTCTTTAAGCTGCTTCATGAGGTCTTGTTTTGTTGTAAACTTGTAGATGATCGTGATGAGGACAGTTATCACAAAAGACATTACAGCGACAATGATGAGGGGAGAAAGCCCCAGGAGGGGGTTCAGCACCGGATCAAGAAAGCTCTGCGCCATTATTCGCCACCCATGAATTTTCTCAGGGCAGGATACATATCCATCATGTGCTGTTTAGAGATATCTTCGTACAGGCGGTAGATGATCATCACGGCAAGAAGGATTCCAGTCCCGCGGGACAATGCTCCGGTGATATCTGCAATGGCTGCAAGAAACCCGACAGTGATTGCGCCCATGACGGTCAATGGCCATATATACCGGTTAAGCAGCCTTTCAAGGACCCTCTCGTCTTTCCGGAAACCGGGGATCTGAAGTCCAGAAGCCATCATGTGCTCTGCCTGTGACCTTGCATCCATCCCTGCTGTCTGGACCCAAAAGATGCTGAAGATGATTGAGCCGGCAACCATAAACGAGATGTAGACGAGCGCCTGCACCAGCTGAGAGCCCGTAAATGCCCCTGTGACAAAACTGTCGATGATCTGCGGCGGCTGGAGCCAATACACAAAACCGCCGACGAGCCTGCCGGACAAATCATTGAAGCGGGCAAAGAAATTTGGCCCAAACCAGTTTTGCGTCAGCCTTCCCCAAAGCTGAAGGTTTGCCATAAGGGCCGCGACAAGGATGACGGGAATGTTAGAGGTATAGATGAAGGAAAGCGGCCAGCGGATTCCATGCCCGCGGACACGCCCAAAACTTAATGGGATTTCAACCTTCATCGCCTGGGCATACACCGCCATCACGAACACGAGAGCGGTAAATATGATCGTGGCAAGTTTTATTCCTGCAGTGGTTGGGTCGCCCGCTGCTAATGCTTGGAAAAGCGCAGGGACCGCTCCGACGGAATAAGTTACCCCGCTGAGCCCTCCCGGGCCGGGAAGCCAGTTGAACGCCTGGACAAATACCTGCTGAGATACTCCTGCCGCGATGAACAGCGATATTCCGGACCCAAACCCCCACTTGCTCACGACTTCATCCAGGAAAAGGACAAGCATTCCGCCGATAAACAGCTGGAACACCAGGATGAGCTGGAGCTGGAAATAAAGTGGTGTCCCCGCAAGCTGCTCAGGAGGCGCGAGCCCTCCAAGGAACACATAGACGATTGCCTCAAAAAGGATAAACCCGATAGAAAGCAATTTCTGCCATCCCTGGAACTTCTTTTTCCCATCGGGCGTGTTTAAATCAAATTTATAGAGCCCGGAACCGTTTACCAGCTGGAGGACGATCGATGCAGTCACCATCGGCCCTATACCAAGGGAGATGATGGAGCCGAATTGGGCCGCGAGAATGATGGAGAGGAATTCAAACTGCTGAAGTGCATTCTGCCCAAGCCCGAACAGGGGCATGAGCCCAAGGACAAAAAAGATTACGAGCGCAAGGGCAGTCCATTTCAGCTTCTCCTTAAAAGAAAGCCTCCGCTGGGTTGGCCCGGCTACTTCGGGAAGGTTATTGAGTATCGTCTGAAACAGCGACATGTGGTGAGTTTTGCCCGGTGAGTATAACCTCACCGCCAGCCTCCTTTACCTTTTCAAGTGCTTGTGCCGATGCTCTCTTCACTTTGATCTTCAGTTTCTTTGAAGGTCCGGAGAATGAGCCTCCGCCGAGGAGTTTCCCATATCCAAAATGCCCGAGATCAAGGACGCCTTTTTCTTCTTTTAGCTCTTTCCGCTCAAGGAGTGCTGAAATATCCTCAAGGTTGATCGCAGCCAGCTTTTTTTTTCGGGAGATGAACCCATACTTTCCAAAATAGTGGAGGTCCTTCCATATCATGGTCTTTTTTTGGTCCGCCCTTTTTCCTGTGCCGGCCATCCCGAAGCCGCCCCTGTTTCCTGAGTTCCTTGCTTTCTTCTTGGAACCGCAGCCATGGGTGAAACTGCCGCGCTGCCTGCTGAATTTTTTTCGTTTATTGACGACCATGTTTTTTTCTCCTTCTCTATCCTTTTTTGTTCACTTTAAAATAAAACCCGCCAATATTCTATTGTTTGTGCGCTCTGCCGTTCTATGTGTGCTCTTTAATGGCGATGATGGCACATCAATGGATCATGCGCCTGATAAGGTCATTGATTGCTTTGCCCCGGTAGCCAAGGACTCCCCCTGCCCCGTATCCTGTTTTTATCCCCTTTCTTTCAAATCCGCCCTTTGGGTTATTGAGGCGGAAAACAGGCTTGAGCTTTTTTCCATCTATCTCGATCCATTTCCGTTCATAGGAGATCTTTTTCTTTGCATCGTTTGTTTTTCCCTGGTAAGGCTCTCCTCTTTTGTTGCAGAGAAGCTCATAGGTTTCATCCTCAATCTCCCCGAACGTAACCCGATCCTTTATTTTCTTGAGTACCCCTAAAAATTCAGGGGAAGATTTTTTAACGACGCAATAATTCTTATGGGTGAGGTGGATATGTTTAAGGGCATCTTCCACGTCATGGCTTATTCCAATCTCCCCCCGGATCCTTATGGCTGCGATATTCCCGTTCGTCGTTGGATTATCCATGCTTGGCCCCCGGGGTAGTTGCCATCTCATGTTTGGCTTCCGGGCCATTGCCCTCTTGGCTCCCTTCAAGGATAGACAGCCTCTCTTTCTGGTCGCTGCTGACCTTTGTTCCGA
>JACPII010000068.1 GCA_016188175.1 Candidatus Woesearchaeota archaeon | reverse complement strand
CAAGGTTCGCTGCCGACAGCATAAGATTCCTCGCATCAAACGGCTCAGAATTCTCGTTGCCAGAATCGTTAAACGCCAGCTTCAACTTCTCAGGAATCAAAGTAATTAACTTTAGCTGCGCGAGCACAGCATATCACACCATCCTCGAGCTGACAACAGGAAAACACACCCAGGCATTTGCCTTTGGAAGCCTGTCGGAATATGCCAACAACGATGCTGGCTCTGACTGTACAGCTTCAGGTTACACAGACGGCACAGGCCAGGCATGCAATAACCAGGGTAGCTGTACAGGAACCCCGCATGATTGCATGGCAGCAGACCAGCTGCGAAGCAGCAGGCTGTACATTCAGCTGGGGGGATGGCTCATGCTCCGGCACCCATAACCCATGTTCAACATACACCGATTCGGGAATGTGCGGCATGCATAGCTGCACCTGGAGCACCTCTTCCGATAATACCTGCGTTGATATGGATGCAGACAACACCATGGAATCAACAGATGACTGCCACATAAACTCAGAATGCTCCGGCCATAAGGGAAGCTCCTGCAGCTACTGGGGTGGATATTCTGAATCATATGGAGTATGTGCAGATGACGGAACAGGAACAGCATACGCGTGCACTTCGGCAACAGTCGCCTCAGGAGAGTATGGAACCGGCGTCAGCGGCGGGACAGCCTCAAACTTCCACAGCGGAAATGAAAACACCTCTTGCAATTCAGGAGACCTTCTTGAAATCTGCTCAAGCACCGGAGGGGTTGATCCATCAGCCGATGGGATATGCGTCAATGTCGCAGGCCCATCATGTTACACCGCCGGTACAGTTTACTTTGACTGCCTCAACCAGAACTGCGCCCCTGCTGACGCTTCCTCAACAAATCCCTCAACCACGCCTACTCCTGCAGGAATAGCGTGCGACAGCTCAATTGCAGGAACAGGATTCGCTCAGGACGGCATCTCAGATGGATCAACCTGTGCCACGGCTGCCGGTTATCTCTGCAACAATACAGGGGGCGGATTAACCTCAGACTCCTGCGGCACTTCCTGCAATGCCGGCGCCCAGTGCGATGCAACATTGACAGACGGGAATTATGATATTACCTACGGAACCTGCCAGGGATCAAATTGTGTTGTAGCCGGGCAGGATGCAACAGCTCCCAACTTTGACGTCCTTTCGCCGCTCGATAGCACCAACTATTTTACCACCGTTATCAGCTTCAACGTCTCAACAAATGAAAAAGTGGCTTGGTGCAAGTTTTCTCTTGATGGTGCCCGTAACGTTAGCATGCAAAATATGACAAATGCCACCCTCTGGAATACTACAAACCGGTCTGTAGCTCCGGGAGCCCACAGCATCATATTCAGCTGCAATGATACTTCAGGCAATGTCAATACAAGCCAAAGCTTCTCGTTTACCGAAGCTTACAACATCACCTGCACTTCAGGTACTGACTGCACCAGTTATAACCCGCCGCTCGACATGTGCCTTGATACTTCAGGGGATAACACCGTAGATGGGTGCAACGATGAAAGCGCAGATTGTGTAAATTTTAAGGGAAGGTCGTGCTCGTTAACAACAGGCGCTAACGGAGTTTGCGCCGATGACGGCACGGGAACAGCCTATGCGTGCACTTCAGCAGCAGTCGCCTCAGGAGAATATGGCACCGGGGTCAGCGGCGGGACAGCCTCAAACTTCCACAGCGGAAATGAAAACGCGAGTTGTACCGGTGGAGACAGCCTGGAGATCTGCTCAAGCACAGGCGGCCAAGATCCAACAGCCGATGGAATTTGCACAACAGGATTTTGCACAACTGCAGGCCTTGTCGCCTTTGACTGTGTTGACAACGTCTGCTCTCCTTCGGATGTAACTGCCACAACTCCGGCAACGACGTGCTCACAGGGGCTCGCATGCGACAGCAGCATCGCAGCAACCGGATTTTCCCAGGATGGAACCTGCGATGGCGCTGGAATTTGCCAGGCATTAGGCCATCTCTGCAACAGCACTATTACGCCGACGCTGACCCTTGATGGCTGCGGCACAGCTTCCTGCTCAAACGGAGACCCTTGTGATGGTGTCCTTACAAACGGTAACTTTAACACATCATATGGCACCTGCTCAGGCACAAGCTGCGTCGCCGCATCAGCAGGGGATGTCACTCCTCCGACCATCACCGTTGTCTCGCCGCTATTCCAAAACTATTCATCGAGGAAAGTAGACTTCAATGTATCTCTTAGCGAGATCGGCGGCAACTGCAGCTTTTCTCTCGACGGCTCAGGAAACACCACGATGGGGAACCTGAACAAGACGTATTTTAATTTCACCAACTATTCCCTCGCCACAGGCTCCCACCAGATAATATTTTACTGCAACGATACTTCAAACAACTATAACGCGACGCTTCCCTCTCAGGGGTTCTACATAGCAATTAACGCTTCCTGCACAACCGGAATGGGATGCACTTCTTATACCCCCTCATTGGATATGTGCGTTGATACCGCTTCTGACAATGTGCCGGAATCCTGCAACGACGAGGATGTCCACTGCATCAATTATGTTGGAAAGTCTTGTGATTATTATAATGCGCCTTCAACAACCACAGGAATTTGCGCCTATACCGGCGCGACAACTGCTGCCTGCACCGCAAGCCCCATCTCAGGAGAGTACGGATTTGGTCTTGCAGGCGGCACTCTCGTTGGCTTCCACGATGGCAATGAGAACAGCACCTGTGCAGCATCATCCAAAGGGATAGTTTGCCAGAGCACAGGAGGATACAGCCCAAATGGGACGGGAATTTGTGACAGCACAAACAGCTGCACAACAGGGGTATTCTCAATGAACTGTCAGGGCACTGCCTGCACGACCTCCAATGCCGCAACCATAACCACGGGATGCACAGATGGCTGGGCGTGTGACAGCAGCATCAATGCATCCGGCTTTGCCCAGGACGGAACCTGCGACTCCGGAGCTCCTGGCACATGCAGGACTGGAGGCCATCTCTGCAACAATTCTGTCGGCGCGATATACCAAAACGGCTGCGGCCAGCCGGGATATTGCGACGGAGGGGCGGATGTTTGTGATGCAGCATTAACAGATGGAAACTTCAACAGAAGCTACGGAACCTGCTCAGGAACCAGCTGCATCCAGGCAGGCGCAAACGCAAAGCCATCAGTAACTACACCAATCCTGAATTCCACAGCCCCAGCTTCGATAGACATTATCAGAGCCAACACCACTTACACTGACCCCGACAGCAACCCGGGAACAGTATATTTTCAGTGGTATGTCAACAATTCAAATGTCTACAACCAGAGCTTTTCCAACGTCGATGCAAACGCGCTTGTCAATTCAACACTTGATCCCCTCTACCACCGGAAAGGAAACTTTGTGAATGTTTCCGTCTATGCAAATGACGGCCAGGATAATTCTCTCACCAACTGGAGCAATGCAACCGCAACTGTCGGAAACGGCCAGCCATCTATAACTGCCCCATCCATCAACCTCACCGAGGTCAGCGAGTTCGGGGACTTGATGGTCAACGTCACTTTTACCGACCCGGATTTGGATGCCGGAACGCTGAACATCACATGGTTTGTCAACAACCTCTCAACCTATACCGAAACAGTCTCCGGAATTTCCAATGGAACCCTATTCCATTTTAACGTCACCGGCTCAAACTATTCTGAAGGCGATCTAGTCCACGCAAGGCTCAATGGGACAGACGGCACCCTGTCAGCAACACCTCAAAACACATCGACGGCAATTGCATTATCCGCAGGAAATGTCACCATGTGCGGGAGGCTTATCTTTCCAAACACCGTCTACACCGTTATGAATAACCTCAAGTCAGGCGGCTCCTGCCTCTCTATCCAGGCGCATAACGTCACATTGAACTGCCAGAGCTACATGATCAATTACTCCTTTAATGTGACGGGAGGAATCGCGCTCAACGGAACGGCAAACAGGAAAAACATTACCGTCGAAAAGTGCCTCTTCGTCCAGGACAACGACACCGTCGGCTCAGGAGTAGGGGGAGGGGAATATGCAATATATCTTCCTGGAGTATTCAATGCAACCATCATCAACAACACGATTAGGACACGAAGTGATGAATCTCATGGAATTTATATTGATCCGGTAAAAAACTCAACTATCACCCTCAACAATATCACCACGTTCGGCTCAACGGCTTACGGAATTTATGCAGTGGCCGCTACCAGCCATAATGTTTCCATCGTCAACAATACCATACGCCAGCTTGGTGCAACCAGCAAAGGCATTTGGGTTGACATAGCAAATACATACTCATCCGTCAATGTGTCCAATAACCGGATAATTGAAGAGGGCACCGGCTCAAGAGGGATTGAAACAAAAACCAAAGGGATTCTCGCATCCTGGAACTTTATCAATATAACAGGTGGAAGCAGCGAAGGGATCAATGACCCAACAGGCGGCGGCTATAATCTCATCACTGCCAACACCATTGTTGGAACGAACTCCACAATAACCGGAATTTACTTCGGCTCAGTCCAAAACAGCAACTATTCCCACAACAACATCTCTTTGAACGGCACATCTAACATAGGGATTTACATCCAAAACTCCCACCATACCTCAATTACCGACAATAATATCACTCTTTATGGCCCAGGAATTTCCAATCCCCCTGCCGCAGCCATCCGCACAGGAACAGGAACAATACAATACAACCGGATTAGCAGCAATATCATTTACACCTACGGCAGCCCCTGGGCGTATGGGATTGTTGCCCAGACACAATATTCTAATATCACTGAAAATTTTATAACAACCACTGGAAACATCAGCTACGCCATAGGATTGCACTCCACAGGCACAAACGCCTCAAACAACGTCATAAGCACCTCTGGCCCGCTTGCATCGGCATTTTACATCGTCGCAGCAGACAACCTTATCCAAAACAACACCATCCTGAGTGCATGGGATGTTTTTCTCATTGACAATGCAGGCGCTGACCGTCTCAACCTTTCCTTCAACAACATCACCAGCTCTTCAGGCTACGACCTCAACATCACGGTCGAAGGAGTTAATAACACCCTCCTGACAAGCCAAGATATCGGCAAATACTGGTTCACCGGCTCCGGCGGCCGAGTAGATATTGTATACCCCGGCATCGGCGAAATAAGGTTCCTTGAGTCAATCAACGGCTCGGGAACAAGGCTTTCCCTAAATCCCTCCATTCAGGGTACAATGGTGGAAAACCTCAACTTTTCGGATAATACCACAATAGAGTTCAGCATCAACATCACCGATGATGCAACGCTGGAGAGCGTCAACGTCTCGGGGAACCTGACGGGAAATGACACGACGGGCGCAGAAATCCAGGCAAATACCCAGATTGAGCCGACAGGAGTGTTTGTCAACGACACCGAAAACATTTGGCTCAACAAATCTGCAAACATCACTTTATACAACGCCGGCGGTGGTGAATGGGACATCATCTCCGCTGACGAGGAGGCTTGCAATGCAACGACGTCCCCAAGCTGCACCATCTACACCGACCTCAACGCAAGCACATTATCATTTACGACGCCCCACTTCAAAAAAGCCGTTCCGGCAAAAAGCGGCACTTCAGTCAGCGCCTGCCGGGACTTAAATATAGGTTATAAGAGCTACTATCTGACAAAATCCCTGACTTCGGGCGGCACATGCATCACCATTTCCGCCAATAACGTTACGTTTGACTGCATGGGTTATACCATTACCGGAAACAAGAACATGGTTCTTGTGAAGAACCGCTACCAGGCAGTCAACAATCCCATCGTCAAAAATTGCACCCTGCTCCAGCGGGACCAAAACTACGCCTCGCCTGCCATAACCTTTGATTTCACCAATAAGGGAAAGCTCATCAACAGCAAAATACAACTCACCAAGTATGGGGCAATTGGTGTTACGGCGAGAAGGTCCCCATCCATCCTCATAGAAAATAACACCATCAATGTAACTTCTTCAACTGCCGCCGGCGCAGGGTATGGGTTCGGTATCGAAATGTTTGGCTCTTCATCGGCAAAAATCCTGAAAAACAGAATCAACGTTTCCGCTGGAAAAGGTGGCTATGGAATATTTGATTCGGGAGGAAACTCCAACGTCCAGATTGAAAACAACAGCATCGTTGTCGAAGGGATAATTTCTGTCTCCGGAATCTCCTTAGGGAATCCAACATCGGGATTTAACATAACAGGAAACAATATCACCATCCGCGGGCCAAATGTCGGGAAAGGGATATGGGCAAGTTCCATCCAGAACAGCAATATCAGCAATAACTGGATCCAAGGGGAAGCGAGAAGCAGCTACGGCATCTATCTTGAGCCATTTCCCCCTTCGTCAAGGGCGTTCATTCCCTCCTCTAACAACAGCATCATCAGCAACAATATCTCAATAAACTACAGGGAGGGCTATGGGATGTTCCTCAAGAACGTGTCAGGCCAGTACATCTTTGGAAATAATATAACGGCGAACGTCACCAACTTCGGGTACGGAATTCTTATGTACCAAGGCTCTGAGAGGAATACGCTCATCCAGAACAACATCCGTACCAACGGCACCTACTCGACAGGAATCTACCTGTACGATGCCAGTAAGAATCGCATCCTCAACAATTCCATCTTTACTGATTTGGAAAAATCTCATTCGATCAGCATCGTTAATGATTCCGATGATAACCTCATCAGTGGAAATGTCATCAACCGGGCAGGGGGGAATATATTTCGCCTCTTTAAGATAGGGACGGGAAACCCAGAAAGAGTCAACATCACATCAAACTCTTTAGGCTCGTCCGGTACAATGTCCCTGTTCATCAACTCGACGGGGGCAGCAACCCATATCACCATCGAAAACCAGACCATTGGGAATTACTCCTTCTGGGGCTCGGGAACCCTCTTGCGGATTGTCAACGGGTACGGCGCCATCGAGTATACGTCGCCGGCAAAAGGCAACGGCACAGACTTCAGCCGGGACATTGTCATCTCAAACGCATCAGCATCTGTTGATTTCACCGAAAATCCGGGCCTTGATGCATCTGCAAACATCACCTTAAAAGACATCGGCAATCTTGGATTCACCCGCCCGGCAATCCTTCGCGATGGAATAATGTGCAACGCATCAACGGCGCCAGCCTGCATCAACTTTACCCCGCTCACCAACGCAACAGTAAAATTTAACGTCAGCACATGGGGAAACTATACGATTGGCGAGCACGCGGGGATTGTGTTTTCCCCGAATGACTGGAATACTGATAATTTTATAATGTCAGGCGAGATGGACGGAGACCTCGCCGACGAATCTGAGTATAATAACGACCAGTACATCCATTTCAGCAACATGTCCTGGGGCACAAGAGTCTCCCTGTTCACCACCTTTTCCAACGGCTCGGTAGACTTCTCAAGCATGATTATTGATCTTACCGATGCAAAAACCGCAATTAACCTTACCGATGCCAAGGGATTTAAAAGAAACCACACCCTCTACGTCCCCAACATCTCAAACGAGGGAGTATACGTTTGCCCGGATGCAAAGAGGGCAAGGGATGTAAAGCCTGACTGCACCAATAAAATATCGTGGAACCAGCAGGAGATCCTCTCTGGAGTAAGAAAATCAGGAATCCGCGCCTCATCAAATGGAACGTTCTTCAAGATTGAAAACCTGACAGGCTCAGGCGCAGGAAACGATGGTACCGGCCCAATATTTGAAAATATCCTGACAAATGCTTCATGGATGGTGCAGTCCGGGAACGGCACTTTCAATGTTACCATCAACGACAACTCAAATGTCAGCTGGTTCCTGTTCTCGTGGAATGGCACAGGAGCATGGAACAACGACACCAACCTCAGCGTTGGACATCTCACCTCGAAATCGCTTAATGTCACGATAAACAAGACAACAACCCTGCCTTTAGGGAGCGTCATAGGGTATAGATGGCACGCCAATGACAGCTTTGGAAACTGGAACAATACCGACCTGCAATTATTCACCGTCCCCGGGCGCCTTTGCAATTGTGTTGAAAATACATCCTGCCTCATAACGGGAACGGGCTGCTTTGCAAAAAGCGAAAACTGCACAGGCAGCGTATGCAATTTCGTGAAAATGAGGGTCAACGGCCCCATCGAGGCTTACTATAACACCCTCAATGCCTCGAAGCTGGACATCGTCACCGACAACGAATTTAACATCACTGAATTTGGCAGGATAAACTTTACCGGCCAGGATGGCAGCGAAAGCAACGGCGGCATAGGGGGAAATGTCACCATCGAAGCCAACTCCCTTATTCTTAATGGAAACATTTCGGTAAAGGGCGGAGGCTCTCACTGCCAGTTTAATCCAACGACAAGAACAGCAGGCCCCGGAGGAATTATCAACCTCACGTCCATCAACGAGATAGCAAGCAACGCCTCCCTTACCGCTATCGGAGGGACTGACCATGTTACCATGCCTGGCGGCTGCTACGCCCACGGCTCGCTTGGAGGAAAAATCTACCTAAAGGCAGGCACCTCGATTAACGCAACCCTCCTTAACGTTAGCGGAGGAACGATGATTGGCGATGGTGCATCCATTAACGGCGGCAGCGGGAACATCATCAACATCTCAGCCGCCACATTCATCAACATCCCGACTATTGACCTCCGCGGAACAGCAGGGGACTCCACTGGCGGCTCAGGGGGAAGGCTTTATGTCGGAAACTTCAGCAGCATCTTCAAGTCAACAAATATCTTCCTCCAGGGAGGCTCCGCAGGATCGACCGGTACAGCCGGCTCGGGTGGAACAGCAGTCATCAACGGGACGGGTAATGTTACTGTCACTACATTGAATTCTTCAGGTGAAACCGCATCATTTCCCGGGGCAGGAGGCTCAATAACCATCCGGACAACTGATTCTGTAAATATCCAGAGGATAGCATCGTTTGGCCATGACACCTCGATGAATAATGGCGCAAAGGGCGCTAATGTCATTATCAGCGCAGCGAATACGCTCAATGTTTCCAATATTGATGCACATGGCGGCCAGGATACAAACCTTGGGGACGGCTCAAGAAGCGGGGCATCGGCAGGGCTTGTTTCATTGACATCCACAGCCGGAGATATTTTCATCGATGAGATTTACACTTATGGTGGAAACGGCTCGACAGGAGGCAACGGAAGCAACGTAACTATCGTGGGAACCACTTTTAATGTAAAAAACCCAGTCATCAACACCTACGGCGGCGGAGGAACCGACCAGACCCAGCTCGGCGGTGGTGCCGGAGGAACAATCTCCATCAATGCATCCATCATCAATATCTCTTCTGCATCATTCAACGTAAGCGGCTTCCCATCCGACGGAAATGCAGGGGACATCTTCATCAAGGCTCAGACAGGGAGCATTGACGGAAACCAATTCGTTGCAGCTGGAGGGGGCGTGATAACAGTTAATGGCCAAAATTCTGCTGCTGGCGGAAAAATTAACATTTCATTATCATCAGGGAACATTACATTGTCCTTGCTCTCTTCAGTAGGGGGAAGCACTGATGGAAATGCTGTCGCAGGGCCTGGCGGCGGAATAAATATAACGACCGGAAATGGCTATATCAACATAACAACAGTCAGCTCAGCTGGCGGCTCCCAATCCACTGCGTCCTCGATAACTGCCGGAAAAGGCGGCAATATCATCCTTAATGCAAGCCAGGACATAATTGCAGCGGCAGTCAATGCAAGCGGAGGGGCTTCTACTACAGGTGGAATAGGGGGAGATATTACTGTTAATGCCACCGGCCTCATACAGATTAATGGATTATTCTCGTCAGGAGGGGAAGGATCCATGTACCCAAGAGATGGAGGCTCTGCATCAGTCCATTCTACTGCAGCGATCAACATCACCACCATCGACACCCGGGGCGGCGAGGACACAAATGTCGGAGACAATTCGGGGAGTGGTGGAAACGCTGGGCCAGTTTTGCTTTCCTTGCTCAGCCCATTTTCGGGAAAAACCTATTTCAAAAACATCTATGCCTCCGGAGGCAATGGGTCGACAGGAGGCAACGGAAGCAACGTCACGATAAGGGCAGCCAACCTCAGCCTCTTTGAGCCCATCATCTTTACCTACGGCGGAGCAGGAATTGACAGCACATTGAATGGCGGCGGATTTGGAGGAACCATCGATATCAACGCCACGTCATTGAATATGACCGTCGCAAGCATCAACGCAAGCGGAAGGGCATCCCGGGGCGATTCAGGAAAGATTCTCATCAATGCGGTCACCGGGCTCATTATGAACAGCTCTATTTTTGCCCAGGGAGGGAACTTTGTATCAACGATGGCGACGGGAACCGGTGCAGGAGGCTCCATAAACATTTCTTTCACAGCCGGAAACATCTCACTGAACCAGCTGTCCACTTCCGGGGGAACTTCAAGCGGGACAACAAACACCGGAGTTGGTGGAAATATTACCCTGAGCACAGACGGCTACATCAACATTACCAACATCACATCAAACGGCGGGCCGGAAACAGGGCTTCAGACAATGACGGGCGGATACGGGGGGAAGATAACCATTAATGCGACAACTGATGTCCGTGCATCGGTAATCAACAGCAGCGGGGGCTGGGCAAAAAATGCCGGCGCAGGCGGCAATATTCTCATCAACGCCAGCGGCATCATCTACGCAGAAAGGGTAAGCGCCCAGGGAGGAGACGGTTCTGGCGGTTCCGCAGGAACAGGAGGAGCTATTGTCCTGTCTTCCCATGCTAATTTTGTAAATGTCACGACCGTGGCGCAAAGTTATGGGGGAGATGACACCAGCATGGGCCCCCCCATAGGCAACGGAGCGAACGGGGCAAATATCATCATCGAGGGGACAAGCATCTTCATCAGCCCATCAACACTCGATGCGAAGGGAGGAGATGGAGCTGCGTTCGGAGGCACGGGAGGAAACGCAGGGAGCATCAGGCAGCTTTACTGCACCACCCTATCGAACGCCTCAACAACGTATGATGTCAGCGGCGGCTCAGCATGGACTCCAGGAACAGCAGGAACTTCAAACGCAACCCTTGGCCCGGACTGGTGCCCTGCAGGTGCTAATAATGCTCCCTCCATGACCGCCCTCGCATTTAACAACACCCTTCCAAAAACCTATGAAGACATCGGGGCAAACGCAACCTACACCGATGCCGACAGCGACCTGGGAACAGTGTACTTCCAGTGGTATGTCAACAGCTCAAACAGATGGAACCAGACGTTCAGCAGTGTCGCGACAGGCACCATCCTCATCTCAAATTTCAGCGAATCGAACTTCACGAAAAGCGCACAGATAAACGTTTCTGTCTATGCAAATGACGGGACGGTGAATTCCGCCACCGCCTGGAGCGCCAACCTCACCGTTATCAACAGCATTCCGCTTGGAGTCAACCTCTCCTCCCCGGCAGCAGTTGCATCATTAACCAACCGCTCCCCGTTCATGAACTGGTCGAACAGCACAGACTTCGACGGTGAGCCAGTCAACTATAATCTCGTCATCAAGAGGATAAGCTGCAGTGACATCAACAACGACTGCTTCACGAGCCTTGTAAACCTCACCGACCTCACCCAAGCGAACACTACCCTTACCGAACTTCTCGACGTAGACAGCTGGTACAATTGGACCGTCCGCGCAAATGACACGACAGACTACAGCCCCTTTGCACCCATCCAGAATTTCACGATAACCTCGTTGAACGCCATCTCATTCACGATTGCAAATTCCTCATTCGGAGCTCTGGCGCTGGGAGCAGCAGACAACACCACAGACGATTCCCCCCAGCCGATCACTATCCAAAACGATGGAAATATCCTCGTCAATGTTACCGTCTACTCCAATCAGTCATTGTGGGTCCGCCAGCCCCTCAACACCTCCTATTTCCAGTTCGCTGCAGGAAATACTTCAGAGGCAGGTGCATTCAACTGGACAGGCTCTTTGACAAATTTTACCAACATGACCAATGTCGTCCAGCAGATCATCCAAAAGCTCCACTTCAATGAAACGGCGGATTCCGCTGAGATTGAAATGTTTGTCACAGCCCCAACCGATGAGCCGGCAGCAAACAAGGAGAGCTTCATTTTCATCGAAAGCACATGGTACTAAAATGGTAAAAGTCGTCGTCAACAACAGCCAGTACAAAATTACCATACCAAAGGAATTAGCAGAAGCAAAGGGCTGGAAAAAAAGCACACGCCTGAGGTTCATCGAAACTCCAGACGGAAGCATAATCCTCAAAGAGATGCACAAGGAATAAAAGATGGCAGCAAAAAATTTCCCACACGGAAGAAACGGTGAAGATAGCCCTCGATTCCAAATATTCATCCTGGTATTGTTGATAAGCACGATAGCTGCCCCAATGGCCCATGCCATCGGAATAACTCCTGCAAAGATGAGCGTCAACTTTGAGCCGGAGCTGAAAACAACCTTAAGCCAGAAGGTCTTCAACAACGACCATCGGGATTTGAATGCAGTCATTTACGCGCACGGGGAGCTTGAGCCTTACATCAGAATAATTGACTCCTTAGTTCCCGTAAAGGCAGAGGAGGAAACAAAGGAGTTCAGATACGAGTTAAGCCTTCCCAAGGATTTCAAGAAACCAGGGCTGTACAGCGCGGAGATTGTTGTGATGGAGCTGCCAAAAGCGGCATCCCCCGGCCAGGAAACTTCAGTAACCGCATTAGGCTCCGTCGTCAGCGAGCTTTATGTCCGGGTGCCATTCCCGGAAAAATACGCAGAAGCAAAGCTTGTTGTGGAAACAACCGCCATCGACAAGCCCGTGAGATTTGTCATTCTCCTGAACAATTATGGCATGCAGAACATCGTCAAGGCAAAAGCTCACCTTGACATCCTTGGAGCAACGTACGAAAAGCTCGGGGAAGCGGAAACGAACGACATCTCCCTTGCAGCTAAGCAGGACGGAAAAATAGAAGCGCAGTGGCTCAACCCGGACATCAAGCCCGGAGTCTACCACGTGAAGGGCTTTCTTGACTATGACGGGAAGCGCATCGAGCTTGAGCAGAACTTCAAGGTTGGCTCCCTCTCCATAGAGATCATTGATCTCAAGGCAGACAAATTCAAGCTTGGCAGCATCGCCGCAATCGATGTTTTCCTCGAGAACAAATGGAACAGCCCCATCAAGGGCGTTTTTGGAATAATGACGGCCACCGCCTCGGATGGGACGGAATATGTGAAAAGCAAAACAACCTCAATCGATATGGATGCCATCTCCAGGGACAAGATAACCGCCTACTGGGACACAAGGGACATCCCGGTTGGTGTCTACAACCTCAACATCGATATCCACTATGAAGGCCAGACGACCACGCGCCTCATCCGGGCCAATGTTAACATTGACTCGTTCAGGACCGACCTCTCAACCGTCGGCAGGGTGGTCGTCGGAGAGGCAACAAAGAACAGGGATACGTTCCTCTACATCCTCATCTTAGCCCTGATAGCCGCAAATGTCGGATGGTTTATCTATATGAAACGAAGAAAAAAATAGAGACACGATGTAACGGGAGAAAAAGACCTCGAAATGTTGTGGAAAAACTTGACAAAATCAAAAGGTACCTGGAGAAAATGATTACAGAAAACCCCTAAATCTCAGTCAGCTCTTCTTTAATCTTGCTGACCTTCGCAATCTTTGATTTGAGTTCATCCATCCTTCCCTTCAGCTGGTTCCTTTTCCGGTCAAGGATGCCTTCTTTCCCAACAAGGGCAGATATCTCCTCCCGGAGCTTTGATTCCTCAGATTGGGTGACAGAAATATCATCGGCGATATGCTTCATCCTTGTTTCCAGGGACTTTCTCTGCAGCTGCAGATTCTCCACTTCTTTTTCGATGTCCTGGATGGCTTCCTGGATGACAACCGCTTCCTTCTTTTTCTCAGGCATAACGCTTTCCTTCCGTGATTGATAAAGATATAATGTCTAGGCTGTTCCCTACCCAATCCCCTTTATAAATTTTTTGATTGCAGCGATGCAGCATTTTCCATTTACTTTTTCCTTACTAAGCTTAAGAGCCTTGCCTTTGACGCAGCAAAAGCCTTGTCCGAGATGATCCCGTCCCGGTGCCCCTGCTCCAGAATACCAATCTTCTTTTTGATCCGCTCCCGAAACGCCGACTCCCGGTGTATTCGCTGGGCAGCCCCCCTGTAGAGCTGCAGGAGCCTTTTCTTGGAAAATATCCCGGATTTTCTCGCTGGCTGGCTTACCCGCAGCCCAAGCGTTTTGATCTTCCTGTAGAAAAACAAACTGAAGCTCAAAAGCCCCGCGATAAGGGCAAAAACGCTAAAATACAAAACGGCTTGCGTCCGCATCGGCCCAAGAAAAACCTCTTTGCGCTTTATTTCAAACACTTCCGTTGCAGTGCCTAAAGACCCTTCGTGCTTAACGGCCACTTTAAGCACATACTCCCCCCCAGGAATCCCTTCCAGAGTAAACCGCTTTGAAAATGAGACATCTCCTTTTGTAGTGATTGTTTCTCCATCGGTAAGGACGGTGTTTCCATCCCTATCGCTGATCGTGTACACGATGCCGACGGGAATCTCCTGCTCCAAAGGCTCGAGGGCATGCAAAGAAATTTGGGCAAGCAGAGGCGTATTGGGCTCAATGCGCTGATAGGTGGGGGGGATATCGACAGTGACATCAAAGACAAGCTTTTTGCTCTCAACCTCAGCAATGATGCCCAGTTCCTGAAAAACATTCCCCGATGAAAAGACAACCTTCCCATTGTATGCTCCAGGAGCAACCCCCTCGGTTTGGAATGTTAGGGGAAATTGCTTCTGCTCAAAACTTTTGAGATTTATGTTTTTTTCCGGCAGCGACAGGATGAACTCCAGGCTTTTTCCATCTGCAGTTATGAGGACATCGCTCGTCGTCAGGCTTTTCAGCACAACCGATTTTTCGGCCTTCTCCCCCCCTCGCAGGATAACCTTCAGGTTAATAGGCTCAACGCTGAATGAAGCCTCCTTTTGAATTTGTTTTACATATTTCTCCGCACCTTCCCTCTTTTTAAAAAGAATTACTGCATCGGCATCAAACAGCTTGTCAAGGACAAGGTCAACATCAATCAATCCATCATTGTTAAAATCGATTCCTTTAGGGATCCCGACAAAAAGCTCAACCGTCATCGGCTCGGACCTGATTATTACCGTAACCCTGTCCACATCAATGGAAACAAGGCGCAGTTCATGGCCAACTCTCCCATCAAAACTGAATTTTATCGATTCCCCCTGCTTGATTCGGACATTCTTTGAGTCAGCGCTGGAGAAGTCAACGTGGAATGCCGCTTGTGTTGCCGGCCCTCCGCCGCCACCGCCGCCACCTCCGCCGCCGCCACCTCCGCCCGCCGATGGTGCAGGGGTGCTTGAGCACGCCCCGCAGTCGGTATCGCAGCTTGAGCACGTCTCGGCACCGTTGCAGACGCTATCCCCGCATTCAACAGTCGAAACATTCAGGGTATAGCTGCTGGAGCCTGCAGAATTAGAGCACCCCGAGCCGTCATCGGCAGTAACGACGATAGAGTGGTTTCCGACATCTCCCGACACCGGTGTAAAGGAGATGATGCCGTCAGTTGCCCCAATGGCAAACAGGGCAGAATTATCAGTAAAAGTGATGTTTTGCAGCTGGCCCTGTGCATTATCGCTGTCTGAAGCGTCAACATCGCAGCTATAAGCAATCCCAGCATAGCCGGTCAGTCCGCAGCTTTGGGACACCTGGGGGGGATGATTAACGCATATACGCATCGTCCCCGATGCAGTGGCTTTCCCGCTGACAACCCCTTCAAGCCGATACACAATAACGTAGGAGCTGAGAAGTGTAGTAACCATAAGGAGCACTGCAATCCCTCCGATAGTATTGTTGCTCAGCTTCATCGTGAAATTCCTTTTGTTAAGGGACGACCTCCAATAGGAAAAGTTTTGTGTCCATCCCGCCTGGGCACCCCGACCCGTCTGACACAATGAGGGTATACGAACGGTTTCCGACCATTTCCTTGGTCGGAATAAAAGAGATTAATCCCGTCGCAGGATCGATGGGGATGGGCGCCTGCTCAAAAGAAAATCGAATGCCGCCAGCCCCTTCCACTGTATCCTTGTTGATTATATTTCTTTCAGAGTAGGCATCTTCATCGTAGCCATCCACATCACAAAGAAAACGCTCCCCAACTTTTGCCGAGGATGGGCAGGAAAACTCCAACCGCGGAGGTGACGTTATGCAGGCAATGGCATTTCCAGTACCAGCCAGAGGATCTTCCGAAAAAACCCGCTCAGCTTCATTTACCAGGACATAGGATGACCAGAATGATAAGAGGATCGCTGAAACGGCAATAACCCCCATCGCATTGTTGGAGAGCCTCATTTTCCCCTCCGGAGGTGCTCCTGATACTTCAGCAGAAGCTCTCGAATGCCCTCACGGACAATTTCCGCCTGGTTGCTGAAGAGCCCGGAGCCGATGAGGTCTTCCATCTCATCCTTTATTTTTTTCCCGACACGGATATGCAGAAGCCCCGCCATACACAAGACAATATCATTTTGATATATAAACGTTTCCATTTAGCCACAAAAAGTTAGAGACAGTATCAATTAAGTAGCTTATTGATATACTAAGTTTTATTGATAAAAACAGGCTTTCAGATAAGTAATGCCTTGTTGGCATTTCACCGGAAATAGAACGCGCTGAAAAGAGTTATCAAGAATTATTGTCCCTGATGTATTTGTTTAGCATCTTCGAAACGCTCGACGTAAGAGTCCAAAGTCCTGCGTCCCCGTAAGGGACAACCCCCCCGCGACGGACTCAAATTAGGCTCAAGGGCGTTTCGACCTTAGGATGCTAAACAAATACTCCCCGATGATTCTTCCAGACGACCATAACGAGTTTTCCGGAATAAAATCCTGAAGCTGTCTCTGTTGAGGGTGAAAAAGTGATATTCACTTCCTGAGACTGATTGCTGAGAAGGAGCATAGGCTGGGGCGGGATGTGCACCAGGGCGGAAATCTCCCCCCATTTGATGAGGCTGACCTTCCGGGGTTCCTGGGCCAAATTCTTTAAAGAGATAGTCCTTAAAGACGATGCGCCCTGGGAAACTCGGCCAAAGGAAATGACTGTAGTATTGACATCAAACCCGGCAACTCTATTTGAGGAATTGACGGTTGCCCTCAGGGGGATGCTGTTCACCGATTCGATAAAGTAGAAAAAATAGAACGCGGCTGAAGAGATAACCCCTAAGGCAATAGTCGCAAGGACTAATGCCCAGAACGTTCTTTTGGGTATTCCGCTCATCCCCGACCCCTCAGGACTTGCTCATAACTTCCATTTTATACGCCCCTCTTCCTGAGCCGATTTCCGGGGGCCGATGGGCCAGCCTGGCTTTGCTTCTTGGATTTGAAATAAAAAAAGACAAGAAAGACATTGACTAATGCAAGAAGCCCGATGACCACCGTTAAGAGGATAGTAGTCATGGGGATGGTAACTTTAGGCGGGGAAGGTGCCTGGATAACTTTTGGCACGAGGGTAATCATGCCATGCTCCAAAGATGTTTTTTCAGCAAAGGTTAAGGTAAGGGTAAACGGATGCTGTCCGGGCGGAAGTGCAAGTGTATCAAGATAGGTTGTCAGAGTCCCTTGCTCCCAAGGCTGGATGGTGCTTTCCGGCGTCTTTAGGCGAAGTTCCTCCAAGGAGATTTCCCCATAAACCCGCTCGATGGGGTCATTCCAGAAGCTCTGCACCATGATATCCATCCTGCTTATCCCCTCCTGCAGGAATTCAGAAGTATAGTTGATGACTTTAACGACAAGGTCTCCAACTCTTAGGGATTGTTCAAATGCCAGTAGATGCCCATCATAGTCCAAATTAGCAACAATAAAATAATCACCCACAGGAACACCTTTTAGATCCCAAGGAACAGTTGCTTCGGTTGAATTTCTTGGCGCTATTTTCCGTATAGGGGGAAACGAAAGTTTTGTTATAAGGTTGCCCTCCTTTGTCTTGTTAAAGATGGAGATGCTCCCTTTCAGATAGTCAATCATCTCATTCCCCTGATGGGTGAACGAAAAGGAGATTAGCGCTTTTTCACCAACCTTGACAGGCGGGATGCTCATGGAGCCCTTGAGGTATTTCCCTGCATAAGGGGCATTGATGAAAATGCCATAATAGGCCGCGGTTTTTGCCACTATGCCGACACCATCGGGTGCTGAAACTTCTTCTACTCCGATGTTTACTTTATTCCTTCCCGGAGGTATAGACTCAGGTAGCTTGATGTTGTAGGTAAACCAGCTCCTCCCGCTTGGTCCGACCTCAAGGAATTTATCAGAAAAGGTGACATATTGCCCAAGCTCCCCATCGGCGATTAATTCAACTTTTACAGCCCTATCCCCATTGTTATTGACAAAGGCCTGGTAATTCTCATTGAGGTTGGGATAGAATGACACTTCTTCAACAAATATGCCGACACCAACAGCAAAGCTAAAGGGCAAAAGAAACAACATCACCCCTGTGTACAAGAAAACGTAATGGTGTAGCTTCATGCAATGTCCTGCCCCCACCCCATTGTCCGGGCCCTTGCACCCCTAGGGGAAGGTCGCTGCGGTAAAGGTAAAACTCAATGCCCTTTCCCCTCGAGGGGTAGCATCCGGTGGAAGGGATAGTCTTAAGGCAACCATTATACTGTCAGCAGTGTCGGTATAGTTAAGGGCGTTGCACACGGGAAAGGGGGTAGCCGCCGCAGTGATTTCTCTAAAATCCCATTGTATCCCATAAGTGCACGCTGTCGTAAGATCGGGAAAAGTGCAGTTATAATTCACGAGTCCAAGACCACCTCCAACCCCGGTCCTATTCGTGCATCCAGGCCTTCCGGTCTTGTTCCTTGCCATAAAATAAAGCTGCGGGCTTGTGCCGCCAATAAAATTAGCAGCAGTATCATTGATTTGGATAGAGATATTAACTTCTTTGTTCCCGTCATTTTGGATGACAAAGAAATCGGTGTTTGCCGGGGCAGTCCCATTCAGGGTGCAAACTCCCGGGGCTCCCCAGGAGAGCCCTGAATTGTTCGTCGAGAGATTAGAGCCAATCGTTGA
This sequence comes from Candidatus Woesearchaeota archaeon, assembly GCA_016188175.1. GTDB lineage: Archaea > Nanobdellota > Nanobdellia > Woesearchaeales > JACPBV01 > JACPII01. The sequence continues at coordinate 1,176 of JACPII010000068.1, read as the reverse complement.
GTTAGGGCCGCATGAGCCAAAATCAATGATGTTGTCTGACATTACAATCGAAGCGACCGATGCAATGGTAACATTCACCGTCCCCGTACCCGTCGTTGCAAAGCCCGTCAGCTCCTGACCCGACCCCAGGGGAATAAGCTGGCTTAGCTTGCTGAAGTTTATTACTGTCCCTACAACAGATACAACAACGCTGGCCACAAGAAGTGTCATCAACGCCTTGCTTGAAATTTGTTTCATTGTTCTATACCTCTGATGTGGGTTTAACGGACCGTGCTCGCGCCCACCGATGAAGGCTCAGCCTGCCCGGGCTCAATAATCTCAATCCGGGCAAAACCTTCCGAGGTTCCTTTGTCGCTTGAAGCGGGAACCTGCTCTTGAAGTGCATCAATTTTCTTATCAATAGAAAGAAAGGTGATAAGCGAAGAAAGGAGGAAGGAAACACCGAGTATAACAATACCCATTTGCACGCTTCTTTTCATGAGCATTACTCCCATTCACACCTATATAAAACTTTCGAAACGAAATTGGAAAAACGAAGGCATTTATTAGAAAAAAACGTCGAGTATCCCATAATAAGTTCAATTGTTGGAATAATTTGAAGGAAAGCAACCGAACTCTTCGGGGCACGAAGTGAAACCGAAAACAGCCGCTATCAGCCAGAAAAAGAGGGGTGCAATGCCGATGTACAATAACATTTAAATAAGAGGGTGCTCAAGGGGAAGTATAACATAAAATCCATAAGAAATATTTTATATTGTAAACTATATTTTATATTATAAACCAAAAGCCTTCATATTTAGAACGAAAAATGGCCAAAAAACCGATCAGCGCGACCATTGACGAGAGCCTTATCTCATGGATTGAGGCCATGCTCAAAGATAAGACGCGATTTAGAAACAAATCCCACCTCATAGAGATAGCCCTTGAGGAACTCAGGAAAAGCGAAAAATAGGCAAATAGGGCAAAGAGGGAATTGACGAAAAAATACCCAATAAAAAAAGTGTCTAATAAACAAAAAACAAGTGCAAGGAACACACATGCCGCTCGAAGAAAAAAAGCCATTTGCATACGACCTCATTAGGGAAGGCCAGGAAACCACGTTGTGGATAGACTGCGAGCAATACACGAAAGTCCCTTCTCTCGAAGACGATCCCGAAACATTTTCGAAAACCTGCG
>JACPII010000067.1 GCA_016188175.1 Candidatus Woesearchaeota archaeon | reverse complement strand
CTTAATCTTGTAGATTTCAATGTGCATGGGCATCACCGAAATTAGTTAAGGGCTACTAATATATAAATCTATCGGTCATAAACTGGATAAAGTAGCCAATAAATTATTTCATACTATTGTTAATTAGAAAGTGTAGTTAAGTCACTTCAGCCGGCTAACCTATTACCCTAAACCGATACTTTTTTATTCTGCCCCCTTCGGTCACCTGTTATGGAGAAGCGAAGGCTCAGGGAAACAGGAAGAAAAATTTGGCATTTTCTCTGGGAGGAAGACAGCCTCGGGAGCTGGATCGCGAACATCATCCTGGCGTTTGTCCTCATCAAGTTTGTCGTCTATCCCGTGCTGGGTTTTTTGCTCAACACCTCTTTCCCCATCGTAGCCGTCGTATCGGGGAGCATGGAGCATAGGATGGCTTCCGATGAAGCAGGCCCCCTGTCCCTTTGCGGCCAGTGGTTCAAGGCAGAACAGCCTGTTGATTTTAACAAATATTGGGAGATATGCGGATGGTGGTATGAGAAGAACACCGTCATCGGAAAAGATGATTTTAAGGAGTTTCAATTCAGCAGCGGCTTCAACAAAGGCGACATCATGGTGCTCTACGGAAAAGACCCGAAAGACATCCGCGTTGGTGACGTCATCGTGTTCAAGAGCCGGCGCCCGGACCCGATCATCCACAGGGTGGTAAAAGTCACCCAGGAGGAGGGGACCTATTATTTTCAGACTAAAGGGGACCACAACGAAAAGGTTATAAAGAGCCCTATGCTCGATGAGTCAAAAATACCTCAGGACCAGGTTTTGGGGAACGCGGTTTTCAGGGTTCCTTTCCTCGGCTATATCAAAATCTGGTTTGTTGAGCTTATTGGCCTGTTTACAAGATAATCGGCAGGGATGGGGGGTGTTGTATGTTTTGTCCAAAGTGCGGCTCCATACTGATTCCAAAAAAGGAAGGGAAGAAGACCGTTGTCCAGTGCTCCTGCGGCTACAGGTCCGGAAAAGGAGAAGATTTCAGCCTTTCTGAGCAGGTGAAGAACGTCTCGCTCCCCGTTGAGATTGTCGACGCGAAGCACGAGCTTGATGCCCTTCCGTCCATCAATGCCCACTGCCCCAAATGCAAGAACACAAAAGCAAAATTCTGGACCGTCCAGACAAGGGCCGGAGACGAGCCCGAAACAAAATTCTTGAAGTGCGAGAAATGCGGCCATACATGGCGGGATTATAACTAAAGAATGGTTGGGCTCAGATTAACCTATGGAAGGCCCGCCTTCGAGCAGCTTTTCTGGCCTTGAGGGTACCCACAAATAGACAGCTTCTCCATTATCAGAGCTTCTATACCTCATTTTTCCCCCAAGTGATTTTACCATCATATTTGCAAGGTTGAGGCCCAGCGCCGTTTCCCCCATAACGGTTTGAGCCCTTTTTTCGGGGAGATTGTATTGGATGGTAATAACTGCTCCGCTTTCACTTTGGGTTTTTCTCGGTTGGATGCTAACTGAAAAACTCCTTGACTTTACACGTTTGAAATCATGGTAATCACCCACACGGACAAATTGGTAATCATTGATAACCCATCGAATTGCAGCCTGGAGGACATCTGGGTCAGTGACCAATTTAAGCTCTCGGTCAATAGTATCCTCCATTGGCAGTGAATGGAATTTTGGATTATTTTCGATTTGTGAGACAGCCTGGGAAAAGACTGCCGCAACAGGAACCCCATAAAAGCTGTTTGCTCCAGACAGGGCAGCCCCAAAATCACCGACATGGGCAGAGAGAGTTCCAACCGACGTTTGGACCTGGGGAAAAAAAGCTCTGATATCATCCATTGTGGAATTGGGGTTATCGAGCTTCAACTGCATTAACTCAACGTGCCCCTCAGCAGCAGCCCTTAAGCTGTTAGAATAATGCGCCCATCCATTTGCGAAAAATCTCTGGAGCATTTCATCGAATTCCTTTTGAGTCTGCACTTCATATTCTACACATGCCTTTTCAACAGCAGTGGTAAGGTCAAGTAAAGATACTGGTTTTTTGAGGTAATCAAAAGCACCTCCCGTTAATGCCTGTCTTGCGACCTGCTCGCCCCCCTGCCCCGTTACTAAAACAACTTGAGTTAAAGGGGCTTGTTCTCTGGATTGGGCAAGAAACTCCAACCCATTCATCCCATTGGGCATTTGGTAGTCAACAAGTGCCACTGCCGGCGAAAATTGCTGAAGTATCTCCAAGCCCTTTTCTCCCGATTCCACAGCTTTGGTATCGTAATCGTTAGCCTTTAGAGATTCAAGGAAGAAGGTTCTCGATAGGGCCCCATCATCAACAATAAGCACTCGCCTATTTGGTGCAAAGGGGTCGTCTTCTGGCTGCATAAGGTGGGGGAAAGGGACATGTTTATAAATCTTTTCATTACTTACCAATGGTCACAAACCTCTATAATAGGTCACACACCCCCTGTCTATTTATGGACATCAAAGTACCAACTTTCCGCGTAATTGTCAAGCCCCATGCAAAGCAGAATGCCATCGAAGGCTTCGATACTCAAAGAAATGCCTATCTCGTCTCCATAAAAGCCGAGCCAAGGGATAACAAGGCAAATATCGCCCTCGTGAAATTCCTTTCAAGGGAACTCCATAAAAAAGTCACGATAAGGTCTGGCTTCACGGGAAAAGAAAAAATCATCGAGACAGCATAAAGTAAAAGACATAAGTTGTTTACAGGTGGTTATATCTTTTAGATGAAGCGGCGGCGATAATTATCTAAAAATTAATATCAGTCGCAATAAATCCACAAATCTTTCTTTTATCCCGAACTGAATTCCAACCAACGCACCGAAAACCCCAACATTTTTATACCAGCGGGATGTTGAGGGGGTTCTCCTTCAGTTTGTCAAAAATATTTGTTTCCCATGCCGATGTTGTCGTTCATCCAGCAGTTTGGTGTGCTGTTTTTAGGTGTCGTCATAATCTCTTTTCTTGCGAAGATTCTCCGGCAGCCCATCCTGGTCGGCTATGTCCTTTCGGGCATCCTGTTTTCCCTGTTCCTGGGGGAGGGGTTTATCGCAAGGGAGCAGATGGGCATTTTCTCTGAGCTTGGGATAACATTCCTCCTGTTCCTCATGGGTCTTGAATTCGACCTCAAGAGCCTGAAATACTTCGGCAAAGACATTTTCTTTGCCACCATCATCCAATCCGCCATTTTTTTTGCCGTCTCATTCGGCGTTGTTTCTTTTTTTCCTTTTCCCATCCAGGAAAAGCTCCTCCTCAGCCTGCTTTTTATGTTCAGCAGCACCCTTCTCGTCGCAAAGTGGGTCGAAGACAGGCGGGAGACAGGAACCCTCCATGGAAAGATAATCCTTGGGACGCTGATCATGCAGGACCTAATGGAGATAATGGTGTTAAGCTTTTTGGGAGCAATTGCGACAGGCAACGGCATTTCCGGCTATCTCAGCCCCTTAGGCGGCTTTCTGCTTCTGGGGATTGCTATCATCCTCGCAAAATATATCCTCAATTTCCCCTTGAGGGCTGCAAGCAAATTTCCTGAGCTCCTGTTTATAACCTCACTGGGGGTCTGCTTCCTGTTTGTCCTCATCGCATCGATGCTGAAGTTCCCGATCACCATCGGGGCATTTGTCGGAGGCGTTACCCTTGCAAACACGATCTATAAGGCCGAGATATTGAGCAGGCTCAAGCCCCTCATCCTGTTCTTTAACATGCTTTTTTTCGTCACCCTGGGATTTCAGGTTGATGTGGCATTGGGCAGCGATATTCTTGTCGTAGTTGCAATTTTTGCCATCCTCAGCCTTGTCGTCAAGCCCGTTGTCTATTTCATCACGTTCCTCCAAAGGGGTTACGATTACCGTGTTTCATTCCTTGCAGGGATTTCCATGGCCCAGCTGAGCGAATTTGGCTTTATCATCATCGGGAGCGCCGTCGGAAAAGGCATCGCGTCGAAGGAGATAGAGGCTGCCGCGATCATAGCTGTCCTCCTGTCGATGATCATTTCCAGTTACCTCATGAAATTTGATAAGAAGCTCTTCCATCTGGTCAAGCCGATCATTTTCAGGGTGGGAAAGGCATTTGCAAAAAAGGACAGGCCCGAATTTATGGACATCACCTCAAATGTCCTTTTCTTCGGCTCGTATCAGCTGCACAAAGAGCTCTACCAGAAGCTCATCAAGATGGGAAAGAAGGCGATGTTTATCGTCAACGACCCCGAGATCGTCGACCAGCTCTACCGTGAAAAGATTCCCTGCATCTATAACTCTGTCAACAACCCCGAATTTTTTAGCCATATCCACTTCGAGCACGTTGAACTGGTCGTCTCCGGCCTGACCGATGTAGAGGACAACAAGGCGATCATCCGCGAGCTGAGGAACAAGAACCCTATGGGGGTCGCTATAGTCACGGCAAAGAGCCTCAAGGATTCCCTTGAGCTGTACGACCTCAAGGCAGATTATGTGCTATACCCGTCTTTCATCAACGAGCGCCAGGTGTCCGTCCTCCTGGAGGATTATACGACGGATATCAACAAAGTGATCGCGAAGAAGGTTTTCGACATTTCCGAGCTGAAGAAACGCGAGCAGGAGCAGATGCAGTTCGAGGTCAAAAGCGGCTTTTCCGACATCAACAGCTTCCTGCATAAGGTACTCTCCCCCTAACCTAATGCTTCCTGCATAAGGTACTCTCCCCCTAACCTAATGCTTCCTTCATAAAATACTCTCCCCAGAGTTTATCGTTTCCCGTATCCAACCTCTCCTCAAACCTAATGCTTCCTGCATAAGATACTTTCTCCATGACCTATTAGTCAAGCTAAAAGGATTAGCTTGCCGTTCTTCGTAATAATCAAGTCCCCCTAATCCACCCGCCTCCTGCTGGTGGTAGTTTGATTCCTCGAAATGGGTTCATACCCCGCAGCTTGCTGCGATTCGAAACCCATTTAGAGGTTAAAAAATACCCCGCAGCTTGCTGCGGCTGGGATTTTTTATTTCTTCAGCCATTCCATCCGGCCTTGGACAACAAAAGATTTAAATAATACTTAGCTTTAACCTAAGTAATATGGGTATCAAGTCAAAAGAAGAGCGGATATTGGAGCTTTTTCTTAACGAGCCTTCAAAGCACTGGCATTTCGGCCAGATAGTGGGAACTGCCAAAGTCAGCGAACCCTGCTCAAATAAATGGCTTAAGGGGATGCTGAGGGAAAACATCATCCAGAAAGTTAAGCCCAGAGGAAAAATGCCTTATTTTATCGGAAATTTCAGGAATGAAAATTACCGCAACAAGAAAAAAATCTATGCATTGGAAAAAATGTCTAAATCCGGGCTATTGGTGAAATTGCAGCAACTAAAAAATGCAAAAGCGGTAGTGATTTTTGGCAGCTATGCCCGATCAGACTGGAATAGCCAAAGTGATGTGGACATTTTTGTTTTAGGCGACCCCGGAGACCTTAAATTCGGGGTTTTATGGGGGGGATTGGGCTTCCAAGGGAGAGCAAGAGAGCTTCAGGTTCATAGCTACAGCTCAATTGAAGAAACGAGAGGCATTCATTCTGGCCTTATGAAAAATGTAGTTAAGGGGTATTTTGTGAAGGGGTGCATACACGATATTGCCGAGGTGAAAACATGAGCAAAAACAGGAGCCTGGATGAAATCTACGGCCAATGCGTCGCCGAGGGGAATATTCAAGAGCCAGAGGAGATTGATTGGGAAAAGGCTAGATCATTGCTTGATAATGCTGAGCTTGACCTCAAATCATTAAAAGAGATCACTTCAATCCTTGAAAATAATAAGAATTTTGGCAAGCTATGGAGTGACAGGTATGAAATTATCAGGCAATTGGTCCAGGGGATTTTACTTCTTGAAAAAGTTAATTCCAGCAACCATCAGTGCCTCTACGCCTATATTTGCGTGAAGCACTCCGATTGGGATTTTGATTGGGAGACATTAGAGGCCATGAGGCTTCTCAGAAATGGCGTGCATTACGAGGGCAGGCCCGTTAATGTGGAGATTTGGAAGCAGTACAAAGTAAAATTTGACGTTTACACCCAAACATTCATGAAACTGCTTAAAGAGAAGCTAAAAGGAGTATAATCCGTTTATTATTTCCCCCGTATTTGTTTAGCATCCTCAGGTCGAAACTCCTTTGAGCCCACCTTGAGTCCGTCGCGGGGGCCGCCCTCCGTCCGAAGGACCGGAACGCTGGACTCTCCCTCCGTTGCGAAGCAACCGGAACATTACCCTCACCCGTCCGGGAGCCTCCGAAGCGGTAGCGAGGAGGTACGAAAAAAGCAAACTCTTTTTTCTAGTGAAGTAAATTATTTCATAATCTATTCACTTCCAGAAATTCCGGGAATTTTCTCAGTACGCAGGACTTGCCAAACTTACGTCGTGCGTTTCGAAGATGGTTTGCATCAGCAAACCTCCGAGCGGTAGCGAGCGAGGTTCGAGAAATTACGCTGAATTTCTCAGAACCTACGAACGAAGTGACTATGCTAAACAAATAATTTCCCCCGAAAAAATGCTTCCTTCTTGGCGCCCTTATTATCCTAACCTCTTTACCATCCAAATATTTATATAATGCCTCCCCCCTCTTGCCCCTAAGATATTGAGGAGGTGCTTTCATGGCATACGCTGACATCAATTATACCGCTGTTGTGGTTGCCGCTGCGGCAAGCATGGTATTGGGGCATTTATGGTATTCTCCTGTTTTGTTTGGGAAGCGCTGGATGAGGCTGATGAACCTCAGCGAAAGGAAGATGAAAGAGATGCACAAGAAAGCCCCCTATGGCTATTTTTGGGGCGCTGTTGCTGCTCTGGTGACCAGCCTCGTGCTCGCATTCTTTGTAGATTATGCGGGAGCTACAACCATCTCCCAGGGCGCCAAGGTCGGTTTTATCCTCTGGCTCGGCCTCATTGCAACAACAACCCTCGGGGAAGTGATTTGGGAAGGCAAATCCATCCGCCTTTATATCCTCAACAACGGCTACAGCCTTGTTTCAGCAGCCGTGATGGGCGCAATTCTGGCGATGTGGATTTGATTGAGGGTATTCCAACAATTGGCAACCGGCAACCGAGGCTAAATAAAGATGGCATGGGCACCTTCTGAAGAACCTAGATATGAAAGCCTTCTCGAAACCATAAATTATTCACTTGACAGGCTAATTCTTATCTTGGCACTGAGTGTATCGGTTGGTTCATGCATTTTGCATTCCACTTCAGGTCCGCTAGAAGGTTTTCGAGACTATCTGAAGACGAGGGATGAATTGCAGGATTTTAATTCCTCAAGTCGCGCTACTTCAAGAAAGAGGAATATTGTGGGGGGGTATGGCCTAACCTTTGAAGAAGTTGTCCAGGCATTAGGGTTTTCACCTTCTTATTTTGGGTTTAGCGATCAGACCTGGATTTCTTTGCCCGTGGAGCCTCCAGCGGAAAATTCAGGGCTTAGAAAAAAGATTGAGGAATCAGGCGGGAAAGTTGATGGGAGTAAAATGAATGTAAATCTTTCCCAACTCCAACTTGACCAACTTATGAGTTTTTATGATCATAAACGGGAATAAACTGTTTTTGAGTCTTTCACTACCCTCCAACAAAAGAAATATTTAAAAATCTCGCTCTCCTCCCTGCCTAACTATGGACGAAGCAAATGAAATCTGCAAGGATTGCCTCAGGTTCAAGCGGTTTGGGAGGGGCTGTTATGTCCATTGGGACAGGAAGAAAGAATGCTCCCTGAGGATTACCCGTGAGGAGGAATGGCAGATCCCTGTTTCTTTTATCCATTGACCTTGTTTATGCCGTTTTTTGGGCTGATGCCATGATGATAATGCTTGATGGTGGTTTGGGTGAGGCTGGCGGCCAGATAGTGAGGACTGCGCTGGCGCTTTCAACTCTCACCGGGCAGCCATTTACCATCATTAATATCAGAAAAGGGCGGCCCGTGCCTGGCTTAAAGGCGCAGCATGTTACCTGCGTCAAAGCTTTGGAAAAACTTTGCAATGCAAGATCAGAAAACTGTTCTATCGGCTCGGAAACATTGGCCTATTGGCCGGGAAAAGTGAAAAGCCAGACCCTCTCCGTCGATATTGGCACTGCCGGCTCGATCACCTTGCTATTGCAGTCCCTTGTCGTCCCAGCCCTATTCGCAAATGGAAAGGTGCGGTTGAAAATGGTCGGGGGAACTGATGTTTCCTGGAGTCCCTCTATCGATTATTTTTCCCAGGTGTTCCTTCCTCATCTTCTCCCTTTTGCTGAAGGGATTGAGCTTAAGCTTCTTCGCAGGGGTTATTATCCTGCTGGCGGTGGAAACGCAGAGCTTCATATAGCCCCCAAATATAAGGGGAACCAATTCAAGTCGTTTCCTGAGTTCCATTCTTTCCTCAAAGAAAAAGCCCCAAAATTTCATTCGCTCGACCAGCATAATCTTATCTACATTAAAGGAGTATCCCACGCATCAGCCGATTTGGAGAAAGCCCATGTCGCCGAGCGGCAGGCAAACGGCGCAAAACAGTCTCTTGCGCATGTTTCCTGCCCCATCCATATCCGGACGGAATATTCTCCGGCAATTTCCACCGGTTCCGGTATTACCGTCTGGGCTGTATTCTCAAAAAACCCCGGCGACATCAACATCCAGGATCCAATCATCCTTGGCGGAGATGCATTGGGTGAAAAAGGAAAGCGTTCCGAATCTGTCGGAAAAGAAGCAGCCGAAGCCCTCCTTCAAGGGATGCTCTCCAAAGCCCCCATCGACGAGCATCTCGGAGACAATCTCACCCCTTTCCTCGGCCTCTTTGGCGGCTCGATAAAGGTTTCCAGGCTCACCAGCCATACACTGACGAATATTGAAGTCTGCGAGAAGTTTCTGAATGTGAAGTTTTCAGTCGACCAGGATAAATCAATTATCGAAGTGGCACCCCTTGGGCAGGAACGATCCGAGCGTTAGCGGGGACTTTTCAATGCGACCCTTTCCCTCGTAATTAGTCAGGAGACTGAAGTTTTGGTTTTGACATGTCAAAAACGCCCCGCCTAAAGTCCCAAGGGGATACCAGAAACGCAAAAGCGTTTCTCCGTAGGCAGGGCGTGTTTTTAAGCTGCTCAGAAATGCAGAAGCATTTCTGGCACTAAGAAACGACTTTGCGTTTCTTTTGCAAAGTAGCAAAGCTACTGGCACACAAAATGCTTTATGCATTTTGTTGTGACTCAGAAATGGCCATCTTACTCTGGGCTAAATCCAAGAGATTGCAATCGGCAATTTCTGTTGATTCTACTTATCCGGTCGGGAAACCCAATAACAATGGTAGCGAGGATTTGACCGTTGAACCCTCCGAAGCGGTAGCGAGGAGGTACGAAAAAAGCAAACTCTTTTTTCTAGTGAAGTAAATTATTTCATAATTTATTCACTTCCAGAAATTCCAATGAATTTCTCAGTACCATTGTTGCTGTTGGGTTTCTTGGTTATGTCCCATCAGCCGGCTAACCTATTACGTTTTAATGGAATAATCTTTTCTTCGGAAACCAATCTCACTGAAAGATTACACCGGCACTCCTGGCGGCAGCTCTTTTTCCAGCACCAGCAGCGAAAATTCTCTTGAAACCTGGTTTATACCGTCGGAAACCGTCACCGTAATCCGATGCCTTCCTTGCTGAGCGATTGTTGGAGTAAACTCAATCTCTCCGGTGGAAGGCTCAATCGAAAATAAGCCAGTGTTATCAGAAAACTCAAGAGTATCGCCTTCCGGATCGCTTGCGGGAACTTCATAAGCATACTCCTCCCCGATCCATGCTATCTGCACCGGAATGTTCCCGATAAAAGGCTGGAAATTCTGGCCGGGGTCATCTGCTTCGGGATCAATCCTCAAGGAGAATGACGTTTGGCTCGAGGCTTTCCCATCTGAAGCAGTGATAGTGATTGCATAGGTTCCTGCTTCATCATCTTCCGGCGTAAATGCAATAACCCCGGTTTGCCGGTCAATCGTAAAAAAGGATGCATCATCAAAATAGGAAATAGGGGTGCCATCTGGATCAGACGCAGAAACCTGCAGGCTGAAAGGGATGCCTACCGTGGAAACCTGATTGGGTATCGGAGCAATGATAGGTACATTATTGGGGGCAGGTTGGACGAGCTGCTGCTGGAACGGAAGTATCGTCATGCGGAACGTCCTCGATACCGAGGCTTTTCCATCAGACACCGTTACAGTGATTGTGTGTGTGCCCTCCTGGCCGGGAGCAGGGGTGAATGAGATTGTTCCCTGGGAGGAAATCGAAAAAAGCGGTGAATTGTCTGATATAGAGAGGATATCATTGTCCGAGTCCCCGGGATGGGTGTTAAGGACGAATGGCTGCCCGACACTGGCGGTCTGGTCGGAAATAGGTGAGATTACAGGGGGCGAGTTGGTCGAATTCCCCTCATTTTCTTCCTCGTTTTCCTGTTGAATCTCTTCAGGAGCCTCTTTACCGATTACAGAAACAACAAGCAGGTCACTATAACTTAATTTCCCGTCGCTCACAGCCACTTTAAGCTGGGAGTACCCGATTTTGCCGTCCTGCGGTGTGCAGTCAATATACCTCCCAAAATCGATGGAACAGCTTACCACCGACGGGTTGCTTTGGGAGCTTAGGGAAAATGACAGCTTGGATGAGCTGAGCTGGTCGTCCTTTGCGACGGAGAAAAGGTCGATGAGGTTGTTATTCAGCCCGGAATCCTGCAATATGGCGACGTCAGGTGCATCCAATTGCGGCGGTAAATTTTCTTTCTTGATTGAGTTCCCTGAAGATTTCGAGGATGACGATTTTTTGGAAGGTGTGGCAGAAGCTGAAGTTTTTACAGCCTTTTGGTTCGGTTGGGCGAGCGATGCCTTTCCGCCGGTTGATTTTTTCGCAGCATTTTTTGCCGTGGCTTCCTTCTTTGGGCTGCTGGATTTTTTAGCTGGTGATTTCGACTCCTTATTGGCTGATTGTTTAGAGGCTGATTTTGAGTCTTTAGAAATAGTCTTTTTAGCCGTATCTTTATCGGCCTTGGCAACCGTGTTCCCCGTCAGCGCGTCGCAGGCGGACAGCATTCCAATTAGCACAATAAGAAATGCCCCCAGTGCAATCCGCTTATTCATCATACCCTCTGTTAAGGAAAATGCTTTAGAGATAAAAAAGTTTTAAGGTCAATGGAGGTTAACCCGTGTTTGTTTAGCACCCTAAATTCGAAATCCTTGCATCTTTTGACGGCGAGCGCGTTGCGGGGGTCGCCCTCCGTGCCGAAGGCACCGGAACATTTCGCCTTCCCTTGCGGGGACGCAGCGCCGGCGATGTATCGTCTTGGATTTCGAAGGTGCTAAACAAATACATTAACCCTACTTCAGTATCGTCACTTTCGATGACGTTTTTATTGTCCCAAACGAAGTCCCATCTTTTGGGGTGATCGTAAAATACCACTTTTCGCCAACCTTCGTCAGCTTGTCATCAACTGTTTTTTTGTCAGTCAGGCTTGATTGCCGTTTTGAATTTTTATACCAATAGATCCGTGAGCCTTTTTCTTTATCTCCGTCTGCGTCACTGTAGGAATAGGTTGCCTTAAGGTCGTTCTTGTCCCCGGGTTTCGTGGGGGAGATTTTTGGGGAGGCTGCAACAGGCACTGTGTTTTGGACCGTCACTTGGGAGGAATTGACTGGCCTTCCATAACCATCTCCATCTCCGGGCTTTACTTCAAAGCGCCACCTTTCCGATTTCTTGGTTAGCGACGCGGAAACGGTTGTTTTGTTGCGCAGGGATGACTGCTCAATATCGTTCTTAAACCATCGGAAATCTGATTTGGAGCTGTCCCCGTCGGGATCCGAAAACGAAAAGCTTCCGACAAGGTTGTTTGTCGTCTTCGGTGAGGATGGCGAGATGGAAACGCTTTGGGCTCTTGGCAGTGAGTTATTGATAGTAACATTAAGGGAGAACCTTTCGATATCGAGGCTTTCGCCATCTCCTGCTTTCAATCCAAAAGACCACAAGTCCCCCTTCGTGGTCAATGAGCCGGGGACTGACGTTTGGTTGGCAAGCGCAGCCTGTTCAATCCCGTTTTTAAGCCAGCGTATGTGTGAATTTAATTCAAGGTCACCGTCAATATCAAAAAAAGTGTACAGCAAAAGGAGCGAAACGGTCGTATTAGGCCAGGCAGGATTGATGGTGAGGTCTGATGATCTCGGCGGCGTGTTTCCAACGACGGCGGTTTCGGAAGTTTTTTCCGGGGAGGAAGATGAGCCGTCATTCGCTATCACCTTTACCTCAATCTCGTTGTTTTTATCAAATAGCGTCCCTTCAAGGGCGGCAGTTAGGTTTGTCCCGTTTGCGCAGCACTCGACGGTTTCATTTTTGATATTAACCTTATTGACAAGCCATTGGAAAATTATATTTCCCTGGTTTCCATCATTGTCCGAAAAGACAGCGCTCGCAGAAACATCCTCCTCAGTCCGTACATCGGTATCATTAAACAGGGGAATGGTTACATTAGGCGGCTGGTTATTGATCGTAACGTTGGGCGAGCTTGCCAAACTTCCAAAAATATCTCCATCTGCCGGCCTGACGGAAAAAGACCATTTGTCGTCGATAGCAAGATTTGACGAATTAACGATGGATGAATTCTCAAGAGCCTGCTGCTCAATGCCGTTTTTGAACCATTTGATCTCTGATTGGCCATCTTTGTCCCCGTCCTCATCTTGGAAATCATATAGCCCATTCAGGTCGTCGACGGAGGTTGGGGATTCCGGGAAAAACCTGAGGTTGGACGCTCGGGGAGCAGAATTCTCTACAGCGGCTTCAGCGCTTTCCTTTGGCCCCTGGGGATAAAAAGCATCGGTGCTGTTGACTCTTGCCTTGATCCTGTCGCCCCTGCTGAAGTTTGAGGAAGACAGCACACTGAGGACATCGCCGTTCCCCGCATTGGAGAACGTTTCGCTGAAAACTATTGTCCCGTTGATGAGCCAGACAAATTGGACAGACCCAGCATCATTTTCCTGGTCAGAGTAAGAGGCCGTTGCCCTGATGTCTGCGTTTGTCGTTGGAGAAGTATCATTCAACGCTGGAATTCCAAGAGAGGGTTGGTCATTGAGGCTGATGTTGGCATCTCCAACAACGGTGATGCCTCCGTCAGGCTGGGGAAGGGCAATCGTCTTTTTTCCGACGTGGGTTTCATTAAATGCAGTTATCACGATAATTTCAGAGCCACTCCCGTCGATGATAACAGAATACCGGCCGCCCGCATTGAGGGTGAATGTGCTTGTATTTTGGCTTCTGTTGATGTTGACCAGCGATAGGTTTGTTCCTGTCGCAGCTGCACTTCCATCAGCATCGAACACAAACCCCTCGATGTTATACTGGGATGGGGGGTTATCGCTGGAAACATAAATAGCTGCAAAAATAGAGATGATAACTAACAAAAGCAGCTGTTTTCCGTTGCACCCAACCTCAATTCTCATCGTTCCATCCACCCCGTATGATAAACGGCACAATAGCCCGGGCAAAAGAGATGCCATCTACCTATGCTCAATTCATCCTTAACTCTTGGCTGGCTAATCCTGCTGGTCCCATCTGCAGGCTCTTTCAGCCCTCAACCAGAACCCCTTTCCAGAGTCGATGCTCGTCACTCCATCAGCAGAGGCCCATCCAAATCCTTCATCGAACACGGCAACCCTGTACCGGCCTGCTGCGGCATCATAATAATAAAAGCTTTGCAGGCAGTTTGCAACACTTAACGAAAATGGATCGGGGTCGAGATTTACACCCTGGTTGAAGAACCAGCCAAGAAGGTTAAATCCCTGGACGACATTGACAGAAAGGGGAGCTGCCTTCCTTCCATTGAACCTAAGGTTGCAGCTCTGGTTGGCTTTCGCCCAATAGCCTCTTCCCGGCTCAAGCGAAAGAAACCCATCGCTGGATGCCCATCCATCCAGGTCGCTTCGCGCTGCAATCTCGTAGTTCCCTGTTGAAGTGTTGTAGCGGTAAAGGAAATTCACACACCCTTGCTTGCTCACGATCAGGTTGCTGTCATCAACGGCATAATTAGACAAGTTTACCGGAATCGCAAAGAGATTGAAGCCGGTAAGGAGTGAGATGGAAGACGTCAGCCCAATCGTGACATTTGCAGAAGAAAGGGTATTCCCAAAGTCTGTTCCATCGGAAGGAGTTACTCTAAACATCCATCTGTCTTCCTCAACAAGATCCGAGCTGTTCACCGTCGAACTGTTTTCGAGCTTTTTCTCCTCAACCCCGTTTTTGAACCATCTGATAAGAGACTTAATCTCAATGTCCCCATCCGCATCCTGGTATCCATAGGTTGCCGTGATGTTATTCAGGACGGTAGGCTCAGAAGGCGAAATCGCAGGAGCGCTCGCAACCGGAGCCGTATTCTCTATCACAATCTCAGCGCTGTCCTTCGGCCCCTGGGGATAAAATGTATCGGTGCTGTTGACCCTTGCCTTTACCGTGTCCCCTCTTTTAAACAATGAAGAAGACAATGTGCTTGAGACGTTTGCATTTACTTTATTCGAGAAAGTCTCATTGAAGGCTGCATTCCCATTGATAAGCCAGATGAATTGGATGGACGCAGTATCATTCTCCTGGTCAAGGTATTCTGTGGTTGCCTTGACATCGACCCCGGCAGCAATAGTGGTGTCATTAAGCTGGACGTCCCCTAAAGAAGGGTGGTTATTGAGTGATATATTCACATTTTCGATGACGGTGATTCCGCCTGCCGCTTGAGGAAGGATAACCGTTCTTCTTCCGATATGGGTGTTGTTGAAGGGGGTGATTTTGATGTGCTGGCCTGCTGAGCCGTCAAGGATTATCGAATACCTCCCTCTCGAGTTGATGGTAGTTGTTGATTCGTTATTTGATGTATTGGCATTGAAGAGGGAAATGCTCGTCCCGACGGGAACCCCTTTTCCTCCGGCATCTTTAATGAATCCGTCAATGTTATACTGCGATGGCGGGCTATCCGCAATTACCCCAACGGCCAAGAATGCAAAAGCCAGCAGTGATATAGCAATCACGGTAATTTTGTTTTTCATTTTTTTACCCCCCTTAGGAT
Source organism: Candidatus Woesearchaeota archaeon (assembly GCA_016188175.1). Lineage (GTDB taxonomy): Archaea > Nanobdellota > Nanobdellia > Woesearchaeales > JACPBV01 > JACPII01. The sequence goes on along the minus strand of JACPII010000067.1, from coordinate 11,281 downwards.
TTTTGATCCCATCGGCAATTATTCAAAACCCTGAGCCAATAGCCCCTTCCGGGCTCGAGGCTGTCCAGCCCTTCGGCTGAGCCCCACCCGAACTCTTCATCAAAAACAGCGCTCCGGTATCTCCCGGCTGAAGCGTCGTAGAAATAAAGATTGATCAGGCAGTTAGGATCATCCAATGAAAATGGGTTGGGGGTTAGCGAGATTGACTCATGGAACAGCCACCCTAACAGGTTAAACCCGCTAGCCATCTGGAGTGAGAAACGCGCAGCTTCTTTCCCGGACAGGGTTAAAGAGCAGTTATCATTTGCGTTGAACCAGTAGCCGCCTCCAGCCTCAAATCGAAAAAAACCATCCTGGGGCGGTGTGATCCAGCCGTCGATTTCATCTCTGATTGCCACTTCATACCTTCCTTTTGAGGCATTGTACCTATACACCTGCTTAAGGCACCCGGCAGGGTTTGTTGCTATGTTGCCGTCATCTACAAGATAGTCAGTCAGGTTCACAGGAAAGGAGATAAGGTTAAATCCTTTTAATAAAGAGAGCACTGCCTTGAATGTCAATGAAACAGGAATTTCTTCTCCTCCGGAATCTTCAACAAAGGATACTGATGCGTTTGTTTTCTTATCTCCCACTTTGATATCGACCGTTGAGCCGTTCTGCGGGCCCTCCAGGCAATAGTCTCCTGCGGAAGGGTCTGTAGAGCAGGGAATGCATGGGTTGTTATTATCGCAGTTGGGATCATCGAGGAATGTCAGGGGGTTATCTGAAGTTATGATGACAGAAAAAAAGCCGTCTTTTGTTGAGCCGTTTCCATAGGCTTTGCCATTTTCAACAACGGACACAGGAAGGCCGTCTCCCGCATCGGTAGAGCCCCAATATTCGACAGGCAGCCCTGGCGGGGCTTCAAGGCCGGACACGATAAAGATAATCAAAAGAGATGAGATTGCTAAAGAAGCTGCCCAACGTGAAACCCGAAAAGTCCCCTTCTTCATTCTCCCCACACCTTATTTTAGAGGTTGTGTGGCATGCATTTAAATAATTTGTTGTTCAAATGCCCATTTATTATGCTTAAGGCGTTCCTGAATATATCCCAAAAGGTTAAATAAGGATATTCCATCAGTTTTTACTGATGGTGTAACCTTGCCGGGAATGTAGCGGGAATATCTTTATTCTCAGAAACCCGACCGAGCGAACGAAGTGAGCGAGCAATCCCCCCGTCTATGGGGGGTGTCGGGTTTCTGTTGAAACCATCACCACTATGGGCATTTATTATGCTTAATACGGTTTCTGGATGGGAAACTTGGATTATGTGGTTGCATAGATTTTTTTGGAAATAATGCTCTCTCGGGTTCAATAGAAACATTTATAAAGAAGTTGTTTCATAAACCGATTAAACAGGAAGGTTTCCTGTCTTGGTTTTTGCCATGAGTTCAGAAAAAAGGGGTTTTATGGATTGCAGGAGGGGTTCTCTTAGCCTTTCAGTAAATGCCATTGTCGTTCTGATTCTTGCCGTTACCATGCTTGGCCTGAGCTTGGGGTTTATCAGGGGGATGTTTGGAAAGGCAAGCAACATGGTTACTTCGCAGGTTGAGCAGGAGCCGGAGCCCGCAGCGTCTTCAGGCTTTCAGCCCATTACCCTTTCCAGAGAGAATGTTATCTCAAGGGCAGGAAATAAAGAAACTGTTAAGGTAAGTGTTTTTAACCCATCAAGTTCCCCGCTTGCCGATGCCAAGCCAACAATCGCATGTTCCAATTTAGGGGCAACTGCCGTCAGCAACCCAAGGACGATCGAAGCTGGCCAGGCAGCAAATTTTGTTGTTGTGCTGGATGTCCCCGCTGCAGCCGCCAACACCTACCTTTGCCGGGTTTCGGTAACGGGAATCAGCTACCAAAAAGATATGACCATCAAGATTGAGCAATGATTATCAATCTCAACACCATACTTTTACTGCAACAGGTGAACACATGAGAAATGGAAAAAAAGGTGCGATTGAGCTTTCAACAAATGCCATTGTCGTTCTGATTCTCGCTGTCGTGATGCTCGGCCTCGGACTCGGCTTTGTCCGCGGCTTGTTTGGGAAAGCAACCCAGAACATTGAATCCATCGTCGGCCAGGAGCCTGACCCTCCGACACCCACAAGCTCAAATCCCGTTACTCTTTCAAGGGAGAATGTCATTGTGCAGGCCAAAGAGCCGATTGTGGTGAAGGTAAGTGCTTTTAATCCTACTAGTGCGGATTGGACGAAGACTCATCCTCAAGTTAGCTGTTCGGGGATAACTCTTGTTCCAACAGTCCTTAACAGCACTGTTCCTTCTGGAGGTTTTTCCACATTCAGTGTGGTTCTTCCCACCACGGCAGGTACAACTAAGGGAACCTACCTTTGCAGGGCAAAAATAATGAAAGAAGATTCTTCCGATTCCACGGGTCAAAAAGAAACCGGCACCTACCTCGACTTCACCGTCCAAGTTAAGTAAAGATTCAAACCTCGAGATTTTATTTCCGCACAATGAAACGCCGCCTTACTCCATCGGAAGAATTTGAAATCATGAAGATAGTTCTCGATAAGTTTCTCTGGCTTGGCGTCGTTATCATGATATTCGGGCTCTACAACATCTTCATCGGTGCTGCCCTGAGTTCCGGGATAACCCTTATCATCGTCGGTGCAATACTTCTCATCCTTTTCCTTTTGATAATCATCAAGGAATATGAGATTATTAGATAGGTAAAAATTTTGGGTAGCTTTTTCTGATTTGGTTTTCTTACAGTTAATATGGGAAAATCCAGCCATGGTGCCGGCGTGACAGGGGGACGCCTCCGAACGGAGTGAGGAGGCACAAAAAACCGGAATGTTTTTTCGTGTCCATCACGGGGATGTCACATAGGGCAAAATTTCTGAATGAAATTTTGACGGTAGGCACCATGGTTGGCTGGATTTTTTTGACAAATACTCAATCGTGTTTAACCCGGCGCAGGGGTAAGTTTTATTAACTACCTTCGCTAAATTTACCCCACTATGGACGCCCCGTTGATGGAGATACGGCCTAACGTGAAAAATGCATTTTTAGGCAGCTTAAAGGTGATTGCCATTGTTGCATCTTTGGTTGTCTTCGCCTATGTGTTCCTCGACCAGATGTTCGGGTTCAAGCTCTTTCTCGACATATTCGCTGAATTCGGAATCCATGTTACCATCGGCCAATTCTGGTTTTGGTTTGCTGTATTTCTCCTGTTTGCAGTCCTCCTCGCTGCATTGGGGAATTACGCCTCCCTGCACCGCCAGGCATATACCATCTTCCCGGATAAAGTCGTTGTCCAGAAATCGGGTTTTCTTTCCGGCGCAGGAAAAATTGTTGAAGTCCCTTTCGCCAATATCACGAGCGTGTCTCTCAAATCCGCTTCATTTCCGGCCTCCACGTCTGCCCTTTTGCAGGTCTCCGGAAAAGAATTTGACAAGGTCACTTTGGATTTTCTTGATGATGGAGCAATGATAGTGGAAAAGCTGGAATCCCTCGTCCAGCAGCACAAAGGCAGGGTGTTCTCCCAGTTTGGCCACGAGTACCGGGTCGGCCAGATTGTTGGTGGCCTATGAAAATGGGGAATGTTCGGAAAAAAGGGATGCATATAGCGGCAGGAAGAAACGCAGCGATCGAGATGTCCACGGGTTTCATTGTCATGCTCATCCTTTCTCTCGTTGTCTTCTCATTCAGCGTTTATTTCGCAAAGCAGTTCTTTGGAGGCGCGCAGCGCCTGAAAGATGTGTATGATGAGCGGACAGAGCGCGAGATCGAGCGGTTATTGGATGATGGCAGCAGGGTTGCTATTCCTTTTGACAAAAAGACGATCAGCAATGGGGCATTCGATACTTTCGGGATTGGCGTGTTGAATGTCATCGGCCTGGCGGCGGAAAACAATTTTCAGGTCAGCGTGAAATTTAACAAGGCCTTTGACAGGCAGAACAGCGTGATCTGCCAGATGCCAGCCACAGCCTCCTGCGGAGACCCGAACACCTGGCTGAAAACAACGGCCGGAGACGGTGACATCACCGATGGGGTAACCTTTGAAAAAACCATAAAGAACAACGCCCAGGACAAATTCTTAGTCGGTGTGGGCGTGAAAGGCGCCCCTTTCGGGACTTACATCTTTGATGTCAGGGTATGTGTCGATGACAAGGATGGCGATGGCTCCACCAGCCCCCAGCTTGGCTGTAATGACCCCTTCTTCGACGCTTACGAAAATGTCCGGAAACTCTATGTCGAGGTTCGGTGATTCCTCAACACGGATTCATACCCCGTAGCCTGTCGCGGTTGGATTTTTTTCTACATAATGTTTTATCACGTCACTTACCCAGTTGGCCCAATGTTCTCGATGAAAGAATTGACAGATTCGCTTATCCCCTCCGGATTTAGGAACAGATAGATAGCAAGGGCAAATAACATGATGACAAAGACAATCTTTAAGATGGTTCTCCACGGGAGATTCTCCTTGGGCAGGATTTCCTCAATGCCGGGAGATTTCCGTACCGTTTGTTCATTGCCTGGCATCGGCCTTCATCCTGCTGTTTTGTATCACTGAAGCGAATTCCCCTGGGTCTAATGACGCTCCGCCGACGAGGGCTCCATCGATGTCTTTTTCTTTGAGGTAGGACCCGATGTTGGAAGGATTGACACTCCCGCCATAAAGCAGGGGAATCCCTTTAGCAGTCTCTTTGGAAAAAGCCCCCTCAAGAGCTTTCCGGATCGTTGCATGGACATCCTGCGCCTGGCCTGGCTGGGCATTGTTTCCCGTCCCGATCGCCCAAACAGGCTCATAGGCAATGAGGATCTTGCGCGCTTCCCGCTCATCCAGAGATTCGATGCCCGCAGAAAGCTGCTTTTCCACGACTTCATTGGTTTTTCCTTCTTTGCGATCATCCCATGATTCTCCGATGCAGAGGATTGGCTTTAACCCGTGTTCGCAGGCTGCTTTCACCTTAAGGTTAATATCGTTATCAGATTCTTTGAAGCTCTTCCTGCGCTCTGAGTGGCCGGCAATCACAAATTTGACGCCCAGTTCCCGAAGCATCGGGATTGAGATTTCTCCAGTAAATGGGCCTTTAGGCAGCACATACACGTCCTGCGCCCCGAGAAAGAATGGAGTTCCCTTGAGTCCCGCATGGGCAGCCTGCAGCGCAGTGAATGGCGGGCAAATAACAACAGTAGCCTGAGGCTTCTTGACCGATTTCTTCAGTTGGCTGATAAAAGAATCTGTCTCTGCGGCAGTTTTATTCATTTTCCAGTTTGCAACCAGAATAGGGTATCGCATAGGAACTTTCCCGCTATCAGGCTTTAAATAGTTTTTGGGAGCGTAAGGCTCTGTCCTGAATGTAGGTTAGCAGCCTAAGGTCAAAGTTCAATTGGCCTTTCCTGTTAGCTGACAAGAGGGTTGGCTCCGTCGGAGAACGTCAGCATTCAGGGAATATGGGTTAGAACTTTGAAGCTGCTAACCCGAGCGAATGCGAGATTCAGGACAGAGCCGGGAGCGTAACCTAGACACCCATATACACCATCAGAACCAAGCTTACCGAAACAAAGACATATTGCAGCGCCCATGCAAGGAGCGCCTGTTGGGTCGTTACCCTAAAGACGAGATGGTAAACAGATATTGCAAGTATCGCCATAACCGCTCCAGCAGGAAACCCGATGAATTTCCCTGAAGCTGCAGTAGCCAAAGAGAGCAAAATCCCGATAAGGGAAAGCTTGACCATGCTCACATTCCCGCCCAGGAGCTTTACCCCAAGAAAGACGGGGATGAACGAGGCCAAAAGAAGCCCCGCAGTTATGAAAAAGTGCCGCTCAACAAAGTCCGCGATCAATCCTATCATGTAGCCCTCCTGAAGCGTATCGTGGTATTTGTTTAGCATCCTCAGGTCGAAACGCCTTTGAGCCCGCCTTAAGTCCGTAGCGGGGGGTCGCCCCGTCCGGGAACCTCCGAACCGAAGCTGAGCGAGGTACCAGAAAATTCCGGAAATTTTCTCAGTACGCAGGACTTGCCAATCTTACGTCGGGAGTTTCGAAGATGCTAAACAAATACGTATCGTGAATAGATGCCGGCTCCTATAAAAATATTTGCAATAAAGAATATGTTTCTGGCAATCAAAAAGCCGATCGACACAAAGAAATCCTGGGGGTAAAGCTGGATGAGGATGCTTTCTTCGGGAAAGACCCATGTACCCTCAACAAAGAGAACCTTATGCATCGAATCAAACAAATGGCCGAACCCAAGCCACAGGAATCCAGCGAACACGATCAAGAGCACCAAAGCCAATATGCCGCTTGAGAGAAGGATGGCCCCAATCTCCTTCGCCCTATTTCTGGAAAATAAAAAGATCAGTGCTATTAAGGGAGCGGTTAACACGAGCAGGATATTGAGGATAGTCTGAAGCCAAAAAAAGACCTTTTTGACATCTTCCATGTGGGCTTGCTCCTCAGAATCAAAGGATGCAGGCAAATCAGCATCGGTGCCTTTCAGGGAAGACATTATCTCTTTGTGGAGAATGGCCCGTTCTTGTCTCTCCTGGAGGTTAGGCAATCTCTTTTCAACAAACTTTGCGTAAAACCCGGTATCGTAGGCGCTTAGGAAAAAAGACAACAGAAGCAATGAAATAGTTAAGCTTCCAATTACGGCACCCTTCAATACTGAAAGTAGCCTGGGTTTTAAAACGTGAGCCATCGGGAACAGGGCGGATTACTCCACCTGCACAGAAATTGTTTTTTTGGATATCTTCCTTTTGATGATAACCTCTTCATATTCGTAGCTTTCCACGAGCAATTTTTTCCTTGCCTGGTCCTGGGCTTTGAGAATCTCAACTTCATCATCCGACGGTGCTTCGACCACTTCAGGAATCTCAGTAGGTATTCCCTGCTGAAGCCACGTTTTAGGGACTGCCGAACCAGTATCGTCGATAACGGAAAGCCCGTGGCTGCCCTGCTCGTGAAATCCTTCGATTGCCGAGCGTATCTCCTCCATCCCACGCTCATAATCGGCTCCTGTCCTGCTGTACATGATGTCAGAAAACCTTTCCTGCGGTGAAGGGGCATAGAACCCATGCGCGTATCCGGGAATATCAGCATTTACCATGCTTTCATAGGTGGCATGAGCGCTCCCTATCGTCCCAAGCTCATAGGCCCCCATTACCTGTTCCGCGATGCTGCAGTGTCCGTACATTCCCATGTTCTTTTCATTCCGCCTTGATATTTGTTTCCCTTATCTTCATTCCGCCTTGATATTTGTTTCCCTTATCTTCATTCCGCCTTGATATCTGTTCCCGTATAATTTCCTTCACACTATCATCTATCTATCATCAATAGGTATGAACATCTTTATCACTCATCCGTATAAATAACTTCTTTCTCCTCTTTTATCGCCTGGTTGATCGCATCTTCGATGGATTTCTTCTCTTTTGCCTTCTTTTCGGGCTGTTTGATCTCGTGAACATTTGACTCCAGGAACAGCTCTTTTGCTGCCTTTTTGGTTATCGGCTCTTCATCATGGTGCTCTTTCTTTTGGGATTCTACCTTAACCGCCTCTTCAATCGTATCCCTGTGCTCTTTCTCCCCGGCTTCTTTTTCGTCGTTTTCTTCCAGCTTTTGGTAATCGTCGGAGGGGTTGGAAGCATATTCATCCTTGTTGTGGTAATCCTGGTGCTCATCGCCCCCGCTGCCTACATAATGCTCCTCCTCGCTGTCCTTCCAGTCAACATGGGCGTGGTAGACCATAGCCTTTGCAAGCAGATAAATGCTTTTAAATCTTGTGATAAAAACGGTCGCATTGAAAAGTTGAAGGTTGTTGCCGAGCGAAGCGAGCGCAACTAGGAAAATCCTCAGATTTTCTGTTGTTGCCGAGCGAAGCGAGCGCAACTAAGAAAATCCACAGATTTTCGGTTGCCATCCTTTTGCGATGCTCATTTGACCATTCATCAGGCTGACAGGGGGACGTCCCTTACGGGGATGCCCCCGAAGCGGAGCGAGGAGGTTCCAGAAATTCCGATGAATTTCTCAGAACCTCCGAAGCGGTAGCGAGCGGGGCACAAGAAATCTCGAGGATTTCTTCGTGTCAGCATTTGAGGATCACAGCCAAGCTGAGCTTGACGGCAACCCGAGCGTTAGCGAGGACTTTTCAATGTGACCGATAAAAACAGATTCTTCCAATAGATAAGTCTCGCTCCCAATCTGTCCTCTCCAGGATATAAAAGATTAAATAGGGCTTTGATTTCCATCTTTATATGCCAATTCCGTATGTTGCTTTGAGAGAATGGACATTTACTTCAGATATAAATTTGCCGAGGGTCAGGATTGGGTATCAACCTCGAAGCCTGTTTCCCGTCGATAATGTCCCCCAATCAATTCAGGGTCTTCGCTTCCTTGGGTTAGAAAGGCTTGTTGGTGATCCTTTAGTTCTTGGGCAATACACCTTTAACGGGGACCCTGATAAAGCCCAACTCTCCGGTGTAACGGCAGCTTCCTTGGCTGGATTGCATTCTCCAAACATTGCGGTTCTCCGATATAAAGACCCTAACTCCCTAAAGGATGGGGATTACCTTCCATTAATAGCGACATTGCAAAGGGGTAATGAGGGAATCATTACCGTAACTTATTTTCCTGCTGCAAGCCCATCTTTAAGGATTAATGAGGGGACTGATATTAATCAGGACGCATTTGGAAGGGAAATTCTGGCTGGTGCCCATCCTCTTTCAGAGGGCTCTTTCTGGGCGTACAAAGGCGGAGGATTTGTTTCCAGTTCTGAAACAAAAGAGGCGCTTATGGAAAAACTTAGCGATAGGGAGGGTGGGCCATTTTTCATCACGCAGTTCCATTATTGGCCAGAAGGAAAAGACAGAAAAGCACCACAGCCTTCCCGACGAAGAAAACAATCTGAACCACCTAACACCCCAATTAAACAATCTAATCCACGAAACCCCCCAATTAAGATCGAGCTTTAGGAAGACTTCCTGGGTCTCAGTTTCACAAGCCATCCTCATTTGGCTGGAAACTATCCATTCCAATACCCGTCCATTTTTCTTATCCAATCTTCGGCGGCATTTTCGGGGTATGCTGGGGAAAAACCTCAGGCGCAGGTTCAGAGGAGCGCTCCCTTGCCCTCAGGAATTCCTTCGGGTCCTTGTCCAGGTCATAGAACTTATCGGCAGCCTCTTTGATTTTTGAAGATGAGGATTTTCCAAACGCCATGACCTCGACACGGCATCCCATCGCGTGCTTCATGTGCCTGATAAGCTCGGCAAAGTCGCCGTCCCCGCTCACCAAAATGACGGTATCGAGCTTTGGCGCAAGCTCGATCATGTCCATCGCGATGCCGATGTCCCAGTCCCCCTTCTTATTTCCGCCCCAGAATACCTGGAGGTCTTTCGCCTTGACCTCAAACCCGATCTTCTCGAGGGCATCGAAGAATGACTGCTCTTCAGGCATATCAGCCCTGATGACATAGGCGATTGCCCGGATGAGCGCCCTCCCGCTTACCGATGCCTTCAGGATCTTTCCAAAATCTACTTTGGTATGGTAGAGATGCCGTGCAGAATAATACATATTCTGGACATCGACAAACACGCCGACCCGCTGTGCAACGTTGATTTTCACGAAAACCGCTCCTTAAAATTTTTTAACATTCGCTCCAATATTATAGCTAATCCACAATCATGCAGCCAGACCCTGGATGATCTTCAGCGTTTCTTCAGCTGACTTGTTTAATAAAGCTTTTGCTTCCGGGGCAAGGGGATACTCTATGATCTTCTCGACCCCATCCTTCCCCAGAACAGCAGGGAGTCCCAAAAAAATTCCCGAATAGCCGTATTCCCCATCGGCGCACACTGAGCAGGGAACGACTTTTCTCTCATCGTTGATGACGGACTGCACCATCGTGACGACAGAAGACGCGGGGCTGTAATACGCAGAGCCCGTCTTGAGCAGGTTCACGATCTCTGCCCCGCAGTTTTGGGTCCTTGAAATTATCTTTTGCAGTTTTTCCGGAGACAGATGCTGGCCGACGGGCTTTCCCCCGATCTTGGTCAAGGCGGGCATCGCGACCATGGAATCTCCATGCGCCCCGAGGACAAGCCCTTCAATTTCCCGGGGGTTTGCCCCGAGCTCCTCGCTAAGGAAATATTTTAGGCGTGCGGAATCAAGAGTCCCTGCCATCCCCATAACCCTTTGTTTGGGGAATCCTGTAGCCTTCCATGCAACATAAGCCATCACATCAAGAGGATTGGTCACAACAATAACGACGGCCTCAGGTGAAAACTCTTTTATCTTCGATGCAGCACCTTCAACGATCTCTTTGTTTTTCAGCAGCAGGTCTTCTCTGGACATTCCCGGAGTCCTCGCTAAGCCGGCAGTGATGACAACAACAGCAGAGCCGCTGATGGCGGAATAATCTGTACTCCCCGTTATTTTCGTCCTGAATCCCTCAAGGGGTGAGCAGCAGTTCATATCGAGAGCTTTCCCGAGGACCGATGGGTTTATGTCCACCATCACTACCTCATCCGCAAGCTCCTTTAGCGCAAGAAGAAAAGCCGTTGTAGACCCAACCTGGCCTGCGCCGATGATGCTTATTTTCATATTGTTCATTCCTTGATAGGGGGAGTAACACTTCGATTATTTAAACGTAGTGGAAAAAAATAAATCCGCTCAGATCGCAGTTCCAATTCTTAAGATGATGAGTATCCCGGTAGTGTTAAGGATAAATGAAATCAACGAAAACCATTTTGTTGATAGGCTGGTTGACCCGGCAAGCAGGATTACCCCAATTTCGTCGGGGAGCGGGGAAGAGATGATAACCCCTGCAAGGATGGGGAGGAGAAATTTTCTGATCTTTTTGGGAACAAGCACCGTTCCAGCTTTCACCAATCGTTCCTGGGAAAGCATACGGAACTCATCGGCAAAGGATGCCCGCACTACGGAGAAAATTACTAGGTCACCTACAAGGGCGCCAAGCCCGCCGAGGAATCCGGCCGCTAAGGTGGGATACTGTTTTGCAGTCAGGAGCAGCAATGCAGTCGCCGGTGCAGAGGTAAATCCATAGGCATAGAACATCCCCAGCAAAAATGCCCCCGGGAGTCCCCAGGTTGATATGACCGAAAGGAACGCCCACTCCTTATGGGACTTAAAAAGGATGTAGGCAAGCAGGAACGTAAGCGCAAGCAGGGTGAGCTTAGGATACTTCCAGAAACCTCTCTTTTTCATAGTGAAATCTGCGCTGAGGTTGTATAAAAAAGTATGGGAAATTTGCCATCTC
>JACPII010000070.1 GCA_016188175.1 Candidatus Woesearchaeota archaeon | reverse complement strand
CGTCAATGCGGGAATCTATATCTTTAAGCCGGAGGTGTTCGAGCTTTTTTCCGGCGCAGCCTCGCTGGAGAAGGACCTGTTTCCGAAGCTGGCAAAGATGAAGCAGCTCGTCGGGTTTTTTACCCGCGGGGCTTACCTGCACGTGGGGAAATAGGAATTATCTGAGGATAACATCGGGAATTCTTGCTATAGGAAACCGCACAAATATTTGAACATTTAGATATGCGATTTATTATACTAGCAAATCTCGCAAAAGTTCAATAATTTACATGATTTGCTGTTAAATTCGCCAATTTTTTGGAATATACCGACGGAACGTGAAGAAAACTTACCCATGAGGCTCCCACAATAATAATTCAGAAAGATACTCTTTTTCTTCTATTACTTGGCCTTCTTGCTTTGAATCTTACTGGCTTTCCAGATGATGTTTTAAATTTTACTGGCCTTTTTGGTGTTGCTCTTTATTTTTTTTATTTTTGAGAAATGCGTATAACTAAAAAGATGGAAAGATCTTACTTAACAGGGATAGTCCAAGTTATAGTGTGGGGGGGCGTTTTTAGCGTTTCATTAATCCTTATTTCTCTTTATCTCTTCTTCTATTGTTAACCCTTCTGTCTAATTTATGGGCAATTGGTGACAAGATAAAAACCAGTATTAAAGTAAGAAAGATTGTGACCTTGAGGAAAAAAACATTTTTTATAGTTACTGAAGTCACCAATAAAATTAAAGAAAATAACTTTAAAAAAAAGACAATGTTTGAAAATCGTTCGTTGGGATTCCATTCAAGAAACCGAACTACAAGAGATGCTAAAGATAGGGGATTGGGCACTTTTTATCATCCTCCTTTTTAATTTTTCTTTGCTTTCTTTTTAGTCTGTTTCTCGAGCTCTTTTGTTGTATTTTGTAAACAAAATGGAAAAATTAGAAATAACAAGCATGAGTTCAAGAGGGCAGGTAGTTATTCCTTTCGATGTAAGGGAACAGCTTGGATTAAAAGAAGGAGAAAAATTTGTTGTTGTAGGGGGAGAAGATACAGTCATATTGAAAAAAGTAACTATGCCTTCCTTCAAAAACTTTGATAAATTGCTTCAAAAAACGCAGCAATTTGCAAAAGAGAAAGGTATAACCAAAGCTGATGTTGAAGGTGCTGTAAAAAGAGCTAGAAAATGAAAGTAGTTCTGGACACGAATGTATTCATCTCGGGTATCTTTTGGAAAGGGGATTCACATAGAGTTATAACCCATTGGAAAGAAGGACAGTTTACACTAGTCACTTCTTTAGAAGTGGTTTCAGAAATAATAAAAGTTCTCAAAGATTTTAAAATCAAGCTTTCGGATGATATGGTCAAAGAATGGGTTGATTTGATTGTTAGAAATTCTATTATGGTGGAGCCAAAAGAAAAAATAGCAATAGTTAAAGACGATCCAAAAGACAATATTTTCATTGAAACTGCGGTAGCGGGATATGTCGATTACATAATCTCACAAGACAATCATTTGCTAAAGTTAAAAGAATTCAGGGGGATTAAAATTATAACTCCTGAAGTATTCAATAGGATAGGTAACTAAATTTTCTTGCCCTTGGCGTTTGCCAAAGAAAAAAGGAGATTAGTAAAAGACAAAAGTTTTGCATAAACTTGTTTGTCTTTTACAACTTAGAAGGCGAAATCTGTTATGCGTTACTACTGTCGCCTTCTAGATATAACAAACCTTTAAATAACATTCACTCGTGCTGCAAACCATGGCCACCATCCTTGAAACTGTGGTTCCTGTTTTCCTGATCATCCTGTTCGGTTTTCTCATTGGAAAGTTTAAGAAGATCAACGTGGGGCCTCTCGTGGACCTTCTGGTGTATGTCACGGTGCCTGCCCTCATCGTTTCTTCGATAACCAAAAGCAGCCTTTCCGCTGCTGATTTTTTTACGGTCGCCCTTTCAGCAGCCGGAGTCATTTTCATCCTTGGAATTTTGGCATTTTTCCTGTTCAAGGCCTTAAAATCGACGGCAAGAGGGCTTTATCTTCCCCTGACGATCGGAAACTCGGGATATTTAGGCTACCCCGTCGCCCTGCTTGCGTTCGGCGTTGAAGGATTGTCAAGAGCGGTCGTTTTTGACGTTGTCAATTCGCTGTTCCTGTACAGCATCGGCATCTGGCTTATCCACGAGAAAAAAGATTTCAGGGGGATGTTCAAGATCCCGTTATTGTATGCAGTAATCCTTGGGATCGGATTAAACTTGTTCCAAATCCAAATCCATCCTGTAATTGCAAAACCTCTTGAGATGGTCGGGTCCATCACCATACCACTGGCACTCCTGGTGCTCGGGTATAAGCTGACTGAAGTGAGAGTGAAAGCGTTTCTGGTCGGCATGGGGGCTTCGCTGTTCCGCATCATCGGTGGATTTCTCGCTGCCCTTTTGCTTGTCAGCCTGTTTTCCATCTCCGGAGTTTCCCGGAATATCGTTCTCCTCGAGGCCGCGATGCCTTCGGCAGTGATGACGCTCATTTTGTGCCAAAAATACGGGAGAGATGCTGATGCGGTGGCAAGCGTTGTTTTTCTCAGCACGGCCATCAGTATGGTGAGCATACCCTTGATTCTTTCTGTTATTTCTTGAACAGCATCTCCAAGGAAAAGTTATGGGCTACAGTTAACGATATTTTTTACAGGTGTGGGGCAGTAAAAACAGAATCTAACGCCTGAGAATGATAATCAACGCTTTACGGCTGATATATTTCATTTTTTGTATTTGTTTAGCACCTTCGAAATCCTAGACGATGAACCACAGGCGCTGCGTCCCCGGATGGGGCAACCCCCCGCAACGCGCTGGCCGTCGGTAGATGAAAGGATTTCGACTTTAGGGTGCTAAACAAATACCATTTTTTACATAACCTATTTAAACAAAACCTTATTTTCGGGAGGGTATGGAGAAAACGGAAAAAATATGGATGGACGGCAAGCTGGTCGCCTGGGAAGATGCCAAGATCCATGTCCTTACCCACACCCTGCATTACGGCTCAGGGGTATTTGAAGGGATACGGTTCTATGAAACTGATAAAGGGCCTGCCATTTTCCGGCTGCATGACCATATGGCCAGGCTATTCCATTCTGCCTCAACACTGGAGATGAAAGTCCCTTTTTCCATCAAGGAGCTTGAAAAAGCAGTTGTGGAGACGGTAAAGGCAAACAAGGTTAAGGCTGGATATATCAGGCCGCTCGTCTACTATGGATACGGAAAGATGGGGCTTTACCCCCACGGCGCACCTGTCAATGTTTGCATAGCTGTCTGGCCATGGGGAGCGTATCTCGGCCATGATGCGGTGAAAGTCAAAGTCAGCTCGTTCCTCCGGGTGCACCCTAAAAGCTTCATCGCCGATGCGAAGGTCTGCGGCAGCTATGTGAACTCCATCAATGCGTCGCTGGAAGCCAAACGGGAAGGATTTGATGAAGCGCTCATGCTGGATTACCGGAATTTTGTCAGCGAGGGGCCTGGAGAAAATATTTTCATGGTGAAGGGCGGGAAATTATTAACCCCGTCATTGGGCTCTATCCTTCCCGGAATCACGAGAAACAGCATCTTGCAGATTGCAAAGGATGAAAAGATAGGCACGGTTGAGAAGGATATAAGCCTTGAGGAGTTAAAAAACGCGGATGAACTCTTTTATACGGGGACGGCTGCGGAAGTCACCGGCATCGCCCAGATCGACCATACTACGATAGGGAACGGGAAGGCTGGGCCCATAACCGAGAAATTGAAGAAGATGTACCTCGATAGTGTGCACGGGAAGAACAAGAAGTATGAACAGTGGCTGACGTATTGCTGAATCTCGTTTTTGATTTTCCAATTATTCTCATTTCAACCAACCTTATTAGCTGGGGGGGATTAACCCAAATATTTGAATATGAGTCTATACTAAGATCATATAAATAGATACCTATACCCAGCAACATAAGAATGTATACAAGAAAGTATGTTGCTTCGTAATAAACAAGCGACATTATGTATAAGAACCTGTGTCACTTGCTATAATCGGGACACAAAATGCCACAAACAGTCCAATTGCGGAGACGAGAAGAATTTATCCATTCACCTACTCTTAATACCGTCTTTATGGTGGAAGAAACCTTGAAAGGGGGGATTTGATGACCCTCGCAGAATTAAAAAGGAAACTGCCAAGGAAAGTAATGCACCAGACTCTTGTCCAGATTCTCGATTACCTCCAACTCAGCGGAAAGATAATTATTGGAACAAAAGGAATCCTCTGGGCATTTACGGAAAGGAAGGAGCTCAATGAACTCATGAAACGAGGGACTGAAGTGTGAACAAGCCGGTAAGAGTTATTTCTTTTGTATGGCCCAATAGAAACCTTTAAATATTTTCTTACTTTTCTTACCTGTAAGGAACATGGAGGTGACCCTATGCCACTGCTAGAAATTAAAACAGCAACTATAACAGAAAAAGGCCAAATTTCAATTCCCCTCGATATAAGGAAAAGAGAAGGGTTTAGGGTAGGGTCAAAAGTGGCAATCTTGGCATTTCAGGATAAGGTTGAATTACGGCCTTTAAAAAAA
The DNA here is from genome assembly GCA_016188175.1 of Candidatus Woesearchaeota archaeon. Taxonomy (GTDB): domain Archaea; phylum Nanobdellota; class Nanobdellia; order Woesearchaeales; family JACPBV01; genus JACPII01. Next base: position 4,569 of record JACPII010000070.1, on the reverse strand, counting down.
TTAAGCGAATCTATGCTTACTGCCCTTGCTTCTGAAAAAGTTTTAGCAAAGGACTGGAGCACTAAAGAGGAAGACAAGGCATGGGCACATTTGTAAATGGGGATGTTGTAGTTCTGCCCTTCCCCTTCTCTGACTTAAGCGGCTCAAAGAAAAGGCCAGCTTTGATTATTGCTGCACTTGCCGGCGACGATGTTGTTCTTTGCCAAATTACCAGCGAAGCGAGAACAGATGAATACTCAGTTGTCCTTATTGACCCCGACTTTAAGGCTGGAAGACTGCAAGTAGAAAGCAGGATCCGGCCAAATAGAATTTTTACCGCAGATAAATCCATAATCTCATATAAGATCGGTTCGCTGAAAGAAACCAAAATGAAGGATGTTGAGCAGAAACTTAAACTGATTTTTGGATTATGATCTAAGTTTCTTCAAAATAAATCCGACACCCCCAGTCCAAGACTGAGGGATTGCTCGCTCCTTACTGTCGCTCGGTCGGATTCAAAGAAATGTACGTATTTCTTGAACACGAAATTCTTAAGGAATTTCGTTGTTTCTGAGAATAAAGATATTCCCGTTCCCTTTCCAGCATGTTTACACCATCAGTTAAAAACTGATGGAATATCTTTATTTAATCAATATAAAAGCGGGAAGGCAGACCCCGCAATGGACAATCAACATCGCTGATGGCTGCCTTAGCCTTTCCTCCACTCCGCTACCCCTTGAGCATCATGTCCCAAGCTTACTGCTGCTCCATTCCTGGCCTGACAGGGTTCACTAGGAAAATAATCCCAAAGGACAGAGCTTCGCCGTACGGGTTAAGACCAACAGCAACGCTCAATGCCGCTTGCAAAGCTTCGGCCCCTGCTGAAGCGTATTTCAGGTGACAGGAGAGCGCTAACCTCCCAGCCTAGCCTTCCCATCCAGAAAAGTGGCTGTATTCTTTTAAATCTTTCTTAAAAAAGTTGCTCAGGAGATAACATACCCAACATGAACTAAAAGGCAGGTAAAAAATTAGATATCAAGCACTCTCGGGCTGTACTCATTCAGCCATTCCCTCTGCTTATAGTAATCGGGATTTTCTGCAAAGCCAAATGCATTTAGGCTGGAAAGGATATCGGCAGAGTTATGCTTTCCATCCAAGGCAAAATGGGAGAGCAGCTTCAATGCAGGGTCGAAACCCTGCTCGATATCAAAATCAACCTGGACAAGGGCAGGGCTCTTCTGCCGGAGAATGACGAAAGATGCCTTTTTTCCTTTTTCGAAGGTGAGGTATACTTCTTTTCTTATGTTGTCAATCTCCTTTGAAAATTTATCGGTGTCCTCTATCTTCGCCGCCCCAAAACTTTTTACGCCGATAGCGGCGAACCCTTCGATCGCGGCAGCCTGGCGAAAAATGTCCTTGACCTGCTGTTTCCTTATGCCAAACTCCATGGCGGGCTGCTTTCCCGTTTTCCATCTGAGCAAAAGAGAGGTGTATTTCCGATTGAATTGTTTGACAACATCCTCAACCTTAAGAATATATGCCTTGGTTTCCTGCTGGTTTCTTGCCGCCATCAGCTGGATTTTCTGGATGACATGGAGAAGCTGGGTAAATTCTTTGGAAAATTTTTTGAGGGCCACTTTGTCCAGCTGTTCAGGAATATCTGCCATAAGCGTGTAGTTGCACTCCCCTATAAAAAGATTGTTGGAACAGTGAAGCTGAGGCCAGAAAAAAACATTAAACAGGTGTATGGGGATAGCGGGTGTATGGGGATAGTATTAGTTTGGGATCTTGATAACCACTGCTATTCCAATACGGTTTTTTTGGGTATTGCCTTACCGTTTTGGCCGGCTCTTCACTTGACCGAGATTGTGCCCTCAAGCAAGTCTCTTGATTTATAGAGGATATCAAAATACGTGTAAGTGCCGGAAACTGAAAAAGTATGGCTGAAATTCTGGCCTTTGGTAAATACGGGGGACCTAAATTCCTCGAAATGGCTTGCAAGAAGATGGTCGAGGGGCCTTCCCCGGCGCTCGTCCTCATTGAGCCAAACAACGGTGTCACCTGCAGAGATAGAAAGCGTCCTCGGCATGAGCTTAAAGTCCTTGAGAGTGACCTTCCATATCGTTCCTTTTTTTCCATTGACCGATGAATTCTCAACATCCTGCTCCTGGCTTGGCGCGGGTTGAAAGGGTTCCTCCTGAACATCGGGAAGTTCAGAGACGGGCTCGGCCTCAAATTCACCTTTATCGCCGACCTTTGGCTGAACAGCATCCAGCTTGGCGCAGGATGATGCAATAATAAGAAGCAAAAAGAGAGCAGCTATTCCTGCCGTTCCTTGAAACCTCAATTCCGTTACTCCCACCTATGAGAGAAATGCAAATTTGTTTTTAAGCCTTTTCGTGCACTTGAGGTTGGTGCGAAACTCTCACTTCGTTCGGGTTGCCATCAAGCTCAGCTTGGCTGTGGTATTCACATGCTGACACGAAGAAATCCTCGAGATTTCTTGTGCCTCGCTCACCTCGTTCGGAGGCATCCCCGTAAGGGACACGAAAAAATATCCATTTTTTGTGCCTCGCTCGCTACCGCTCGGAGGCGTCCCCCTGTCAGCTCAAAGTTACCTCCATGGAGCTTCGCAAAAAGGATGGCAACAGAAAATCTGCGGGTTTTCTTAGTTGCGCTCATTTCATTCGGCAACAACCTCCATTTCGCACCAACCTCCGTGCACTTGCAAAAATACAAAGGTTTTTATGGGTTCCAAAGCACTCGCCCGATAATGGAAATGAGGGGGCTTAAGGGGGGATTCCAAAAGGTAAAGGGGCACCTGCCTTTTGCGGGGATCCTGGCACTTTTGACGATTGTTTACTTCATCCAATTCTTCAATTACCAATTGCCGGGAAGGGATATGGGGTTAGCCCATGCCCCTCTTGTCGAGACATTACGGATTTCTTATTTCCAATACGGGGATCTGTGGCCCCTGTGGGATCCTTACAGCTTTGGCGGCGACCCGTTTTTGATGAAAAATGTTTATGGGTTTGACTCTGTTCCCGGGCTCCTCGTATTCGCTCTTGATGACAGCATCCTTGCCCTGAAGCTGAGCTATGTGCTTTTTTTCTTCCTTGCCGGAATTTCTATGTATGCGCTCGCGGTCTCGCTGGGGCTTGAGCGAAGGTATGCGTTCGTTGCAGCACTCGTGTTTATGCTCAACGCCCACGTCATCAAGCTGCTGAAATGGGGGTGGATCACTTCTTTGGGCGGGTATGCATTGCTTCCGCTGGTTATCCTTTTTGGAAGGAAAGCAATCAAAGATGAGCGCTGGGCAACCCCTTCCATCCTAACGGGCGTTGTGTTTGCCCTCATGCTGCGCTTTGGGCCTGACATGAAAGTAGGGTTATGGGCTGGGCTTATGTTCGGAATCTTCCTCTTATTCAACATCATCATCGGATTTTCGGCGAAAAAGGCTGTAAGGTACACTCTTGTTGCCCTTGTAGTCCTTTTGGTATTTTTCGGCCTTTCCCTCCAGCGGATTATCCCCCAGATTGATTCTTTAAATCTTGGCGCGAGGTCACAAACTCCATGGGAGCAGGCATCAAGCAGGCACCTTCCTGCATCTCAGTTCTGGAACAGGCTCGTCGAGCCAATCAGGATTCCGCGGGTCCAGGCACAGGGCAGCGGGGACCATATCGGCATCATTGCATTCCTCCTGGCAGGGTATGGCCTTTGGAAGCTCCGGAGAAACAAGATGGTGCTTTTCTTTGGGCTCCTTGGGTTAATCTCTGTCTTTTTGGCAAATAATACATTTGGCATTTATTACGCGCTTTGGCACCTCCCCCTCTTCAAAAGCATGAGGTATCTTGACAGAAGCCTGTTCCTTTTTGCGATGGCCGGTTCGGTGCTGGCTGCCTATGGAGCAAGAGAGTTTTTTTCCCTTGAGAATGTTCAGAAGAAAGGCAGATGGCTTTTCCCGGTGCTTGTTGTTGTTTTGCTCCTCAACATATGGGTGTTTAATTTTTACCATTATTCCCCCGACCTCAAGGATTGGAGCGACGGGAAAAAAGTCATTGAGGAGAACAATGTGCTCCAGTATGTAAGCAAGCAGCCAGGAAATTTCAGGATCCAGACGTGGGAGACCCGCGGGATTGACTGGGGGACAAACCTCTGGAATGCATTTTTGCAGCTCGAACATATCTACAGCTATAACTCTGTCTGGCATCCCCTTTATATGAATGTCTACCTGGATGCTGCGAACAACAACCCCGCGAAACTCTGGGGAATGCTCAATGTAAGGTATATCACTTCCACTCAACCCCTCAATGTCTCAGGGTTTCGCCTTATACAGGAGTTTCCTCCCTGCACCGTCTGCTTCCCTGACAAGCCCCTTATCCAAAAGGCATGGGGGCCCTTCCTCTATGAAAACCAGTATTTCCTGCCAAGGGCATATATCGTACCCAACACCATAGCCTTGATCGGGGGAGATGATGAGGTTAGATTTGTTACCTACCAAATACTTCTTCATCCGTCTTTTGACCCTTCCCGGATGGCGCTTGTGAAAGGAAAGGAAAGGATTACTGGCTACACGATTGAGGAACTATC
>JACPII010000069.1 GCA_016188175.1 Candidatus Woesearchaeota archaeon | reverse complement strand
TGCAAGGCAGGAACGCTAGATTCTCCTCCGTCCGAAGGACCGGAACACTACGCTCACCCCTCCGGGGTGACCGAGCAGGGCAAATCCGAGCGAAGCGAGGATTTGACCGTTGAACCCTCCGAAGCGGTAGCGAGGAGGTACCAGAAATTCCAATGAATTTCTCAGTACCATTGTTGTTGTTGTTGGGTTTCTTGGTTAAGTCACCTCAGCCGGCTAACATATTACCGCAAACAAAAAACTATTTAAACCGACATCCTCCCTCACGAAGCATGAAAGTTGATGAAGCGCTGCTCGGCCAGGTTGCAAGGGTCGCGCGGTTGGCATTGGCCAAAGAGGAAAAGGAAAGGTTTGTCCCCCAGTTTAAAGAAATTCTTGGCTCCTTTCAAAAGCTCAGTGCAGTTGACACATCCCGGGTTGAGCCATGCTTCCACCCCGTGGCCTTGCAGGGCGGGCTGAGGGAAGACAAGCCAGGCATATGCCTTTCCCAGGAAGAGGCCCTCTCCAACGTCAGGGATTCGAAGGATGGATTCATCAAAGGGCCGAGGGCAGTGTAGATGAAAAAGGTATTGTTTGCATGCATGGTTATCATTGCATTCCTAACGGGATGCTCGGGAGGAAAAATGGAAGGCTCAAAGGCAGTTTTCGAAACGACAGCAGGTGAATTTACCGTCGAATTATTTAAGGACAAAGCCCCGGGTACCGTCGGAAATTTTGCCAACCTCACGGGGAAGGGCTTCTACGATGGGACGATATTCCATAGGGTTATTCCGGGGTTTATGATCCAGGGAGGAGACCCCAACGGAGACGGGACCGGAGGCCCGGGATACGAGATAAAGGACGAATTCCACCCCAGCCTGAAGCATGACCAGCCAGGAATCCTCTCCATGGCAAACCGCGGCCCAAATACCGGCGGCTCCCAATTTTTCATTACCGTCGCTCCAACCCCCTGGCTGGATGGCAAGCATGCCATCTTTGGGAAAGTGATAGCGGGCTATGATGTTGTCGAGAAAATAAGCAAGGCCGAGACAGAGCCCGGGGACAAGCCCGTCGATGATGTGGTCATTAAAAAAATAACTGTGGAATGAGATGGAGCTCCAGAGAGTTCTCAAGGAAGCGGTCGGCATCAATGATGAATTTCATTTCTTTAATCTTATCGATACCCGCGCAAAGGCTCAGGGGAAGGGCAGGCTTTCTGAAGTGGTGATTTCCGTCAAGGACTGCATCTGCGTGAAGGGGTTGGAAAGCACCGCCGGGAGCGCCATCCTGAAGGGATACAAGCCTGTATTTGATGCAACAGCCGTCGGGAAAGTCAGGAGCGAAGGCGCCCTCATTATCGGAAAAACATCCCAGGATGAATTCGGCTTTGGCTCTTTCAATGTCAATGTGGGGATTGGATTCCAAGTTCCGTTAAACCCCTATGACAGGGAAAGGGCATGTGGCGGCTCCTCGGGAGGCGCAGCCGGCTTCACCGCAAAAGCCCCCTTTAGGCATATTGCGCTTGCAGAGTCCACAGGCGGCTCAATTGTCTGCCCTGCCTCATTCTGCGGCGTCATCGGCTTGTGCCCAACGTATGGGCGAGTTTCCCGGTACGGCCTTATGGACTATGCCAACAGCCTCGACAAGATTGGGGTGATGGCCAAGACAATGGAGGACATTGCCCTGGCGATGAAAATCATCTCAGGCTGCGACCCAAAAGATCCAACATCGTTGGATGCTCCCGTCCCCGATTATGCAGCGCTTCTCAAAAAGCCGATCACGGGGATGAAGCTCGGCATCATTTCTTACGGCTTGGGGAAAGGTGTTGACCCGGAAGTTTCCACGGCGGTGAAAAACACAATCAAAAGGCTTGAAGACAGCGGATGCACGCTTGTTGAAATCGAGCTGCCTCTTGTTGAAAAATACGCTTTGCCGTGCTACTACATATTGGCCATGGCGGAGGCATCCACAAACCTGGCAAAATACTGCGGCATGCGCTATGGGGCCCAGGAAAATATAGAAGGGAATTTCAATGAATATTTCTCAAAAGTTAGGGGCAATTACCTTGGCGAAGAGGCAAAACGGAGGATTATGCTGGGAACGTTTGCAAGGATGGCCGGATTCCGCGATGCCTATTACCTGAAAGCTGCAAAGGTCAGGGCAAAAATTATTGAGGAATACAAAAAAGCTTTTGAAAAGGCCGATGTCCTCGTCAGCCCGGCAATGCCGTTTGTCGCCCCAAAATTCTCAGAGATAAAAAGACTGACGCCGATGCAGAATTACCTTGCTGACATCCTTACCGTTGGGCCTAACCTGGCTGGATTGCCCCACATCTCCGTTCCCGTCGGTAAAAACAAAGGCGGGATGCCGATAGGGATGATGGTGATAGGAAACCACCTTGAGGAAGGGAACGTTATGCAGCTGGCAAGCTGCGTGGTGGAAAAATGACATTCACAAATCCCATCGTCATCGGCCTTGAAGTCCACATCGAGCTGGACACCAACACCAAGCTCTTCTGCCCCTGCCCAAGGACGGGCAGCGAAGATCCAAACTCAAGAACATGCCCCGTCTGCCTGGGCCACCCCGGCTCAAAGCCAGTCCTCAACGAAAAAGCGGTTTCTTCTTCCATAAAATTAGCGCTCGCGGTGAGATCGAGCATAGCTCCCCGCCTGATATTCTCAAGAAAATCATATTTCTATCCCGACATGGCGAAAAATTATCAGATATCCCAGTATGAGCTGCCATTGGCCAAAGAAGGCTCCCTGGCTTTGGAAAGCGGAAAAAAAATAGGCATTACAAGGATCCATATGGAGGAGGATCCAGCATCATTGGTCCATCCTGCAGGAATGAAAGAAAGCGCATATGTTCTTGTCGACTACAACCGTTCCGGAAACCCCCTCGTGGAGTTGGTCACCAAGCCTGAGCTCACCAGTCCGGGAGAAGCGAGGGACTTCATGAAACAGCTCATCACCATCTTGGAATATCTCGAAATCTTTGACATAAACAATTGTATCGTCAAGGCAGACGCCAACATCTCCATCGAAGAATCAGGATATGCGAGAGTTGAAGTAAAGAACATAACGGGTTTTAAGGAGATAGAGCGCGCGTTGAATTATGAGGTTGCAAGGCAGCAGCAGGAATTCAAAGAAAAAAAGAAGATCACTCCAGAAACGAGGGCATGGGATTCAGAAAGGGGAACTACCTCTTCGCTGAGGGCCAAAGAAACCGAGGAAGAATATGGGTATATCATAGACCCGGACCTTGTTCCTGTCACCCTTAGCCCCGGTTTCATTGCAGGGATAAAGCGCCGCATGCCGGAATTGGCGCACGAAAAGCTCGCAAAATTCCAGGAAAAGCACGGGCTGTCGGAGGAGATGGCTAAGATAATCTCAAAAGACAGGCCTCTGGCAGAAATGTTCGAAGCTGTTTCGGCTGCCGTCAATCCAGAGCTTGCCGCAAAATGGATCAGGAGGGAGCTGCCAAGAGTTTTGAACTTCGCGAAAAAAAAGCTCGAAGAGACCGGGATACAAGAGCGCCATCTCGTCGACCTCCTGAAGCTGGTTGAACAGAAGAAGATAACAGATAAGACGGCGCAGAAGCTGCTGGAATTGCTTGTGGAAAATTCTTTTGAGATAAAAGATTATGTGGAAAAAGAAAACCTTGAGGTGATGGAAGACTCCGGCGCTTTGGAAACCGCCTGCAGGGAAGCCATCAAGGAAGCCCAAAAAGCCGCAGGGGAATTCAGGAAAGGAAACGAGAAATCCCTCCATTTCATCGTCGGCATCGTGATGAAGAAGACCAAAGGGAAGGCAGACCCGAAGGATGTGCACACTCTTTTGAAGAGATTGCTCAGTGGAGGGTGAACAGCCCGCCAAAGGATGTCTTTAATGCCTCGCGAACAGGAATAATCGTTTTCGCCTTTTACAAACATATTTAAAATCATTGATATTCGCTGAATGGATGTTCAATAGCAGGAGTTCCAAATCAATGGATTCTGACCCTGGCGGCCTCGGAAGAGCAACCGGCCACTTTATATCTGTCTTGTACAATAAAAGAAGCGGCGGAAAAAGGTCGCAGAGGCGAAAGAGCCGGCGGGATTGGTATCAGAGAGTCTACGAGGGGTTTCGACGGAGCATTGCTGAAAGGAGATGGGGAGATGACGGCGCCTTGTATTCAACCGTAAAACGTGCCAAAGCAAACAACCAATCAGGAAAACCGGAGGCGTCAGCTCCCATAAGCGAGGATGTGTTGAACAGAAGGATTGTCCTCGTAGTTCAAGAGCAGGAACGCTATTCTATTGCTGTGGTTTGCTTTCGAGAAGCCGGTTGGAGTTTGGGCAATTATCGTAAGGTCTATGATAGATTTGAACGTGAAACGGGACTTCAACCCAAGAATTATTCATATAACATTTTCATTCCTGGCAACGCTGACCCTATCGGGGCAAGGATATATCGTGTCGATAAGAATTGGAGAGCATGGGAAATTGCTAGTGATGTCCGAAAATTCTTTGGAGACAGGCTTGTCGCAGGGCAAATCAGTTTCAGAGAACCCAGTTTTCTGGAAATGAGCTTTGAACAACTCGCACAAAACCAGCCTTTCCGGGATTACGTTGCAGAACAGCTCGGGATAACCCTCGAATCCAAAGTTGGGCAATCATCCTCCACTTCGCTTTAAAAGGGCATTTTAAGAGAATAGCATCTTCAACCTAGGCGTAATAAAACAATCTGAGAATGTACCTCCGAGAAAATCTCAGGCTTATTTCTCCCAACGAAAGGGATTGAACAGGCCGATTCCGTCAACTTTTTTTCCCTCTTCCGCCCCACAGCTTGACAGCAGAATAAATCAAGCTATTGACGGGAACAGGAATCCCGTTCTGCTTTGCGAGCCGGACAAGGGTTCCATGCAACGTTTCTATTTCTGTCCTCCTGCCATTCTCAATATCGACAAGCATGGACGACTTTGAAGACGGGTCATGCTTCCTGACATAAGAAAGAGTATCGTGAATGACTGTCTTAGAAAAGTGGACACCCATAGCCCTTGCAACAGCAGCCGCTTCTTCCAAGCACTTCCGATATAGGGACGATGCGGTAGAATCTGCCATTATCGTTCCGATGGGGCTCCTGCATATGCTTGTCATGCCTGCATAAGGGATGATGAAGATGTATTTCTTCCAGAGATGGAGGCTGATATTCTGCGAGCACTCGGCATCGATTCCTGCCCCCCGGAGGAACGATGCAGCCTCGTTCAATCCCTCGTTCTCTGGTTTTTTCCTATCACCAAAAATAAGTTTTCTTGCTCCCGAGATCTGTTCAATCACTCCTGGAGAGGTTTTTGAGGCAACAATATAGGCAATCCCGGGATAAACCTTGCTTCCCTTAACATGTTTTTGGATGGTAAGGTCATTGTCAATCCCGTTTTGAAAGGTGATAACGATTGTCTTTCCCGTAACAACGCTGGAGAGCTTCTTCGCAACCCCCTCCAGGTCATAGGATTTGACCGTCACCAGGATGAGGTCTGGATTTTTTATGGCGCGGATATCATTAAGGACACTCAAGCTCTTGATGGTAAAGTTTCCAACAGCACTTTTAACTCTCAACCCGTTTTTCTTGATTATCCGGCATTCTTCCTTCCTTGTCACAAACGTAACTTTTTTTCCTGCTTTGGCGAGCAGGCCGCCAAAGAAGCCGCCAACCCCTCCGCATCCGATGATGAAGGTGTTCATGTTAATCGCCGTAAGTTTTCAATTACTATCGCAATACATCAATCTTTTTAAATAGATTGCGATTCGTGTTGTTTATTCCATGAACAGGTGTGTTATAAGGGTGCAGATATGGCGGTTGGAAAGAAGCATAGGAACCGGCAAGCAGCCATAGCGAGGGCAAGCTCAGGAAGTAGAAATCCTTTAAGAAGGCTCTTCGGTGGAGTTGACACTTCGGTCTTCTCAAAACCTACCACCAAAACCCAACCTGCACAAACTCTCGACACCGTAACCGAGTTGAGGCAAGGAAACATCCAATTAGGTAGGGAATCGTCAAATCCACAGCCGAATCCTAAAGAAGATATTGATTACTCAAACAATGTGTTTGTCGTTGTGGACCAAGCACCCCTTGGGTTTGGGATTTTTTATTTTTACAGGAGCCCTTCAAAAGTTCCTCAACTCCTGGAACAAAGATTCTTGTATAGTGACCAATTGGCGGAAATATTGGGCCCGGATAACCCCGGTTTTCCTCGAACTGAACCAAGGCTGGGGGGGATGCATTATTATTGTAATTTGAGGATACCTCCATCATTTGAGGCAAGGATTATGGAAAGGCTCCAGCCGGGAAACGTCGAATTTTTTTATTTTCGTAAGGAAACTGAGTCGCATTTTTGTAATATCGCCCAAGACCCGGATCTTGTTGGGAAGATACTCTCCCACCTTGGGCTAAAGGCCACTTAATAAAAGAAGGGGTTGATTCTTTATTTCGCCCTTGCTTCAATGGTAGATAACAGCCCATCATCAAATACATGGGACCGTGAATATTTTCTCATTGCCTCAAGCACCCAAAGGCCATGTTCCTCCTCCGTCGTATATACGCGAAAGGAGAAATCCCTTCCCGCTTCAGCATGGAAACTTAGAGACTTCTTAGTCCCTAGCCCAATATGCCTCGTTGGGCTATAGGCAAGGGAATGCTCAATCCCTGTTGCATCAAAAACGGCCCTTCCCAAATGCACCAAAGCAGGCCTCAAATGGCATGGTTCCTGAACGCTATGGAATGCAGTTTTCAGGTGATGGTATGCTTCATATTTTGGAAGCGCGCGCAAAAGGTCCGACATTAACGCATAGAACCCAAAGTTTTCCGTTGCGTGAACCACGATTGGCCATCTATCCCCATTATCTCCGGACTGGAGTGGATAGGACAGTATATCCAGAGTTTCAGACATCCCAGGAATCGGGGAAGCGATCCCACTCAAAACATCTGTGTAATAAAACCTAACCCTCGTGCTCGCATCATATCTTCTCCGATGCATATAGGGTGGATCATTGACATCTTCCATTGCTCTTGCGAAGCTTTCATCTAATATGTGAAGCCCAAGGTCAGAAACTGTTGTATTGGAAACCCCCCACAATTCCCGAGTAGCATGGGCTTGCTCGTGAATCCTCGTTTTCGGATCATTTGAAAAGGTTTCTATCTCCTGGTCGCCAGAAAATGAGCCATACACCCAAAATTGTGCGCTGGGAATTCCTTGTTCCCGAAAGGCTTCATGAATCTGCTGGCCAATAGGAAGTATATGCTTTGCCTGCCCATTTTCACCCCGAAGAGACGCAAATGTGGAAAAGGGTTCTCCATACTTTTTTGTAGCAACAATCTTGATGGCAGTAGGTCGGCTTTGTCCCATAATGGCCTCAAAAAAAGGAGGTTCAGTCAAATTTAAAAGGGTATCATAAATTCTAAACTACTACAGGCTAAAGCCCGCAGGGTTCCTGCCCAAATCGTGCTCGGGATTAGTCGGAAATTCATCAACGGGCTAAAGCCCGCAGGGTTCTTTCCTATCCCGAGCCTGCTGTGTTGAATAATTATTTCATATTCTGGCAATTTCCGCTTCAACGCCCACATCCTTAAATATTGAAATCAATTTAGGCAGGTCTTTCTTTGACTTCAACTCCAATACCATTTTTCTGGCTTTCTTCAAAGCAATCTTA
>JACPII010000021.1 GCA_016188175.1 Candidatus Woesearchaeota archaeon | reverse complement strand
TATCATCCTCATAGGCCTTACCGTCGATATGATCACCACATGGATACAGAACGTCGGAATTCTCCGTTTATACATTGAAAGAAAAGAAAAAAGGGAACACCATGGCTAGCAAGTTTAAAGAAATTTTTAAAAACTTTAGAGTTATCCTCTATATCCTCTTCTTAGTCTTTGCCCTTATTGCCATCAGGCCAAATCCATTGAAGGATGGCGTCGCGATCCGCGCAGTTATTCCGAATTCCTCAGCGAATGTCGTCGGGATCGAAAGCCCAAGGCCAAACAGCCCGTTGATGTCGCGTGAAGTTATCCAGTTCATCAACAATAAGCCGATTGAAAACCTTGCCGACTATGAGTCAGCCGTCAGGTCGTTGCGTGTCAATTCCAGCATCCAAATTAAAACTGACCGAAAAAGCTACCGGGTCGTAACGAGAGAAAAGTTCGAAACCATCCCGCTCAACGGGACTGAAATCAAAGAGGTTGAAGAGTTCCGTGAAGTCAATGAAACGGTCAATGGAACAATCGTTACGCTGAACAAGAGCATTATTGTAAAAAAAGAAGTTCCCAAAACAATGGAGGTAAGCAGGGGCCTCGACGACCTTGGCTTGAGAGTGTATAATGCCCCCAAGAGCAATATCCGCCTTGGGCTAGACCTTGCTGGCGGGACAAGAGTTGTCCTCCAGCCTGAAAATAGGCTGAGCCAGAACGATATTGATAATCTTATTTCGGTCATGAAAGAACGCCTCAATGTCTATGGGTTGAGCGACCTCACGATTGCTCAGGCATCCGACCTGTCAAAAAACCAGTATATCATCGTCGAGATTGCAGGCGCCACCAGTGAGGAAGTCAAGGATCTTCTAGCAAAACAGGGAAAGTTTGAGGCAAAAATAGCCAACGAAACGGTGTTCAAAGGTGGGACAGACATCACCTATGTTTGCAGGTCGCCCGATTGCGCCGGATTAGATCCCTCCAGGGGCTGCAACAGCGACAGTGCTGCATGGTATTGCGGCTTTAGGTTTTCCATCGTGTTATTGCCCGAGGCAGCGCAGCGCCAGGCAGATGTAACTGAGGACCTCGAAGTTGTTACCGAGAGCAAGCAGCAGTATCTCAGCGAATCATTGAAGCTTTTCCTGGATGACAATCTTGTCGATGAGCTCCGCATCGGGGCAGAGCTGAAAGGCTCTGCGGAGACAAGCATCCAGATTTCAGGCTCCGGCCTTGGCAATTCCCAGCAGGAAGCAGCAGTGAATGCTCTCCAAAACATGAAGAGGCTTCAGACCATCCTCATCACCGGCTCATTGCCCGTCAAGCTCAACCTTGTAAAGATTGACACTATATCCCCCCTGCTTGGCCATGAGTTCCTGAAAAATGCGTTCCTCATCGGATTCATTTCCATCGTCGTTGTTGCCGGCATCATCTTTGCCCGCTACCGCAAGCTTCAGATCTCGATCCCCCTCATGATAACTTCCTTTTCAGAGATGATCATCCTCCTTGGGGTAGCTGCCCTCATCGGATGGAACATTGACCTTGCAGCAATCGCAGGGATTATTATTGCGATCGGCACGGGAGTTGACCACCAGATTCTCATCACGGATGAGACCCTTGGCGGGGAGATAAAAAGGATCTTCAACTGGAAAGAGCGGATTAAAGGCGCCTTTTACATCATTATGGGAGCTTACTTCACGACGGTAGTTGCTATGGTTCCATTGCTGTTTGCAGGAGCCGGCCTCCTCAAGGGATTTGCTATCATCAGCATCATCGGAGTCAGCATCGGAGTCTTCATCACAAGGCCGGTGTATGCGAAAGTGATCGAGATACTGTTAAGGGACTAGGATGGCAACGAAACAATCATTGCTGTATATCTCTCTTGCAATTGTATTCTCCTCCCTTGCGCAGGTGTTCTACAAGTTCAGCGCCGATAAGCTATCTTTTGATGCAGCTGCGCTGCTCACCAATATTCCCTTGATAACAGGGTTAGCCCTTTATGGCGCAGGGGCATTTTTTTTCATTAAAGCTCTCCAGGGGGGTGAAGTCAGCCTCCTGTACCCCATCATGGCATCGAGCTACTTGTGGGTAACTATCCTTTCTTATATCATATTTTCCGAATCAATCGGATTCTTTCGCTGGCTGGGTGTTTCCTTGATTATCCTGGGGATATTTTTTGTCAGCCTCGGCTCGAGGCAAGCATCACGGCAGGAGCATAAACAACATGGGGAATTATAGCCGACAAGGTGGACATTAAACGACGGGGAATAACGAATCACCATGGCAACACAACTTTGGGCGATTGGGCTTGTATTGTTTGCTTCTTTCATCGGCTCCTTTGGCCCCATTTTTCTTAAGAAAGGATCTGCGCAATTCAGGCTCTCGCTCCAGGGAATTATAGGGAACCCCAACCTGTTATGGGGCATTGCAATCTCAGCATTAGGGAACCTGTTGTTTATCCCCTCATTGAAAGGCGGAGACCTCTCTGTCCTATATCCGTTGGTTTCAACGATCTATATCTGGGTCTCCATCTGGTCAGTATTATTCCTGAAAGAAAAGATGAATCTGCTCAAATGGGCTGGGGTGTTCACCATCATTGTAGGGGTTGCGATGGTTGGGATTGGGGGTTGATTCACAACCGATGTTCTAATAGCCTTTCCCGATGCGTATCCGGGTTAGTAAACCCAGACGGAGCACCGCAATCTCATCTGCCAACCGGGATAGGCTCTAAGGAAACCGTAATAATCAAGATGTCAGGTATTTGTTTAGCATCCTAAGGTCAAAACGCCTTTGGGTCAACCTTGAGTCCGTCGCGGGGGGTCGCCCTCCGTGCCGTAGGCACTAAAAAACGTATGTTTTTTGTGTCTCGCTCGCTACCGCTTCGGAGGCACCGGAACATTTCGCCTTCCCATCCAGGGACGCAGGACTTTGGCCTCTTACGTCGAGCGTTTCGAAGATGCTAAACAAATACGATGTCAGGAAATATGTTCAATCGGAAATAATCACATGCCGGCTGTTAAAATCGTCGACCATACGAAGTATCGGTCGACCGACGAACGAAGTGGGGGGAGTTATGGCGCAGGGGCACATAGTCCAAGCAAGCTCGGAGAGCCATTAGGGATAATCGTCAAGGGGCACACTCACATAAAAATTAGTAAGAATCGGGGGCGTAAAAGCGAAAGATATTTATATAAGTTTATATATACTATTATATAATCTCATATAATTCGGTGATTAAAATGCAAAAACTGGAAGTTATCCATTATCCAAACTTGAAAACTGTGTTAATGGTAGAGGATATTCTAAAGAAAGCAAATAATCTTCTGACAAGGGAGGAATTAAAAGAAAAATTACCTACAAAGGTAATGCACCAGACATTAAATGTTATTTTAAGATATTTAGAGGATAGTGGAAAAATATTAGATGGTAGAAAAGGTATTTTATGGATATACAATCCAAGTTCAAAACTAGATAAAGCAATAAAAGAAGGAGTTGAATTGTAATGTTCAAAGGAAAGCCAACAAAAGTTATTATCACAGGAGCGGCTAAAGTGGAGTTTGATGAGTTGAACAAAGTTGTTGGTGAAGAAATTGCTAAAGGAATCACCAGTAGCGACCATCAGACATTACTAAATTCAATAAAACAAAAAATAGAGATTCTAAAAGCAAATCCTGAATATGGAACACATATTCAGAAAAATAGAATTCCACAAGAGTATGTTCAGATTTTTGATGCTAGCAATTTATGGAAAATTGATTTATCTGGGGCTTGGAGAATGATATATACTATAAGGGGTGGCGAAGTAGAGATTATTTCTTTGATATTGGATATTATGAATCATAGAGATTACGAGAAGAAGTTTGGATATAGAAAAGGTTAGTTTTTTTGGTTCATTCATGGGACCGTAATCATTTTTCGGGAACTCATGTTCTCTGATTGATTTCTAGCCTTAACCTCGGTGAACCTCTCTCCGCTCTATCTGGTAGAGTTCACCTTTAAGGCCAGCAATAAGGCTAAAGGGGTTGTGGCGGGAATCAGCATATCCGTCAGAGTAAAGCCAAGACAGATTATTATCTTTAATCGTTTGGTTAAGGCTCTTCCTATCGTTAAGTGCTGCTATAACCTGCTCCCTTGCTGCGCATCCAAGCACAGTTTCAAAAAGATATCGCACAGAAGATTCCCTGTTTTCAAACGTATGGGCGTGCCTTGTTCCCCTCATATCCCAATTATTAATTTTTCCCCTCACTAAAAGAATAAGCTTGCTTTTGTTATAGCCGTAGAGGCTTGCCACTGCTCGGAATTTTCTCATACGAAGATTATCCAACCAGCCCACATTCCCTATTTTTTTGCCAGTTTCCTCCTCAACCTTGGAAAAAAGCCTTTCAATCCTCTCGATGTTAGGCTGCCCATTTTGGGTAAAATACCAGTTCTTTGGAGAAGAGAATGGCAGGTCTTCAGGCCCAATATCATACAAGCTTCCTTCTAAACCTTCAACCAACCTAATTGGGTGCGATGTAGGGGAGCCGTAACCTGGAAAAACCCACGTTAATCCCTCTTTTATTATAGTTTCTACTAATGCTGGCCTGTCGCTAAGAAATTGAATGACTCCCTCTCGAGTTTTACACCCACGGATGGTTTCAATCAAATATTTGGCTGCATCTTTTCTATCCTCATCTGTTCTATTAAATTTGTATTGCCATCTAAAACGCTGCCATTGAGGAACATCTGCCATTTCGGGAAAAGCTTCTTTAAAAACTCTTTCCATGCTTTTGCAGTGCTTACAAACATGACCCAGCCTTGCACGGAACAACCTCCTCTGAAAATTGCTCTGCAACGGCAGATCAGTAAGCTTAAAATATTTTTCTTTTCTTTCCCTTCTGATAAACTCTCTGGTTAGAATCTGGCGGTTCCAAGGCGATTCCAAAATTCCTTGGTTGGGCTTACCCGGGGCATAGAGCTTTAAACTCTTAAAAGTTAATTGTCCCCCGAGAACCTGCTGGTAAAACCTTAAAAGCCCAGCTTTATAAGCCTGGAAAACTCCAACCCTCGTGACTGATTCGGAATGAAGCTCGCCAATAAACCTACCAAACGCTTCAATAAGTTCAGGCTCCGGAATTTCGTGAAGCCGAGGGATGTTTCCATTTCCAAGCAGAGCTCTTGTTCCCTCAGGCCCAATAATCATCGCATAGCGGAAGAACTCGGGAGGCAGGGCAAATTGTAAATAATGCATATCGCCTATAACTGGGCCTTCAGCTGCCTGCCCCCCGCCAGAGTTCCCATCCTGCAGAAGGAGCTCAAGGCTGCCCTCACTTTGCCGCTCGCCCTGTAATAAAGTTCCGATTGAAAGCGGGTGTTCTCCGCCAGTTGTAGGGGCATCAAGGCTTTGCATCCTCTTAAATCCCTTTCCATGCCCTAAAAAATAACCAGTAACTTGAGCATACATCTCATCTGGACTGCACTTACTGCCCCTAAATTGCCTTGAAAATTTCTCAAAAAACCTTAGCCTTTTGGCTGCGCTCAGACCAAATGACTCAAGAATTTCCCACAAAAATTTCAATTCGCCATTTTCCAAGGAGAGATCACCTTTTGGGATGTTACGCCTCTAAAGTGCGGTACAGCGAAGTATAAGAAGATTTCCAATAAAACCGTCAATTGTATAGTGGAACGAAGCTGAGCCATAATAAATGGGGGAAAAAACAAGATAAAGGAGAAGAAAAATGAAATGCCTCTAAAGAAAATCCCTAAGATTATGCCTTCTGTCCAGGTCCCACAGCCACACTAAGAGGATGAGTGCATCAAGCCCTTCGAGGAACGCAGGCCAACCCAATCGTCCCAAAAGGTTGAACCCAAACCCCGTCGTCGAGAAGGGAAAAAACAGCGGAATATATCCGCTCAGGATTCCATAGGAGGAGATGGACGCTGAATCCAAACGTTACAACCGCAAAGAACAGCCAGACTTTTTTCCTCCTTGATAATGCCATCGCTGCAAACGTAAGGGCAAGGAAAACGAGGGGAAAGAATAGGGAATGGGTTATTGTCCTATGGAACCATTCAACCTGGATTCCCAGCACATTGTTGACCAGCCAATAGAGGGGAATGTCTGCATCAGGCACCAGCCCTGCAATCCCGCCGATAAAGACATAATGCAGGGGAAGTTTTTTCCTGTCTTTAAGGAAATAGTCCCGCAGGAGGTCAAGAACAATGATCGTAAACAGGATATGGAGGACTGCTTGCGGCATGCTTGCTTAGCGGGAAAGCTTCCTCAGTATTTTCTTTCCTTGCTTATTCGCCTTTGCGACAGCGCGCTTAACCGCAACAGAACCACGCCGGTGGGCAGCCTTCGTCGCCTTTCCAACCTGGGATTTCAGGAGAGAATGGAGCTTTCTGCTCTCAACCTCTGCTTTATGGAGAAACCCCGTTACCAGCTTTTTGGCTTCATTTTTTGATATCAATCCCTGGTTGACGACTTCTTTGGCAATCTTTTCAGCCTTTTCACGGGCGATGCACGCTGCCCCGATCGCAGTCAAAAGAACTTTTTTTATCTGTTTGTCCATTGTCTCTGCCTCCTTTGCGGTATATCCCCGTTATTGGATAATCTCAATCTGATGCATCCAAATATTTTTATTATTTCCCCCCATTATGCTCAATCCCATTTCTTTATTTCCTCGTTTTATATCCAAAATCATTTATTTTTCTCTTCTCTACACTCTATCCACTTTATTTATTTCCCTTCTTTATAAATTGATACGCCCAATCCAAGGGTAAAAACCCCAGCTAAACCAAAGCAGGCAAGTGAGATTAAGGGAAACCCGCCATACACGGGCTCTCCAACATCCTTGAGCAGCGCACCCGTGATAAGCAGGGCAGCGATGATTATTCCGTACGTCAGCCGGTTGCTGCTTTTGTCGATCTCCAGCCCGAGGCGACCAACATCGGAATCCTCGACATCTATCTTGATGGTCCCTTTCTGTATTCTTTCAAGGGCATTCGTGACCCTGTCAGGAAACTCCGAAAAGAGCTTCTTGTAGCGCAGGAAATCCCTCCACATCCCCTTTCCCATAGCATCTTTTATGATCTGCTTCTTTATTAGGCTTTCGACATAGGGCCCAGCAACCTGGGTTAACGTGAAGTTGGGATCATACTCAAGGCCGACCCCTTCCATCGTTACCAATGCTTTCCCAAAAAGGACGAAATCGATCGGCATCCTGACCCGATGCCTCAACGCAATATCCAGGACCTCTTCAAGGATAAAGCTGATTTTCACATCCCGAAGTTTCTTGTCCTTCAATTGGGAGAGGGGTCCTTGGATGTCCTTTTTCAGCTGGTCGGCGTCGGTGTCCTCAGAGTCAAGAAGGTGCATTTTCCTGAATGCATCGATGATGGCATCGGCATCCTGCTCTACCACCCCATAGAACATTTCAATGCTCCGCTGCTTGAGGAAATCATCAAAATAGCCGACAATGCCGAAGTCAACCAGCCCGACGCGGCCGTCTTTGAGGACAAAAATATTCGCAGGATGGGGGTCTGCATGGAAGAAGCCATCTTCAAACACCTGTTTTAGAGTGATGGAAAATCCGCGCTCAATAATTCGCTTGATGATGCGCCGGTAATTCTTCATCTTTTTTATGTTCCTTAATTCGACTCCATCCATAAACTCCAGCGTAATCACCTTGCTGCTTGAATAACCCTCGTAGACTTTGGGAATCTTCAGGTAACGGGTGTTATGGGCATTTTTCAGGAATTTCTTTGCATTTCCTGCCTCGTAGCGGAAATCCAGCTCACGTTCCGTCCACTCCTGGAATTCGTGGACAATCTCGACCGGCCGGTATTGGGCAAACTTTTTGGAGTGCTTTTCAAGGTATTTCGCTATCGCAAACATGATCTCGATGTCCGTTTCCATCATCCTGATAATATTCGGCCTTTGGACTTTGACCGCGACGGCCTGGCCGGAATGGAGCTTTGCCTTGTGCACCTGGCTGATGGATGCCGATGCAAGCGGCTTTTTTTCAAAGGAAGAAAAAATCTTTTCAACGGGCCTGTGAAGCTCCTGCAGGATTATCTTCTCAACCTCAGGATACGTGAACGATGGAACGGTGTCCTGGAGCTTGCTGAACTCCCGGACGTACTCTTTCGGCACGAGGTCAGGGCGCAGGCTCAATATCTGCCCTAATTTTACAAAAGTCGGCCCGAGCCTTTCAAGAGAGCGCCTCAGCCGCACCTCCGGGGTTATCTTTTCCCCATCCTTTGTTTTCCGCCTCACCAGCGTTCCAATGTCAAGCCACGGAAAATAATGGAAAAGCCCCTCCTTTCCAAGAACAAAAGCTATAGTCTTAAACCTATTCAGGTCACGTACCTCTTTTTTTATGTTCAGCATGGGCAGTTATCCGCTGGCAAATATCGGGAGCTAAACAAGCTCCGAAAGGATCCAGTTTTGATATTCTTTATTGAATGTGACAGGAATCTTCATGATGCAGGGTATCTTGTAGGAATGGATCTTCCTGACCTCGCTGACAATCCGGGTATACTTTTTTTCAGTGCTTTTTGCAAGCACAACAACTTCTTTCGAATCCTCGAGCTTTCCTTTCCACCAAAAGGACGATCTGACAGGAAACGAGTTAGTGCATGCCGCCAGGCGCCTTTTGAGGAGGTGGTTGCTGATTGATTTTGCTTCCCGTGAATCCCTGCATGTGATATACACGACAATCATAAGAAACAAGCCAAGAAACCGGATTTATTAAGATATCGGAAAGAAAACCAAACGGAGCAAGGAAATAAAAAATCCCAGCCGCAACAAGCTGCGGGGTATGAACCCATTTCGAGGAATCAAAGAAGCCCGGCTGGCAGGTTTTGTTCAAATGTTTCTGCAAAACTCTCCGTGCAAATATTTATATACTGCAACTCCAAGGGCAACCTGGTTGATACATGGGCAAAAGAAATTGGAATGTAATGTTCCTAATCTTGTTTCTCCTGATAACTCCCTCTGCAATTTCTGCCCCTTATAATCTCCCGGGCTGCTTATTTAAGCTGAGCGGTGGAGAAAGCCCTGACGACCCCATCCTCGTTGATGATGACCTTGAGATCACCCTTTATGATTCTGCCGGAAATTTTAAGGGAGACCTTGTCCTGGACCATGATTCTCGGGGGAGCTCGTTCTCAGAACAGTTCTCTGCAGTTTCCGGAGATAAGATCAAGATTTCCGCCTGGGATGCAAACCCTTGCAAAAGGATGCTTTCTCCCATATTCATCCATTATCCTGATGGGGGAAAAGTTAAGCTGACAGAAGGGGTTCCTGACCAGGAGGTCAGCGAGCAGTATATCGCCAGTAATCCGTCCGCTGGTGGCTGCAACAAGGCATCCACTCTGCCAAGGTATGACCCTGATTACAAGGAAGAGGACGTTGTCTACTACAGATATGGGAAAGATGAGACGAAAAAGGTTATGCAGGAGAAGTTCTTTGGCCCTCTGGAGTTTACCGTTGATTTCGTTTGCCCCTGCAAAAGGATTGAGCCAGCAGACGATGGTGCCAATGGATTAGATGTCGGATATTCCGAGGGGGAAACCGGGCTCTCCCCGAATTCTTTTTTTGGGGCAAGTGATTATTGCAGCGATGGCAAGTCTACCATCCCCGGCTCTCAGTACCCAGCTGACACCAAAAGCGGTTTCTTTGTTGTTCAGGGAAAGTGCGAGGGAAACCAAGTTCAATTTGATGCCATTCAGTGCCCTCAAGGCTCCACTTGCTATAGCGGAAGGTGCAGCAGGGATTGTATTGATACTGATCCTCCCTGGAGCCCTCAGAGGCCTAATGGAAAAGGGACTACATCCGGCATTGCCGTTGATGGAAAGACCGAAGTTTCCCATGAAGATTATTGCACAACGTGGGTGGATAGGTCAGGATACCTGAAGGAAGACCTTTCCATTCTTCCTGAAGCCCAGTTTAAGAAGATGGCTGAGGGAGGCAAGTATCGTGAGATTAAGTATTTAATCATCAACTCAAGGGGGATAGGTCTTTTGCCAAATGCAGTCATTGAGGGAACCTGCAAAAAAAATCCAAAAGCCAAGGACCCCAATGCGGAATATGTCACCTTAACGAGGTCCTTTTGCAATAATCAGCCGTGCATAAATGGGGAATGCGTTAATGGCGCTTCTTTGGGTGGAAAACCTTTCCTCCGGCCGATGGGTTATCGCAATTTTTTGGACAGATACGCCCGCTCGGGAAAAACGATTACGGTGCCGGAAAGAGAAATCGCTGCGAATGAATTTGAGCCGTTAGAATGCGGCATTAACGGAGATAGGCTCTTTGATAATCTTAAGGCGGACTTTACCCTTTATTCGGTCCGGGAAGGGGGGGAGCTTGAATCACAAAATTGCCTCCCGAACGGATGTGGCGATCTAACCTCGGGGCCGTTGAAGGAAAAAATTGCAGAAAGGAAGGGGATAACCTGCAATATGTTTGGATGCTCAGGCGCTTTTCTGCCATCGGATTCCCTTAGGGTTGATGTTGGCCCATCTACGATGGTAACGGGCAAAAAATGGAAGCCAGGTAAAAGATTAATGTGTGAAATTTCTGTTGGGGGTGTGTCATTTTATTCAATGCCGCTTCCGATAAGGGGCAATGTTAAGAACGAGATCTATTATTCAAAAGATTCGGTTTTTGTGATATCGGATGAGAAATGGCAGGATGTCCTTAAATTTGTTCCCGTATCAATCTGGGAGGATGGGAGCGGAAAGGATTATTCTTGGTGCAATCACCCCAAGGTCAGTGATGGGGCAGAAGTTAGGGAAAAATGCGCATATCCCTATCTCATATTCCACAAGGAATCGGACTTTGTTGATACAAGGAGTGTTGCCTATTTTATTAACAAGCAGTATATTGACCAAAGCTCAGGCCAGGTTGCTTCTGTTAACTTTTTAGGCCAAATGCCAAAAACCCACGGGATACTGGGAAAAGAGTTCAAGATATTCTCTCCGGATGATTACTTCAATCCAAACTATTTCTGGCGGGATTTCTCAACGGTGGTAATTGCAAGCGATAAAAGTGAAGATTATGGTGAAGGGCTGCTTGCCTCACAGCTTTCCTCCTATCTTAATGCCCCATTGATATTCCTTTCAAAAGACAGCCTTGACAAATATTCTGGAATTTTTCGGATTCCATGGAAGAAGCTGAGTTTGGTCGTGATGCCCGGTGTTGATTGGGAGTTAACTGAAAAACTTAGATCGGAATACGGCCATTTTGTCCTTTCCCTTGTAACAGGCGGCCTCTTATATGATCCAAACGCAGCGGGGTCAACCTTTAAGGATACCAGCCAGGTGCAGCGCCTTATCCAGACTTTTAAGAAAACAAACAAGGTCATTATCACCAATCCAAAAGATATGAGTCCAGCGTATTGTGAGCAGGATCTCAAGATTGACCCTTTCCCGCCCTTTAAGGAATGGTATTGCAAGATGTCGTTAGCTGCTCCCATTCTTGCATCTTCAAGGGATTGGCTGATCGCTTTTGCTTCTCCATCGGTGCCTTCCCCGGGTATGCTGGGGAAGGAAGCATCATCCTCAGCCGGCAGCGGCACAAGGGAAGATGGAACATTTAAAGGTGTTCGTGAAGGCTCCGTTGATAGCTCAAATCGGGGCAGGCCTTCTGGGAGTGACGCTTTTGAAAAAGAAATTATAAAAATAGCCGAGCAGGAGGTTTATCCACTCATCGGCAACATCTTTAATCTTTTAAAGCCGGAATACGCATTATTTCTTGCAGCTCCGAAAGCTCTTCCGCTGAGCAAGATTAAAGGTGCATCTGAAGTGCAAAGGCTATCCCTCGACAGGTATTACGTTGATAGGGACAATAACCAAAGGCAGGACATTCCATTCAGCCGGCTGTACACAAAAACCATTTCAGGAGTTTCCTCTCTTATGAACCGCATTATATTCAATACCCAGCAGGAAAAAAATACTTTCCTTTCCATCGCCCATTCTTTTGAGAGCTTACAGACCCATTTTGACACATTGGATGCCCAGCTTCCCGGCCTGGGGTATGATGATGCCGATTGTTTCCTTGCCTATGACCCCCTAAAAAGGTGCCAGAAGGATGTCCCTCCATCGCCCTTTGATGCATATATAGGAAAAAAAGTTATTTATTACGACGACCATGGGTCGTCCGGGGAATGGACCTCAACTATTCCAGCAAAGCAATTGCCGGAACTGAGCGCTTCCCTCATTATATCTGACTCCTGCCTAACAAATGACTATTATCATTCTCCCGATGGATATGTCTTTGGCCCTGAAGCTATCGAAAAGGGTGCATTGGCCTACCTTGGAGGGGTAGGGACAACTGTTGCAATTGAAGGCATTATCCAGCAGTCCGGTGTTGGAGAAGATCTCTTTAGGCTGGTTGTAAACGAAAAGAGCAGGGATGTCGGAACCTCCCTCATGGAACTCTATGAAAAAATTAAGCCTGAAAGCAGCGATTATATCCTATTGGGAGACCCAACCTATTCTCCAGCCATACCAAAATTTTCCTATCCATTCATCATTAAGCACTCCCTGTCAGATACTATGGTCATGGGCGCATCATTCTCTTTTTCAGTCTCAGATCTTAAAGGTCCCGATGAAGTCGGAATTATTCAGGTAACCGCATTGAGAAAGGATGGGAAAGTTATCAAGGAATTGGCGCCAAAATGCGAAAAAAGAGGGAATGCAATTACTTGCGAGCAGATGCTTGACGATCCTCAGTTGAATGGTGAAATTCTCTTTGAGATTAAGGCGTTTGACAAAGCCAATAAAAATTATGGGGCAGTGTACAAAGACGTAAAAATAACCCCCATTGACCTATCGTTTTTTAGATGCGATGAGGGGATCATTGGGGAAAAAACCACCTGTACGTCCTACATCAAGGCGAAGAGGGACGATTTGGGCGATATTTCCCTTGTGAAGGAAAATGGCGGAGTGATTAACCCGCCAAATCCGGCTTTGAGCTGTAATTGGGAGACTAACCGCAATGAGTACAGACCAAAATGGGAAGCCTTTTTCTGACACAGAAACAACCACGTTCAGGATTAAAGCTATTGATGTTTATCATGCACAATGCCTAAAGCCGGCTGCCTTGGAAAAAGTCGATTGCACTGCAATTATAACTGCAAAGAAAGATGACCTTTCAAAAGCTTTGATTCAAAAGGAGAGCGGTCCGGGAATTTCCCCTGTTGAGCCCATTGGCGCGTGCTCCTATGGAAACGACAAGAAGTATAAGTGCGCCTTTAGTTTTATTCCCGAGAAGATGGGAAAATACAATCTGGAGTTTGTTGCTGAAACAAAGTCAGTTAACCCGAGTGACGGAAAGCCTTATAGTGACAAGCGTGGCGTTTCCCTGAACTTAAATCCATTTGAGCTGAGGGATATCACATGTTCTCACAATATAGTTGGTGAAGAGGCTAAATGCTCCTCGGAAGCTTATATCAAAAAAGAGGAGTTAAGCAAGGCAGAATTCAAAATCACCAGCGGTGGAAAATTCGAGCCAGCTCCGCTCGTTACCGACTGTAAATGGGAGGAATACTATACCTCTTATTATTCCTGCACAACAAAATTTAAAGCCAACGACCCGGGGAAATACACGGTTGAGTTTTCCGTTGAGACCAAGCCTGATGCCAGCGGAAATTCCAAATTTAGCAAAGT
>JACPII010000019.1 GCA_016188175.1 Candidatus Woesearchaeota archaeon | reverse complement strand
CCTCCGCTTTCATCTTCCTGACAAACGCCTGTTGTGGGGTCTCTAAAATGGCAAAGTTAAGGCTTCTGTGCGGCCTTTTTTCGTTGTACCATCTCATGAATTCTTCAATCGTTGCAAATGCGAAACGATGGTTGTCATAGGTCTCAAACCACTTTTCAACCTTGCCGTTGCTTTGGGGGTGCTTTATGCGGCAGAGGATTTGCTTGATGGCGTTAGCATTCAGGAACTCTTTGAACTGAGAGTTCCCGTCGATAATGTTAGCAGTGAACTGGCTCCCATGATCGCTGATGCATTGCCTGATCCTGCCATGCTTGAGCGCAATCTGCATCCCCTTAATGCTTTCTTCAGTAGTCGGGCTTTGGCACTCTACGAGCGCGAGCAGTTTTCTGCTTGCGTCATCAATGACTGCAAATACCCAAATGCCTCCGCCATAATAGTGCCAATCGATATGCACTGCGGTTAAGCTGTGCCTTCGCTCATAGCGTATCCAGTCCTTTTTGCGAAGGAATTTCTTAAGCAGCTTCTTAGCAAGGCCTATGGCAACCAGGATGGCATGTATGCGATTATGGGGGATGTGCTTGCCGTAATCCCGCTCTATTATGTGCTCAAGAGTGGTCGCGCTTACCCGATACTCCCGGTATGCCTTTTGCACTAATTCTATCTCTTCTGGGCTTGCTTTTATCGGCGGGCGGCCCATCTTCCTCCCAATCTCAGGCAAGACGCCTGAAAGGGTGTATTGGCCCCAGACTTGGTTTACACGGCGGATGCTGATTCCGGCTATCTTTCTTGCCTGGTAGGTAGTCCAACCCTCATTTTTCCTTCTTATGGTCTCCATAAGCTTTCCTTTGGTCAGTTTCATATATGGAAGAAACTCACCGTAGGGAAATACTTTCGGGATAACACAGATTTTTAGTAATTATTCAATGTTCTGAAAATGCCCGTCAAGAGAGGAAAATCCCCCCGTGCATCATCGGTGAAAGTCAAACAACTGGATGATAACGATTTTTACCTGGGTCAATGGATAGTAGTTACTGTTTCAAAGAGCTTCACTTTCACGGTGCCGTGCTTAATCCTGCACTGGCACATGAGCCGCTGGTTTCCTTCCAGGCCCATGTCGGCCTCCTTCTCGTTTTTTTCCGATAAGTTTTCCATGCCTTCGATAACCTCTACCAAGCATGTTCCGCAGAGGCCGTCTTCGCAGCCAAAATAAACCCCGACAGAGCGAGCTCCTTCTTTCACAAAGTCTCCGTCTTTAACGCCTGCCTCTTTGCTGTCTTTAATGATTTTGGCCATTTGTGCCTCCTCTGACCCCCCAGGGATATATTCCTATTTTTAAACATAAGCCCCCTATTATGTTTTTGTGCACCAGCCTTAAAAACAAACCCCTGTTCTCCTATTGCATGAAACCGGACAGCAGGGTTCGCTGGGGATTAGGGGCAGTTACTTTTTGCACCGCTACGCTATTTGATAGGTTGACAACACATGTCTCTTTAGCAACGCTGCATCATGTCAGCAATGTTCGGGGGCAGGAATGGAATCCGCTTCCAAGAATGCTGATCGAGAAGGTTGGAACACTCGACGGGTTAACCTTTTCATTGGCAATTGCTTTACCTGTTCTTGTAGGGAGCTATCTCCTGAGGGACAGATCATTCTGGAAAATAAAAAATCCCAGCCGCAGCAAGCTGCGGGGTATTTTTTAACCTCTAAATAGGTTTCGAATCGCAGCAAGCTGCGGGGTATGAACCCATTTCGAGGAATAAAAAATAGCGGCATTTGGCTCCTCTATGGCGGAGCTGCCCTTTATTTTGCCGCAGCGGTAAATAATTATATTCCCCTGCTGAGGCTTAGTAGAAAACTCGCCCTTCGGGCTCGGGTTAGCAGCTTCAAATCCCTGAAAACTGGTCTTGAAGGCTGACATTCCCCGTAAGTGGTTCGAACTTCGGTTCGTATCAAATTTGCGAATGCTTTGCATTCTATAGGGAAATGGTTTCTTTAGCCTATGCTCGCCAACGGAAAGCACTATCGGACGATTTGGCTCAAGCAGCCCGAAAACAGGATAGTGCAGATAATTGACCAGCGCTTTCTCCCGTGGAAGTTTGTTGTCGAGGATATCGCTTCTGTTGAAGGGATGTGCAAGGCGATCAAAGAGATGCACTTGCGGGGGGCTGGCCTGATAGGGGCTGCAGGAGCCTATGGCATGTATCTTGCGTGCTTGGAGGCTCCTAAGAATAAGGATTTTTACCGATATGTCCTTGAGGCTGCACAAAAACTCAAAGGAACAAGGCCAACTGCAGTTAATCTCTCCTGGGCGATTGAAAAACAGCTGGAAGCAATAAACCAGGCTTCCTATGTGATGGACAAATTAAATGCTTCCTTATCGAATGCTATCGCCATTGCTGACCTTGATGTTCAGATGTGCAAAAAGATCGGAGAGCATGGGGTCCAGATCATCGAAGAGATTGCCCAACGAAAAGGCGGAAAGCCAGTGAACATCCTGACACACTGCAATGCCGGCTGGCTGGCGTTCGTTGATGTTGGAACCGCGACAGCCCCCGTCTATGAGGCAAGGAAGAAAGGGATTCCTCTCCACATCTTTGTCAGTGAAACGCGGCCAAGAAACCAGGGTGCATCTTTGACGGCCTGGGAGCTGGAACATGAAGGCATACCCTTTACGGTCATCGCTGACAATGCCTCGGGGCATATTATGCAGCGAGGGATGGCCGATATGGTGATTGTGGGGTGCGACCGATGCACCAAAACGGGGGATGTGGCGAACAAGATCGGGACGTACCTGAAAGCATTGGCAGCAAAAGAAAACAACGTTCCGTTTTACGCGGCTGTTCCATCATCCTCAATCGATTGGGATATTTCGGATGGCATACGAGAGATACCCATCGAAGAAAGGAGCGGGGATGAAGTAAAGTATGTTACGGGAGCGGATGAATATGGGGAATTGAAAAAAGTCCTTGTAACAACGGAAAAAAGCAAGGCCCTGAATTATGGGTTTGATGTGACGCCGGCAAGGCTGATAACCGGGCTGATAACGGAAAGGGGGGTTTGCAAGCCTTCAGAACTTGGGGACCTAAGCAAAAATTGAAATATTTTTGGGTGTTTAAAAAGAGGAAGGTAAGGCTGATTTCTACCTGTCTCTTCCTTCCATCTTGATAGTTGGTGGAATTTTTTAGTTTATCAGATCAAATCTTTACATAGAAAGTGGCAATCCAATTAAAGATATATCCCCCCTGATTTAATTTGCCCGAAAGTATTTTAAATAATAGTGAATTAAACATTCTCCATGGAACACGAAATCATAAAAGACCCCAAGATATGCGGGGGTAAAGCCTGCCTTAAAGGAACTCGCATAAGGGTAGTCGATGTTGTGGAAAGGTACAAAATCTTAAAGGAAAAACCTGAGGCCATTGCAGCAGCCTTTGATATCCCCCCCGAAACCGTTTTTATGGCTATTTCCTATTATTACGGGCATTTATCCGACATTAAAAAAGAGATTGAAAAAGATAAAACCCTCTTGCTTAGATTAAAAGAAGGGCTTAAAAGTGTCGCTTATGCGACCTAAATTCTATATTGATGAAAACGTGCCTTTTGCGGTTTGTATTGGGCTTAAGATGAGAAGGATAGACGTTGTGAGTGCAAAAGAATTAAACAGGCTGGGAGATGATGATGAAGCCCATTTTCATTTTGCCCAAGAGGAAAAAAAAGCGATTATTACTCATGACGCTGATTTTCTTTCCTTGGCAGCTAAAGAGCAAGGAAATCACGGGCTGTTACTTTTTACCCGCCACATGAATATTGGCGAAGCAATTGATGAGATCGAACGGATTTATCTGGCGTTTAGCGCCGAGGATTTGCAGGGAAGGATTTTCTTTCTTCCTCATGGGAAACAAAGTTTTTAAATGATGCGCCACTTTCAGTTAATTTCTCGAGGTAATGCAAAGTGCACTGGGGAATGAAAAACAGGCTGTCGAGGATATTTGACCCTGTATCGAAAAAAACGGTAATGCTGGCAGTTGATCATGGGTACTTCCAGGGCCCTACAACCGGGCTCAGGAACCTGGGAAAAACAGTAAATCCTCTTTTGCCTTATGCTGATTCATTGATGATAACCCGGGGCGGGTTAAGAAATTGGATTTCTCCTGAAGTCAATAAACCAATTGTCCTACGTGTTTCCGGGGGGCAGTCAATTCTCAAAGAGCTGTCCAACGAGGTTTTAACCACTTCAATCCAGGAGGCTATCCGGCTCAATGCTTCTGCCGTAACCTGCTCAATCTATGTCGGCGGGGAGTTTGAAAGGGAAAGTTTGGCCAACCTTGCGAAGCTGGTTGATCTTGGAGAAGAGTATGGAATTCCGGTCCTTGCGGTCACTGCCGTCGGAAAGGAGATGGAGAGGGATGCAAGGTATCTGGGCCTGGCCTGCAGGATCGCTGTCGAGCTCGGAGCGCATATGGTAAAGACCTATTACTGCGCTGATTTTGGGCAGGTGGTTGAAGCGTGCGGAAATGTCCCTGTGCTTATTGCCGGCGGAAAGAAAATCGACGAGAAAGATGCCCTGCAGATGGCAAGGAATGCGATCGATACCGGTGCAAAAGGGGTCGATATGGGGAGGAATGTGTTCCAATCTGATAATCCTGCCGGGATGATCAAGGCGGTGAGGGCTGTGGTGCATGATGGAAAGGCGGTTGATGAGGCATATGCTGTCTACAAAGAGAATAAGAATTCTTAAACCTTACGGGAATTAGTATGGCAAAATACAAGCTTATAGCAGACCAAAAGGGGGCATTTGAGGAAGCACCCAAGGGAGATTATTTGTCATTATCAACTAATATTCCCCCTTACGGGAAAATGGAGTGTGATGCCGACATCATTTGGATGGACACAATTCGGAATAGTTGTGCTTTTGCTCCAAGGCGGCATTTTGGGATGCTAAATCGATTTCCCGATGAGCGCGACTATGATGCTGCTTTTCAGGACATAAAGTCCCTTGAAGATTCCCACGGGAACCTGGAACACCTTGCTCAAACCCACCCCTTTCTCCTTCACCGGATGGGGTTCTTTAAAAGTTATGGGGTAAGAGATATTACGCTCTTTAGCCATGACGGCTTTATTGAAGTGTTTTCTTATGACCCAACTAATGGGATACGGTTAACGGAAAAAAGAAAAAAAATTTCTGACGGGCTCACATCTGCTTTGAAATTAACGATGGTACAACTCATTTATGAATCCCCAACTGCGGCATTCTTTCTTCATGAGCTTGGTTGTGAGGCCGATTTTAGCCGTATCTCGCGGTTGTATGAACAGATTCAATTACATACCGCCGGGGATCATTTACTCGCCAGGGGAATAATCCCGCAAGAACAAATAGACAATGTAAGGAAATTGGCATAC
The DNA here is from genome assembly GCA_016188175.1 of Candidatus Woesearchaeota archaeon. Taxonomy (GTDB): domain Archaea; phylum Nanobdellota; class Nanobdellia; order Woesearchaeales; family JACPBV01; genus JACPII01. The sequence continues at coordinate 15,797 of JACPII010000019.1, read as the reverse complement.
CTCGAACAAATGGGGAACCCTTACCTCTTATCGCAAGGAAACCAAAAGGAACAAGAACGACGAAATGGAAATGGAACCAGAGCAAATATGGTTAGGAGAATGTTTAGCTATCAGAAAGAGAAGGATCATGCTGAATATTGGGTTTTTTTTGATGGACGATTTGCAGGTTTTAACAATAAAAGGGCAATTCCGGGGTATATAAACAGAATAAAGCAAGCCTTCCCTAACGCAACGGTGCTTGTCCACAAAATAGGGGCACCCTTGGACTTTTCCCTTCATGAAAAACTGATGTCCAGGGATATTGGCGGAGATTGGTTAGACAGGCCAGAAAGGAATTAAGCGTATTGAATTTTCCGGGATGGCATAAAATGAAAGCAGCAGTCTATTACAACAATCACAACATCAGGGTAGGAGAACTTCCAAAGCCAACTATCGGAAAAGGCGAAATTCTTGTCAGGATGAAAGCCTGCGGCATCTGCGGAAGTGATGTCCTTGAGTGGTATAGGATCAAAAAGGCGCCTTTGGTTTTAGGGCATGAGATGGCCGGGGAAATCGTTGAAATTGGGGAACGTGGGGAGAAAGGTGAACTGGGGGATAATTTGGGGGGCAGGGAAATGGCCAATACGTTCTCCATCGGAGACAGGGTCTTTGTTTCCCATCATGTTCCCTGCATGAGATGTGAATACTGCCTGAATGGCCTGCATACGTGCTGCGAGACCTTGCACACCACCAACTTTTATCCCGGCGGTTTTGCTGAGTTTATCCGGGTGCCTGAGATGAATCGGAAGTTGGGAACGTATAAGCTGCCTGAGAATATTTCTTACGAGGAAGGGACTTTTATCGAACCCCTGGGGTGCGTCGTTCGATGCCACCGCCTTGCAAACATGAAGGGGGCGAAATCACTCCTGATCATTGGGGCAGGGATGTCAGGAGTTTTGCATATCCAATTGGCAAGGTATCTGGGGGTCAAGAGGATTGCTGCTGCTGATATCAGCGAATTTAAGCTAGCGATGGCCAAAAGGTTTGGAGCCGATGAAGCGTATAGGGCTGATGAAAAGTTAAGTGAAAGGCTGAAAGAAAAGTTTGAAAGGGTCATCGTTTGCGCAGGAGCCCCGCAGGCTTTGCAGGATGCCTGCACATATGTTGGAAAGGGAGGCATCATTGTCCCGTTTGCCGTCCCCCCGCCCGATGTTTCCGTTTCGCTGCCGCTGGTGGATTTCTGGAGAAACCAGATAACTATAATGACGAGCTATGGGGCTGCCCCGAGGGATCTGGAAGAATCGCTGGAACTTTTGAAGGAAAAGAAGATTCATGCCAAAGAGATGATAACCCATACTTTCCCCTTGGCTGAGGCAGGAAAGGCATTTCAAAAGGTTGTGGAAGGAAAGGATTCTCTTAAGGTGGTGATAACCAACAATTGAAGCGAATACTCATCGAAAATAGTTTTTCCAATATCACCCTTGGACATTTGGATCGAAAAAAAACCCAAGATTAAACTGGCCTTCAGATTTCAGGCAAACTGCCGCCCCTATTCCAAATTCAGGATTATGGCCATAGATTTGATAGTAAAGGATTTTAGCAAGGTCATCTGGATTGGATATTCTTTGGATACTTATTGTTTGAATGTTCCCCGGATCTGTTAAGGTGACATACTTGAGCTGAGAATTTGATGGTCCAGAAAACTTTGATATGCGGGGTTCTTCGTCATCCACTGAAAAGGTTCCAAAATGAGTCTCGGCCCCATTACATACTGCAACAAGCCGAGGGTCGCCCCTTTCTTGGGGAACTAATGTGCGAAGAGTCCGATCGAGGCAATCAGCAATTTTCCATCGACGATGAGTGAGTTGTGCTTGGAGGTATTTCCCCATATTTCCATTTGCTGAGACCACTATTGGCACTCCTTCCCCAGTATGAAAGCCCGATAAACATGCATAATGATTAAGGGTATAGTCCAGAAGCCAATCTGGATTCCTTCGGATTGGTTCAAGAGCCTTCCCTGCTGGAACAATCTCCACCCTGTTTTCTGTAGTGTTTCTCCTAAAAGTCCTATATCTGGCACTTTTCGAGGCCAATCCAAAAAAGGAAAAATAAAGCGAGTCAACATTCCCAACGCCAACGGATCTCCCAATATAAGCCATAGCGAGAGGAGTGCATATCGGTTAATAAACCCTCTTTTTTACCTGTATGGTTGAATTATCCGGGGAAATAGCCCAACAATAAGACCCAGTACTTATCCAGAAGGAAAGAACCTCCAAAACATTTCATTCTCAATAGATGGTGTGTTGTTTTGGGTTACTCCCCTTCAAACTCCATCATAGTAAAAAGCTTATGGCCTTTTAGTTTTTCATGGCCCTTGAGAGAGGGGAGCCCGATGAGGAACGCGCACTCAACAATGATCCCTCCAAGGCGCTCGATGAGCTTTACGGCTGCGTTGACAGTGCCGCCTGTGGCAATGAGGTCGTCAATGACCAAGACGCGCTGGCCTTTTTTAATCGCATCTGCATGAACTTCTATCTTGTTCGTCCCATACTCAAGGGTGTATTCCTGGCTGATAGTCTTAGAAGGAAGCTTTCCCGGCTTTCTGATGGGGACAAAACCAACCCCAAGCTTATAGGCAAGAACTGCTCCAAAGATAAATCCACGGCTTTCAATGCCTGCGACCACATCAATCTTCATTGGCTTATAACGGTCGTAGAGGGAATCAATAGCTTCCTTGAATGCCGGGCCGTCCTGAAGAAGAGTGGTTATATCCCGGAACATAACACCTTCAATCGGCCAATGGGGGACTGTCCTGATTTTGCTCTTGAGATCCATCGTTTCACGTTCCCTTGTCCTGAAGATTGTATCTTTTGCACCCAACGATAACGGGATATTAACAACTGATACCTGGCATTAGCTAATGACTGCAGATTTGCAGTCCGTCCTGCAGACACACGCCGGATCGTCTTTTATTTTTGAGACGGCGTGGACAAGGAGAGTTTTCACCCGCTCGGCATTTTCCTTAAACACTTCCATCACTTCCCCGATGTCAACCCTTCTGCCTTCCCTAAAACAGTCATAATCCGTCGCCATGCAAACGACGGCATAACACATCCCGATCTCTCTCGCAAGAACACATTCGGGGACTGTCGACATGTTAACAACATCCGCGTTCCATTGGATCCAGAGGCGGGATTCTGCCCTTGTGGAAAATCTTGGGCCTTCGATAGTAATAACTGTCCCTTTCTCGTGGGCTCGGAACTTGAGCTCTTTGCATGAGGAAAATAACACTTCCCTGAGGCCAACACAAAAGGGATCTGCCATGGGGATATGGCATACGTGGCCTTTTTCAAAAAAGGTGGCTGCCCTTTTTGTTGTCCGGTCGATGAATTGGTCAACGACAACGAAGTCCCCGGGATGGATGCCCTCCCTTAAGCTTCCGCACGCTGAGGTTGCAAGGATGTGGGTGCAGCCAATGTCCTTTAATGCACGGATGTTAGCCTGATTGGGAACGTTTGTCGGCATGATTTCATGCTTCCCTCCATGGCGTGAAAGGATAGCAACGTCAACCCCCCGGATTTTTCCAATGGTTAGCGGGGAGGAAGGCTTGCCGAAGGGAGTCGTAACGATGAGCTCTTTTGCATCCTTGAGAATTTTTGGATCCTCTAATCCTGAACCGCCGATGATGCCGATTGTTACCATGAATTTTAGGATAGGACTTCCTTTTTTAATACTTACGGATTATTCCTTTGGCCTTCTTCCGATCTTGACTTAATAACTAAATCGATTAACATTCTATCAAACTGGTTTGGGGGCAAATAAAACTGGTTAAGTATTTCTTTAACCTCTTTTCGACCTAACTGGTCTGGCCATCGAACCATCAACAGGTAAAGTGACGTAAGAATTGAGTTTATCCTTCCAACGATACACTCGTTCTTTTTAATTCCCTTATGTGCCTCAATGTCAAGTAAAAAAACACCGGTTAAAAGAATGGACAGCAATAAGACAAAAAGACCCAACCCCTTCAGAATACCCTGTATTAATCTAAAGTTTGATTCAAAAATTGTTATTCCTGAATCTATTGATTGTTTTGACAAGTTAAAAAAAATAGACCGATTTCCAGTGGGGGAAGAATTCCCGAAAAGAGTGCTTTCCACACCAAAACCTAAAAAAAATGTCCCTAATCCATTTGATGAAGAGATAGCTGGGCTAACAATCCCAACGAGAACTATAAAAAAAGTCAAGAATAAACTTAGAATTGTAAAAATTTTATTTCGGTGGTAATATCTTTCATTATTATTTATTTGAAGTTTTGTAATATAGGTTTGCAATAGGTGGGAATAATAATCAATAATAGGTTTTATTTCTTCCCCCAGGTTTATCTTTTGTTGCATTAAAACTTGATTCCCCATTTCGGATTAATGTATTTCATCTCCAAATTAACTCACAACAGCCCCTTCTCTTCCAATTCTTTTGTTGCCCTCTCAAAATCGCCCCCTGAAGATTCCCTTCGCGACCACTCAAAAAGCTCCTGCATACCTTGCAGAAAGTGGACTTTTGCCTTGAAGCCAAGCTTCTGCTCCGCTTTTTTGGTGTCGGCAAAACAATGCCTGATGTCCCCTTTGCGGAACGTGCGAGTGATTTCAGGCCTGAGCGGGCTGTTGTGGAGCTTTGCGATGGAGAGGGCAACATCCCTGATGGGGATGGGCTGGCCCGTGCCGACATTGAACGTCTCCTGGTGGGAAGCAGTTGTTTTCATTGCAAGGATGCTGGCTTCAACGACATCATGGACGGATACAAAATCCCTCGCCTGAAGGCCATCTTCATAGATTACGGGAGCCTTACCCTCTTTAATCCTGCCCGTAAATATTGCAGTTACCCCTGTGTACGGATTGCTCAAGGATTGCCTTGGGCCATAAACATTGAAAAAACGAAGGACGGTCGTTGGAATGCCATACGTTTTTCCAACAAAATGGAGCATGTCTTCCTGGCCACGCTTCGTGAAGGAATATATGGAGTTGCACCATAATCCGGTTTCCTCAGGCGTTGGAATCGGCTGAGCAGAATTTTTGCATTCCGGACAGGCCACTTCAAAGCCATAGGCCTCGACCTGCTCTTTGGTGCGAAGCTGGGGGTGATAAATACCACACCTGGCGCATCGGTAAAGGCCTTCACCATAACTCGTGTTAGAGCCCGGAAGGACAACGTGCTTAACTGCATGTTTCCCGTTTGCCAAAATGTCAAGAAGGTTTGCGGTCCCCAGGATATTGTTTTTCACGAAATGAGATATCCTATAGTTAGACTGGCCGATGCCCACTGACGCCGCATAATGGAAAACTACTTCCCTGTCCTTGAGGGCGTTCGCAAAAACCCCATAGTCGGTAACGTCACCTGCAATAAAGTCCGCTTTTGGATTCAGGTAGGATGGGGCTTTTTTTCCGGGATGCACTTGGGGATCAAGGCTGTCGAGAATCCTGACATCGTTTCCTTGCCTTATAAGGGCGTCGACAAGGTGGCTGCCGATAAACCCTGCACCACCAGTAATGAGGATCTTTGCTGTTGCCATAAGCTATACTCGCCGGAATAAACTGTTGAACCGTCCATGCTATGCCCCAATAAGCAAAGGACACCTTAGTCAAAAGCCGCTGGGTGTATAGCCCCGCGCTTTGGGGAAGGGATAGTCCGCATTTTTTTACCTATCGCTCAATCAGGGGTGTTCTTCGCTATATTTGCCCTCTTGCGCATCGCAGATATCCTGGAGGATGGCGTCCATGTCATACGTGAAATCCCAGTCGGGGTAGTGGCTTTTGAACTTTCCGACGCCGGAGATATACCATATATGGTCTCCCGCCCGGTTCTTTTCTGTGTATAAGGTAACTGCTTTTTTTCCCAACAGCTCTTCGGTCTTTTTTATCGCCTCAAGCATGGAAATGTTGGAATGCCGTGAGCCACCCATATTGTAGACTTCCCCCATCCTTGGCTTTTTGAAAACATGGTAGAACGCATTGACGAGGTCAAAAGAATGGATGTTGTCACGGACCTGTTTGCCTTTGTATCCAAAGATGGAATACGGCTCGCCATGGGCGATGCAATGGACAAGGTATGCAAGGAAGCCGTGGAGCTCGGCGCCCGCATGCCCCGGCCCCGTAAGGCAGCCACCCCGGAAACAGGATGTTTTAAGATCGAAGTAGCGCCCATACTCCTGGACAAGGATGTCAGCGGCGACTTTTGAGGCGCCAAAGATGCTATGCTTCGACTGGTCGATGCTCATGGATTCGTCGATGCCATCCTCAAATTTGTGGCCTTTCTCGATTTCATACCTTGTTTCATCCTCTACGAGAGGAAGAAAGTTTGGAAGGTCCCCATAGACCTTGTTTGTTGAGGTGAAGATAAAGACTGCATCCGGGCTGTGCTGGCGGAAATTTTCCAAAAGGTTCAACGTCCCCTGGGCATTGATCCCGAAATCGGTGAACGGCTCTTTTGCCGCCCAATCATGGGAGGGCTGAGCGGCGGTATGGATGATGAGGTCGAACACGGACGATCTGAACAACTTGCCGATAGACTCCTGGTCCCGGATGTCCATCTCGTGGTGATGGTAATTCCCAAATTCTTTTTCCAGCTGCTTTCGGACAGGAAGGGTGCTCGCCGGCTTCCCGAAGAAGTATGAGCGCATGTCATTGTCAATTCCCACGACGTCAAACCCCTTCGAAGCAAAGAACCGGACGGATTCGGAGCCAATCAATCCAGCAGAACCAGTCACCAGGACGCTTTTCATCTTAGACCCTTTCGGTTTAGATATCCTATCCGATAAGAAGAGCATGCACAAGATTAGATAATTATCTCGATTCTTTGGTTGTCTCCTTCATTATGGAAATACATCTTGATCAGGATGTCGGCGAGAAGGCCGAGGGCAAAGAGCTGGACCCCAAGGACGATGAGGAGGATGCTCAGCAGAAGCAGCGGCCTGTTTGCAAGCGGAATCCCATACAGGAGCTTCATCGCTGCCAGATAGATGCCGAGGAAAAGGCCAAGGAAAAAAGACAGCAACCCCATAGAGCCAAAAAGATGCATCGGCCTCGTTGAGTATTGCACCCAAAACTTAACGGTGATAAGGTCAAGAAACCCCTTGAGGAGGCGGACAATGCCATATTTCGTCTTTCCGCTTTTCCTTGGGCGATGATTGACCTTAAGCTCGCCAACCTTGAATCCTTTCCATGCCAGGAGCAGGGGGATAAATCGATGAGTTTCCCCGTACAAGGGAAGATTTTCGAGGCACTCTTTTTTGTATACCTTCAATGAACAGCCAGAATCGTGTATTTTTTCTGCAGTCAACAGCCTCCGAAAGCCGTTTGCAAGCCTGGAAACGAGAATCTTCAGAAGAGGGTCTTTTCTCTGGTAACGCCAGCCGGAGACGACATCATACCCTTCGCTGAGTTTTTCAATGAGGCGGGGGATGTCTCGGGGATCATTCTGCATGTCTGCGTCGATAACCACGACAAGGTTCCCTTGCGCATGGCTGAAGCCGGTGGCCAATGCTGCGGTCTGACCAAAGTTCTTTCGGTGCCTGATCGCGGCCAGCGCTTTTTCATCTTTCTTTAAACGGCGCAAGACGGTAAATGTGCCGTCGGTGGAGCCGTCATCAACGACGATAATCTCATAGGTTTTTCCCATACCCGCGAGGACCGACCTTAATTCTGCAAGCAGGGGCTGGAGATTTTCCTCTTCGTTAAATGCTGGAATTACAACGCTTAGGTCCATGGCCTAAGAAAACGACGGAGCGTATAAAAAGCTTTTGTGAGGATTGAGGTTGGAGCGAAATGAAGGGTTAGCCCCAAGATGTGAGGCTTATTGGCCTTTGTTTTGGACTGACAGGGGGATGTCCCTTACGGGGATGCCTCCGAGTGGTAACGAGGAGGTTCCAGAAATTCATCAGAATTTCTCAGAACCTCCGAGCGGTAGCGAGCGAGGCACAAAAAATCCAACGGATTTTTCCGTGTCAGTTTGTGGTCGGGTTTTTGAAGCCGAACCGGGGCTAACCCCGACCGAAGGGAGAGTTTCGCACCAACCTCGTGAGGATTTGATTAAATGCTATTTGTCAACCTGGGAGGGAGGCATTTCCTGCTGAACGGCGGATTGAGGCTCAGTTTCTCCCGCCTGGATGCTCTTCCCTTTTAATCTTCTGAACCAACGCCATGACGCATAGCCCAAGAGCATGAAAAAAGCCAGGCCGATTATGGATTTACCGAGCAGAAAGGGGAGGGGAAGGTAGGTGAAGGTCAACTCCTGCTCATTCCCATCCAAAAATACGGCGCTGTTCATGCCGTTTGCATTCAACAAGGGAAGCTCATTGCCATTTTTTTCCTGCACTTTCCATCCATCAAAAACGGAAAATTTCTCGCTCAACACAAGAACACCTTTTTGGCCGCGCAACGCAATCTTCACTTTGTCGAAAGAAACCCTTTGGATATCTGAGTCATTGATGGCAGAAAAAGAGCCTGCCAGCGAAGCCATTGCATCTTCCATCTGTTCAGTGGAATTTTTCCCGGCATCGGTAAAGGGGTCCGGGATAAGAGTTCCTCCTCGGTCAATAAATTCTTTCATGAGGGGGACAGAGGAGGCGTCACTTCCCCCTTTTGCCCTAACAACAAGGGAGAATGGCTGCAATTCTCTCAGGGAATATGTATTGATCGACTCCTTTCCTTTAATCGCTACGGCAATTTTGGGATTAAATTTGCTGTTAGCGAGGATGGAATATATCGTCTTCGTGGTAAATTCGGGGTCCCCGACAAAAAGGATTGATCTAGGGACAACATACGCCCGCGGGAGGACACCCTCGTTTTCATACACAAATGGCCCCCAGGCTTTCTGCAGCTCAGGCCGCTGGGGAAAACACACGGTGCACTTCCCATATTCACCAACGGGATGAAAGCTGGGCAGATCCAAGGGGGACTGGGAGGTGACATATTTCACATTAAGCAATCCAAGGAATCTCGACGCGTTTTGACTGACCCTGCTTAAAAGCCCCTGGAGATACGGGACGAAAAATTTGGTGTCATACATGAAGATATGCTCCAAACCCAAGGGCACATTAAAGACATCGGTTCCCCAATCGATACCTTTGGTCTCCATAGTATTGATCCTGAATATCCCTTCCTGGCTGCTGATAAATTGAAGGGCCTGATTTTCCTTGACGGCTTCGTCGATATTTGTCCATTCATTTACCTTTCCATCGTAATGGCTGAATCCAAAGAAAAAGAGATTGATGAAAACAAGGAGCAATGCTGCGAGAGAGACCTTGCCTTTCCATCGTGGGAATTTATGGGAAAGCGCCTGAATGCCAAAACCAGCGAGCACCGAGCCCGAGAAGGCATAAAGGATAAGTATCCTGTCCATGTACCTCATGCTGTTGAAGACAGGAAGCTGCCAGAGGATCCGGAATAAATTAAAGGTGTTCGATGCGACGAGGACGGCGAAGAGGGCAAGCAACCCAAGAAAAAGGACGGCCTTGTTTTTTCTGTTGGCAAAAAGGCCGATGAGGGCTAAGGAAAAAGCAACAATGCCGATATGATTGGAATTTCCCTGGCGAGGAAATTTTCCAAAATTCTTGAAAGGCTCAACCAATTCTGTGAACATCTCCCCATATGACAACTGGCGACCAGAAACATTATCCCAATCCTGGGATGCTTTTGAGCTCCCCTCCATCCTCATGAACGAGTAATGGCTCAACACACGCTCTGCAGAGAACGCGAAAAAAAGGGAAAGGACGACAAAGGAAATCGCACCAACCTTAACCAATTTCTTGAGGGTGAAGTTTAGCATTACCGAATACACCATAAACAGCCCCATGGCAAGGAGTACGAACAAGCCTGCCTTCATGTCGGGGCCAAACCGGAGAATCAATGAAAGAGTAGCTGCGGCAGCCACGGAATACGGCAGCCAGCTGTTTTTTCCAACCGCCTTTTTGGTGAACAGCAACACAAGAGGAAGAAGGGAGTATCCCGCCAATGTGGTCAGCCATCCGGGAACCAACAAGGAAGCAACATAGCCATTCAGCATATAGACCAGGGCTGACAAAAAAGCGTGGCGCGGCTCGAGATTAAGGGAGGTGGTGAAAAAATACATAGCAACTCCTGCAATGAGGAAAAAGAGGATATAGCTCAGCTTGAGGGATGCAAGAGGGCTCATGCCCATAAGGATAAAAAGTCCAAGAGGCGAATCGAATCCGATGATTGGCTTGATGAGAAATGGCTCACCGCTAAATCCGTAAGGATTCCATAGGGGGTAAAGGTCACCATATTTTTCCCAGGAGCGCTCAAGGATCATGGCATTCGGAAGATAGTATGTTGCCATATCCCTTGCCGGCACCGTTGGGCCGATAAACTGAAAGAAATAGATGATAGTAACGAGGGCAAGCCCAATGATAAATAGAAAATGAGTTTTCCATCCAACTGGGATATTTTCCTGATCCATCATTTCCCCATCTTTTCTGCAACACAAAAGAGAGTTATCCCAAATGGCTGCGGGAACAGCCCTTCAAAGGTCAGCCACCAACAGAGGAGCTTATTGACGGTTTCGCCAACAATGCCCCGATTCCTGTACCTTAACTGTTCGTTAATGGGCTTGTTAAGGAGCTTTTCCGAGAAAGCGTAGGGGAAGAATCCAAGAAGATTCCAATACCTCATCGACTTGATCTGGAACCCTGCATTTTTTACCTTTTCAGAGAGCTCATTCCACTGATAACGCCTCCAATGGCCCATTGCCTTGTCACGCTTTCCATAGAGCCATTGAAAGCAGGGAACGGAAATAATAATCCTGCCATCCTCTTTCAGGACAGCATGCATGTTGTCCAGGACTTTCCGGTCATCCTCGATATGCTCAATGACATCCAATGCGATGATGGTGTCAAACCGTCGTTTTCCTACTTTCCTGAGGTCCTCACCTTTAAGCACATGGGAATCCTGATTGCCGGTGTAGGCCCTGGCAAGGCGTATCATCTCGGGGTCTGTGTCCACGGAGGTGACCTTACAGCCTTTTTCCCGCAATGCCTTGGTCATATGGCCAGTTCCACATCCGAGGTCAAGGACATCTGCCCCTTTGACGTAACGCAACACCAGCTTCCGCAAAGAATTGAACCGAAAATCGGATCCATTGTTTTTTAAGAGCCGTTTGTAATGCCCTAAAAGAAAGTTTTCTTGTCCAGTTGAGGGATCCATCGCAACAAGGTTTGACAAGACCAATAAAAAGGTTTTGGATTACCTGCCTATTTTCTTGATTATTCCGGTCGTCGAATAGCCGGGAATCCGATGGACAATATGAAGCTTACCGTTATTCTTTTTCACGGTCGGAGCCTCGATGCAGGCTTCTCCATATTCCGAGCCGTTGACATGGACATCGGGCTTGATTTTTTCCAGAAAGGAGATGGGGGTCTTTTCCCCGAACAGGAGGATGTAATCTGTGCATGCAAGGGCTGCGAGCACTCTTGCGCGGTCATTTTCCTTGTTGATTGGCCTCGAAGGGCCGCGATTTTCTTTCACTGAAGAATCGGTGTTGACTGCAACGATAAGAATGTCGCCCTGGGCTTTGGCTTCCTCCAGAAATGATATATGGCCCGGGTGAATGATATCGAAGACGCCGTTGCAGGTAACTATTTTTTTCCCCTCCCGCTTTAGAGAGCCAACCCGCCGGAGGAGCTCTTTTTCACCAAGCAGCTTATGAGCGGTGGAACTGACGGCGTCATTTTCTGGAGAGTTGGCCTTATCCACGGTCGATGCTCCCCTGCAGCTCTTCAATGGAGCAGACCGCAGTTCCCACTTTCCCCACTACAACTCCCGCTGCATGATTGGCAAGAAATGCTGCCTGAACAAAATCTGCCCCAGCTGCCAGCGCAAGGGCAAGGGCTGCAACGACGGTGTCACCTGCGCCTGAAACATCAAAAACTTCCTTGGCTTTGGTTGGAATTTCTGTAATGTTCCCGTTTTGTTCGAACAAGGCCATCCCTTTGTCACCCAACGTAATCAGGATGGTGCTTTGTAACTCACCGACTAACTGTTTTCCGAGCACACCGGGCTCATCGTGTGCGTGCGCCATTTCCCTTGCCTCCTTTAGGTTGGGGGTAATGATAGAAACGCCAGCGTATAGGGCCTTGTGCTTTGGCTTGGGGTCAACGATCAGGTACTGGTTATTCCTTGCTGTATGGATCGATCTCATCAGCTCGGAGGTAATGGCCCCCTTTGCATAATCCGAAACGACAATGGCATCGGAATCAGGGATAGATGACTGAATGGACCGGATAAGCTCATTTTCCGTCGCTGGAGCGATATATGCAGTATCCTCATAATCAACCCTTAGCAATTGCTGGTTCTGTGCTACAATCCTAACCTTTTGGGTGGTCGGCTTTTTTTTGTCAATAATAACTGAATCGGTACCAACTCCCCTGCGCTGCAGTTCTTTTATCAGGAGTTCTCCAGGATCATCGTTCCCGATAACGCCAGCCATACGGACATTACCGCCTAAAGAAGCGATATTGCTGGCAACGTTTGCTGCTCCACCTGGGACAAATCTTTCACCGGTGACGGTCACGATGGGAACCGGAGCCTCAGGGCTGATGCGCGAGACATCTCCTTTGAGATACTTATCAAGCATGATGTCCCCAATGACAAGAATTTTCTTTCCCTTGAACTTTTCTATCAATCCCAACAGCTGGCCTTTCATGGAATTCCCTCGCTTTCAAGCCATTGAAAATAATCTTTGATGCCTTCCTTCAAGGAATATGCTGGCTTCCAACTAAGGCCCCGGGCGATGAGGGTGGTGTCTGCAAGAGTATTCACCTGATACACTCCGGTGATGGGGTTGTCGAAATACTCAACCTGCTTGTTGGTTCCAAGAGTTTCCTGGACTGCTGCGAGGACTTCATTAAAGGATGAACCCTTTCCCGTCCCCACATTGAACACGCCTGACCCTTTTGCTTCCAGGGCCTTGATGGTCGCTGCTGCAACGTCCTTGACATAGATATGATCCCTGACCTGCTCCCCGAACTTAAAGAGGCGCGGAGCCTTTCCTGTTAAAATCTGCTTTCTTAACTGATAGATCATGCTCGCTGAACTGCCTTTCCCCTGCTCCCTTGGGCCGAAAACATTGAAGTAACGGAGGCCGACAATCAATATGTTTTTGCTGTGTTCTGCTGCAATGTGGTCTATCATCGCTTTGGATCTAGCATAGGCATTCAAGGGCTGCAGCTGCTGGCTTTCTTTCATCGGTGCAGGGCCATTGCCATAGACGCCTGCTGACGAGGCATATACCAACCGTGCCTTATTCTTTTTGGCAAGCGCAAGGACATTTTTGAAGCCTTCCACGTTCTGCCGAATCATTTCCTCGTCGGGTTTAAAGGTGGTATCCGTGATAGATGCTTCGTGAATGATAGCGTCAAATTTTTGGCTGAGGTTTAAAGGCTCGGAAATGTCAAGGTCAAGAATACCCCCCTGAAACCCCTTCAGGTTTTCACTCCCCCCGGAACTGAGGTTGTCAATGATGGTGACCGTATGGGAATCCTGAAGTGCAAGAGCAATATTCGAGCCAATGAACCCTGCGCCACCGGTGAGGAGGATGTCCATGTCAACAGCCCTCCGGAAGATCCAACGCCCCAATGTCCACTTTCCTGCTTTCCTGAACCCTAAAGGAATCCTCGTCCTCATGATGGGTGGAAAATTCAATGATTTCTGAGTCTTCCAAGCCAGTAAAACGGTGCCTGGCATTGGGGGGGATGAGCATCGACTGGCCGGGATGCATGATCCATTGTGCATTACCTATCTCCATCAACACCCTGCCCCTGAGGATGTAAAACGTTTCGTCCTTCTTTTTGTGGAAGTGCATGCTGCATTGGAACCCCTTGTTGAGGACCAGTATTTTTCCGCAATACTCCCTGTTCACTATCCATATTTCCCTGCCCCAGACCTTAGGGACTTCTTTGTGGGTTTTTTGTAATTCAACGGCCATGGGTTCTCCCTTGGATACTCTTCTAGTATGAACTATTCATACTTTGTTGGTCAAAGCTCTTATATAAAGGTTCCGGTTTCCCGGTCGCATTGAAAAGTCCTCGCATTCGCTCGGGTTGCCATCAAGCTCAGCTTTGATTTGTTACTCAAAAGCTGACATCCCCGTAAGGGACTTCCCCCTGTCAGCTCAAGGATGTCACCGAAGAGCTTCGCAAAAGGATGGCAACCTTCAACTTTTCAATGTGACCGGTTTCCCCACTTAATAGAGGGAAAAACATTTAAATACTAGTAGTAGTTATTCATACTTTATGGTAAAAGATAAAGTTGCTATATCTCTTGACCGAGGGCTTCTTCACCAGATTGACGGCAACGTAGATGGAAACATCATCCGTTCAAGGAGCCAGGCGATCGAGTTTTATTTGAGGAAAGGCCTGCGGGAAGGCTCTGTCACGACAGCCGTATTGCTTCTCAAGGGGGAATACCAGCACCTTGCGATAAAAGAGATCCATGGCGTTTCCCTCATCAAAAAACAAATCGAGTTCTTTGTGAAGCACGGGATCAAAAAGATTTTCCTCGTAACCCAGCACGGCAGGGACATGGGCCAGCTGCTGGAGGCTGTGGAGGATGCCCCCCTGATGGTAAAGATCATTGAGCAGGAAACCAAGGGGAATGCTGACGCCCTCAACGCCCTGCGGGGCCTGTTGAAGGAAAGTTTTATCGCGATGAGCGCGGATACCTTCAATGATTTTGACCTGCAAAGCATGGTGAAAAAGCACCTGGAGCGGGACAAGCTTGCGACGATGGGGCTAATGACGACCGAAGAGCCATCAAAATATGGGAATGCCGTCCTTGACAATGACCTCGTTGTCGATTTCCAGGAAAAACCAAAATCCGCGCGTCAATGCGGGAATCTATATCTTTAAGCCGGAGGTGTTCGAGCTTTTTTCCGGCGCAGCCTCGCTGGAGAAGGACCTGTTTCCGAAGCTGGCAAAGATGAAGCAGCTCGTCGGGTTTTTTACCCGCGGGGCTTACCTGCATGTGGGGAAGTAGGGATTATCTGAGGATAACGTCAGAAATTCTTGTTATAGAAAATCGCACAATTATTTGAACATTTGGATATGCGATTTACTTTACTACCAAATCTCGCAAAAGTCCAATAATTTACGAGATTTGCTATTAAACATTACTGGCCTTTTTGTTTTTGTCGTATAATTTGCTAAAAAGCTCGGCATTTTTATCACCACATACTATTTTCTCTAATTACCTTGTAATTGGATTGGCGCCTCTTTGTTTTCTGCTGAAGTTTGGAAAGTTTAGCATTTCCTGATTTAATCTCCCTTACCCCATTATAGGTTACTTTTCCGGTGAAAGGGTCTCTTTTTCTAACCCTAAAATCATGACCTTTTCCAGTTCTTTCAACTTCGTAACCCGATAGTCTCGCTTTCATAACATAAGAATCTTCAGCAGCCTTTCCTCTTCTTCTATTCTCGTCAATCACCTCTCTTTTGATTTGTTTTTTGGAGATTTTTCTACCAAACATATCTGATTGTACAAGTCTTCCAAAAATATCTCGAGGCATATAATCTGCCATAGTACAACATATATTTAAATTTTTCTTTATAAAATACAAAACCACAATCTTTATAAATAAGATATTCTTACTAGTAAGATATTCTTATCAAGGGAGTAAACAAAATGGAAAAATTAGAAATAACAAGCATGAGTTCAAGAGGGCAGGTAGTTATTCCTTTCGATGTAAGGGAACAGCTTGGATTAAAAGAAGGAGAAAAATTTGTTGTTGTAGGGGGAGAAGATACAGTCATATTG